>NZ_JBVJWO010000022.1:0-43660 GCF_055602345.1 Streptomyces sp. NPDC037401
TCCGCTTCGCTCCACCCTTGACCGCCCGTCCCGTCCCGGAAGTCCACAGACTTGCGAGCATCCCCCGGAGGGGGAGGGATGGCAGCGGGGACGGGGCCCAGAGCTGGTCCCCCTGGGCCCGCGCAGCGGGACGGGGGCGCGGGGTGCCGCCCTCCGGGCGGAAAGGCACGCGGCAGATCGCTACACAGCCGAGGCCGATCGGCGGTCGGCGGACCGGCCGTGGCCGGACATAAGCCGCCCACGATCGCTACACAGTCCCGGCCGTCTCAGCGGCCACCGGACCGGCCGTGGTTGGGCATAGGCCGCCCACGATCGCTACACGGCCGCGGTCGATTGGCGGCCGGCGGCCAGCCGGGGATGGGCATAGGCCGCCGGACGGCCCCGGCCGTCCGGCGGCAGACGCCTGTCAGCAGCAGAGCTCGGTGGGACGGCCGTCAGGCCGCAAGACGGAGGCGCGCACGGCGGGAAGGCCGCCGACGGTGGGTGGCCGACCACTGGGAGACCTCAGCGATGCCCTCCCAACCGCACGGGTGGTGCGGGTGGGTATCCCCAGCCCGCGCGGAGCGCGGGCGCAGCCCCACCGGCCCGCGGCCGCACACCCGCCCTGAACCAACCACCGCCGGGCAGAGGCCGCGAGATGTTGGGAGCTGCACTCGCTCCAAGTGAGCCGTCGGGGCATGGACGCGACTCAACGGGCCTTCCGCGCGCTTGGGTAGCGCTTCGCACCGGATATCGCCCACGCCGAGCTCAGCATCCGACAACCACGGACGGCCCGGCTGCCGCCGGACGACCGCCGCTGCGTAGCGATCGGAGGCGGCCTAGCCCGGCCGCAGACGGGCCGGTGGTCGCCGAGACGGCCTCGGCCGTGTAGCGATCGTGGGCGGCCTATGCCTGGCCACGGCCGGTCCGTCGGCCGCCAATCGACCGGGACCGTGTAGCGATCTGCCGCGTGCCCTTCCGCCCGGAGGGCGGGCCCACGCCCCCGTCCCGCTGCGCGGGCCGACCCCACCGGGTGGTGGCCCGTCCCCCCTGCCATCCCTCCCCCTCCGGGGGATGCTCGCAAGTCTGTGGACTTCCGGGACGGGACGGGCGGTCAAGGGTGGAGCGAAGCGGAATCGCGAAGCGACGCGACCGAAGGGAGCGCCCTTGACGGGCCGGCCCGGCACGGACGGACACTCAGACATGCGGGCAGACCACGGAGAACCGTCCAAACCCCGACCCACCGTCAGAGCGTCTTCCCTCCGCCCCGGCGCGACTTTCGCTTGATCTCCACTCCGCCCCAGAACGCGAAGCCCGTCACCACCACCCGCGGGGCCGACCCGGGGACCGGCAGGTGGACATCTGTGGAGCCGTGGGAGCCGTAGGAGTCGTAGGAGTCCGTACCCGACCGGCGTTCTTCGAACGCGCCCATGACGCCGATGCCCTGGACCTGGACCTCCACGCCCGGCGGGACCACGATCTCGATGCCACCCATGATCGCCACGCAGTTCAGCACCACCTCGCGCGCCTCGAAGGTCGCCTCGCGCAGGTCGAGTTTGCCGCCGCCCCAGAAGGCCACCGCCGTCATCCGGCGCGGGACCGTCCACGGCCCCTTCCGTTCGAAGGCCCCCATGACGGCCACCGCCACACCGGACGCCGACCCAGCCCCGGCCCCGTCGCCCACCCGCACCGGCACCCCTGCAGAGGACTCACCGACGCCCACGCCCACGCCAGCACCAGCACCAGCACCGGGCCGCTGTCCCGCCGCCGGCAGGTCGCGGGTCAGCGGCTCCAGTTCCGCGTACGTACGGGACTTGTACGCGGCCTCCACCCGCTCCTCGAACTCCTCCATGTCGAGCCGCCCCTCGGCAACGGCTTCGCGCAGGCGCTCCACCACCCGCTCCCGGTCGGCATCCGACGCCCTCAGCTCGGGCAGCTCGTCACTCATGACCGCACCATGACCTCACCATGACCTCACCCTATGCACCAACTCCCGCCGGACGGCAGGTCTCACACAGGGCTCACACCCCCTCCGCGTAGATCCGCGCGATCACGTCCTCGATCTCCGGCTCCCGCACCGACAGGTCCACCAGCGGGTACTTCGCCGCGACCGCCGCCACCAGTGGCGCCGCCGAGGCCGCCGCCGGGAAGGCGAGCCACTGCCTCGGCCCCTCGACCTTCACCACCCGCACCGGCACCCCCGGCACCTCCACCGACACCGGCGGCAGCTCCCGCGCCAGGTCCACGACCAGGGTCCGTTCGCTCTCCCCCACCGAGTGCAGGCCGTCCAGCGGGCCGTCGTACATCAGCCGCCCGTGGTCGATGACCATGACCCGCTCACACAGCTGCTCGATGTCCTGGAGGTCGTGGGTGGTCAGCAGGACCGTCGTCGCGCGTTCGGCGTTCAGGTCCCGCAGGAACCCCCGTACCTTCGCCTTGCTCACCACATCGAGCCCGATCGTCGGCTCGTCCAGGTACAGCACCTCCGGATCGTGCAGCAGCGCCGCCGCGATGTCGCCGCGCATCCGCTGCCCCAGCGACAGCTGGCGGACCGGTACGTCGAGCAGCTTCTCCAGCTCCAGCAACTCCACGCACCGTTCGAGGTTCACGGCGTACCGCGCCGCCGGGATCCGGTACATCCGCCGCATCAGCCCGTACGAGTCCTTCAGCGGCAGGTCCCACCAGAGCGTGGTGCGCTGCCCGAAGACGACGCCGATCCGGTGGGCCAGCCGGGTCCGCTCGCGCGCAGGATCGATGCCCGCGATCCGCACCCGCCCCCCGCTCGGGGTCAGGATCCCGGTCAGCATCTTGATGGTGGTCGACTTCCCGGCCCCGTTGGGCCCGATGTAGCCGACCATCTCGCCTCGCGGCACCTCGAAGCTGATCCCGTCGACGGCCCGGACCTCCCTCAGCTCCCGCCGCAGCAGGCCGGTCCGCTTCCGCACCCGGAAGACCTTCTCCACCGCGTCCACCGAGATGACGACACCCTCACCGTCACCCGCACCCGCACCCGATTCCGAACCCATCGCTCAGCTCCCCGTACTCCGGTACGAACGAAGTCCCGCCCGCCACGCCACCGATGTCGGCACCAGCACCATCAGCGCCACCAGCGGGCTCAGAAAGGCCGCCCACCACGGCAGTCCGAACGGCTGCGGCCGCCCCAGGACGTACAGCGCCGGCACCCAGTTGACGAAGGCGAGCGGCACGACGAAGGTCACCCCGCGCACCATCTCCCTCCCGAAGACCGTCGGCGGGTACTGCAGCATCGTGCAGCCGCCGTACGTGAAGGAGTTCTGCACCTCCGCCGCGTCCCCGGCCACGAACTGGAACGCCGCCCCGGCCAGCAGCACCGCCGCGAAGATGGCGGTCCCGGCGAGCACCATCACCGGGACGAGGACCACCCGCCCGAACGTCCACGACACGTCGACCGCCGCCACGCCCCAGCCCATGACGACGACGCCCTGCACCACCCGCCCCAGCCGCCGCAGCGCGAACCGGTCGGCCGCGACCTGCGCGAACACCGGCACCGGCCGCACCAGCATGGTGTCCAGCGAGCCGTCCCGGATCCGGGCGCCCACCCGGTCGGTGTTCCCGAAGAGCAGGTCCGCCAGCCCCAGCGAGGCGGCGCAGGCCCCGTACAGCAGGGCGATCTCGGGCAGCGAGAAGCCGCCGAGGGCGTCGACGTGCCGGAACATGATGTAGATGCCGACGAAGTCCAGCCCGCTGGTCGCCATGCTGCCCGCCAGCGCGAGCAGGAAGGACGCGCGGTACGTCATCGTCGACCGGATCCACATCGAGACGATAAGCCCGTATCCCCGTATCCCGTCCCGTGTCCGCGCGACGACCCCGGCCCGCTCCCCGAACCCCGGACGCACCACCCAGCGCCCCGCCACTGCGTGCCCCGCCACTCCGCGCCCCGAAACATCGCTCCCCGCGTCAGCCACCCTGAACGACCACCCTCCGCGTCGCCGCCGCCTGCACCAACCGCCCCGCACCGAGCAGCACCACCGCCCACGCGAGCTGGAACCCGAGCGCCCGCCCCGCCGCACCCGCCCCCAGGTGCTCACCGAGCAGGACGTCCAGCGGCACCTGAAGCATCGACGCCCACGGCAGCGCCCGTACGACCTCCCCGAACGCCCCCGGGAACACGCTCAGTGGCAGCACCACACCCGAGCAGAACATCGAGACGAGCAGCGCCATCATGTTGACGCCCGACCCGTCGAGCAGCCAGAACGCGCACAGCCCCACCAGGTACCGCAGCGCGAAGCTGACCACGAGCCCCAGCCAGACGGAGACGAGGAAGAGCAGCCAGCGCGCCGGATCGGCGGGCAGCGCCAGATCGAAGGCCAGCGCGCCCACGACGGTCGGCGGCACCCCGCGGGCGAGCAGCTGGAAGGCGGCCCGCCCTAGGTCGGCGGCGAGCCACCACAGCTGGAGGTCGGCGGGCCGGTACAGGTCGACCGCGATGTCGCCGGTACGGATCCGCTCCTGCAGCTCCTCCTGGAACCCGCCGCCGATGAGCGCGCCCGCGGCCAGCAGCGACTGGCTGATCCACACGAAGGTCAGGGCCTGCGCCTGGTCGTAGCCGCCGAGGTCGGGCCGTTCATCCCAAAGGGCGACGTACGTGTACGCAACGATGAAGCCGAAGACGGTGTTCGTGAAGATCCCGGCCGCCGTGGCCACGCCGTACGTCGCGTACCGCCGGAAGCCGCCCGCGACGACCGCGAGGTAAAGCCGCACTCCCCCACCACCCTCGTGATCACGAATCGGCGACAAAGTCGCCGGAGTCTCTTTTAGGGGGCAACCAATCCCGGTAGCCGGCCGTCTGAACCCGTGCCGCCCAGAGCAGGTCGCCGACGGGAACGACCGAAACAACCAAAGCGACCGAGCTTAGTGCGGCGGGGGAACCTGCGCGACCGAATAGGGCCGGAGGGGCGCGCTACGGTATTCCACTGGGTACAGATCAACAAATATCGCCCTTTCGTGGTGCGAGATGCCGGCCGAGGAGTCCCTGGAGACATGAGCGACAAGTCACCCCAGCAGGGCTGGACCCCCCGGGATCCGGACCAGCAGGCAGACAACCCCGCGCCCGGCAACGCGAGCGGCCCGACCAACGTCAAGACGGACGTCAAGACGGACGTCAAACCTGATGCCAAGGCCGACGGCAAGACCAACGTCAAGACCGAAGCCAGGACCGACGGCCCGGCCAAGGCAGCCGGCGCGGCCACCGCGCGCACGAACGCGCACACCAGCGCGCCCACCAGCGCGCCTGCCAGTTCCCCCGCCCCCGCCCGCACCCACGCGCCAGGCACCACGCCCGCCGCCACGCCCGCCGCCACGGCCGTCACCCACGGCAGCGTCGCCGCCTCCGGCGGCAAGTCCGCGCAGAAGGCCGCGAAGAAGGCCGCGAAGCAAGCGGCCAAGGCGGCCAAGAAGCAGAAGCGCAAGCGCACCGGCTGGCGGCGGATCTTCCCCACCTGGCGGATGCTCCTCGGCGCCTTCGTCCTCTGCGGGATGCTGCTCGGCGGCGCCCTCGTCGCCGGCTACCTGCTCGTCGAGATCCCGGCGGCCAACAAGGCCGCCGTGGCGCAGAGCAACGTGTACCTGTACTCCGACGGTTCCCCGCTCGCCCGCGACGGCGAGGTCAACCGGGTCAACGTCCAGCTCGCCCAGGTGCCCAAGACCGTCCAGGAGGCCGTACTGGCCGCCGAGGACCGCGACTTCCACAAGGAGCGCGCGGTCGACCCCAAGGCCATGGTGCGCGCCGCCTGGAACACCGTCACCGGCAAGGGCAAGCAGTCAGGCTCGACGATCACCCAGCAGTACGTCAAGAACTACTACCTGGGCCAGGAACAGACGATCAAGCGGAAGGCCAAGGAGTTCTTCATCGCGATCAAGCTCGGTCGCGAAGAGTCCAAGCAGGAGATCCTCGAGGGCTACCTGAACACCAGCTACTTCGGCCGCAACGCGTACGGCATCCAGGCCGCCTCGCAGGCGTACTACGGCAAGGACGTCAGCAAGCTGACCACCGGCGAGGGCGCCTACCTCGCCACCCTGCTGAACTCCCCCAGCGCCTTCGACGTCGTCGCCCACCCGCAGAGCCGCGACCGCGCGCTCGACCGCTGGAACTACGTGCTCAACGGCATGGTCAAGCAGAAGTGGCTCGACCCCGCCGAGCGCGCCGCGATGAAGTTCCCCGAGCCCGGCAAGGTGCGCACCCCCGCCGGCATGTCCGGACAGCGCGGCTACCTCGTCGAGACCGTCAAGGACTACCTGACCAGCAACAAGATCATCGACGAGAAGACCCTCGCGGCCGGCGGCTACAAGATCACCACGACCATCGAGAAGAAGCGCCAGAGCGACTTCGTCGAAGCCGTGCGGGACGAGGTCATGAGCGAGCTCGACCCCAAGGAGAACAAGAAGGACCGCGTCGTCCGCGTCGGCGGCGCCTCCATCGACCCCGCCACCGGCAAGGTCGTCGCCCTCTACGGCGGCATCGACTACACCAAGCAGT
Organism: Streptomyces sp. NPDC037401; assembly: GCF_055602345.1. Lineage (NCBI taxonomy): Bacteria > Bacillati > Actinomycetota > Actinomycetes > Kitasatosporales > Streptomycetaceae > Streptomyces > Streptomyces sp. NPDC037401. Next base: position 6,494 of record NZ_JBVJWO010000022.1, read on the forward strand.
ACGTCAACAACGCCACCCGCCGCGACTACCAGGTCGGCTCCACCTTCAAGCCCCTCGTCTTCGCCGCGGCCGTGCAGAACACCTCGCACACCCAGGACGGCCGGCTGATCACCCCGAACACCGTCTACAGCGGCGCGAGCCAGCGGCCCGTCACCGGCTGGGACGGCGGGCACTACGCCCCGGAGAACGAGGACCACGTCGACTACGGCGACATCACGGTCCGCAAGGCCACCGAGAAGTCCGTCAACTCCGTCTACGCGCAGATGGCCGTGGACGTCGGCGCCGACAAGATCAAGGAGACGGCGTACGCCCTCGGCATCCCCGAGAACACGCCGAACATCGGCACCGGCCCCGCCATGGCCCTGGGCACCGCCACCGCCAGCGTCCTCGACATGACCCAGGCGTACGCGACCCTCGCCGCGCACGGCGAGTACACCCCGTACACGATCGTCGAGAAGGTCTCCAAGAACGGCACGGCCGTCGAGCTGCCCAAGCGCGGCTCGCAGCGCGCGATCAGCCGCGAGGCGGCCGACACCACGACCTCGATGCTGGTCAGCACGGTCGAGAACGGCACCGCCCGCGCGGCACTCGACTCCGACCACCCGGCCGCCGGCAAGACCGGCACCGGCGAGAAGGACAAGTCGGCGCTGTTCGCGGCCTACACCCCCGACCTGGCCACGGTCGTCTCGATCATGGGCCAGGACCCGGACACCGGCACCCACGAGGAGCTGTACGGGGCACTGGGCGAGAGCCGGATCAACGGCGGCGGCTACCCCGGCCGGGTCTGGGCCGCGTACACGAAGGCCGCGCTCGCGGACAGCGACCCGGTCGAGTTCGACCTGGAGACCATGGTCGGCAGCGCCCCGGTCGCCCCGCCGGACCCCACCCGCGACTCCTCGGACACCGACGGGGGGACCACCGACGGCGGCAACGACACCCGCGGCACCGACGGGGGGACCAACGGCAACGGCGGCAACCGCGGCGGGACCACCAACGGCGGCGGCAACAACCAGGGCGGCAGCGGCACCAACGGCGGCAACGACACGGGCGGTACGAACACCACCGGCGGTACGAACACCGGAGGCGGAGGCACCCAGGGCGGCACCACGACCGGAGGCAACGACACCGGCGGCGGCACGACCGGAGGCACGGACACCGGCGGCGGGGGCACCCAGGGCGGCAGCGACACAGGAGGCACGACCGGCGGCGGCAACACGCAGGGCGGGGCCACCGGGGGCGGCACGATCACGGGCGGTACGACGACCACCGGGGGTGGCGACAGCGGAGCCACCGGCGGCGCGGACCCGACGGGCTAGCCGGGAGCCGGGCGCGCAGGACGAACCGGGACCGGGCCTGATCATGAGGAAGGCGGGGCTGTTTGCCCCGCCTTCCCCCGTGTGAGATGGTCGAAGGGAGGCCGGAGAACGGCCTCCGGACGAGGGGTGCCGTACCCGGACATGACAAGACGGTGCCAGGGAGTTTCACCGTGGCCTGGCTCGTGCTCATCGTCTCCGGCGTACTCGAAGCAGTCTGGGCGACCGCCCTCGGCAAGTCCGAAGGCTTCAGCCGCCTCGCCCCCACCATCGTCTTCGGCGTCGGCCTCGCCCTCAGCATGGCCGGACTCGCCTTCGCCCTGCGCACCCTGCCCGTCGGCACGGGCTACGCCGTGTGGGTCGGCATAGGCGCGGTCCTGACCGTCACCTACGCGATGGTCTTCGACGGCGAACCCGTCTCCGTACTGAAGCTGCTCATGCTGGCCGGCATCGTCGGCTGCGTGGTCGGCCTGAAGGCCCTGCACTGACAGACGCGGGAAGGGCCGGTGACAAGGTCACCGGCCCTTCCCGCACACTCACCGTCAGAGGCCGTGGAGCCGTCAGAGGTACAGCCCGGTGGAGTCCTCCGACCCCTCCAGCCGCTCCGCGGCCACCGCGTGCAGGTCGCGCTCGCGCATCAGCACGTACGCCACCCCGCGGACCTCGACCTCGGCACGGTCCTCCGGGTCGTACAGCACCCGGTCGCCCGGCTCCACGGTCCGCACGTTCTGCCCGACCGCGACCACCTCGGCCCAGGCCAGCCGCTTGCCCACGGCCGCGGTCGCCGGAATGAGGATGCCGCCGCCGGAGCGCCGCTCCCCCTCGGGAGAATCGGACCGGACCAGCACACGGTCGTGCAGCATCCGGATGGGCAGTTTGTCGTGGGTGGGGTTCTCGCTCACGCGAAAAACCTACCTGCCTGCGGGCCCGCGCTACGCCGAAGGGTGCGCTTCATCAGCGCTTGCGCCGCGCCGACAGCGCGAGCAGTCCGACGACGCCGACGGCGAGGAGCGCGACAGGCACGATGCGCTCGACGCGCGGCGCCCCGTCCTCGTGCCGGAAACCGGCCTTCAGGTCGGTGACGGTGCGGTTGACGGCGACGAACGCCCGTCCCGCCGTCTGATCGACGGTCGACGCCACTCGTGCCTTGACGTCCCCGATGATCGTCTTGGGGTGCATGCGCACGCCGATCTCGTCGAGCGTCTCCGCGAGCTGCTCGCGCCTGCGGATGATGTCCGCCTCGATCTGCGCAGGGGTCCTGACTTCCGACACCGCGCTGCCTCCGTGGATGGTGTGTGGGCGTAGTCCGACGTGGACAGTCTGTCAGCTTACGCTCGTGAGGTACTGCCACCCTTCCAAGGAGACTGTGAGAGATGAGCGAGCGACTCCAGCCGGGCGACCCCGCACCCGCCTTCACCCTGCCCGATGCGGACGGCAACGAGGTCTCGCTCGCCGCCCACAAGGGCCGCAAGGTGATCGTGTACTTCTACCCGACGGCGCTGACCCCCGGCTGCACCAAGCAGGCGTGCGACTTCACCGACAACCTCGACGTCCTGGCGGGCGCCGGCTACGACGTGATCGGCATCTCCCCGGACAAGCCGGAGAAGCTGGCGAAGTTCCGCGAGAAGGAGAACCTGAAGGTCACGCTCGTCAGCGACCCCGAGAAGGCGGTCCTGGAGGCGTACGGCGCGTACGGCGAGAAGAAGCTGTACGGCAAGACGGTGACGGGCGTCATCCGCTCCACCGTGATCGTGGACGAGGACGGCAAGGTCGAGCGCGCCCTCTACAACGTGAAGGCCACCGGCCACGTCGCCAAGATCATCAAGGACCTCGGCATCTGACGGCCCACGCCCGACCACGAGCGGCCCGCCCCGATCCGGACCAACAACGTCCTATCCGGCGCGGGCCGCTCCGCTTATCGGACGAACAGAGTCGTAACCGTCCGACTATCGGTCCGCTACTCCATGCGAGAGTCGCACACGCAGCCGGGGAGGAGTATCGGCATGCCGGTGAGCCCGTACACGAGGGAACGGCTGGAACAGGCGGCGAGCACGTCTCGGACGCCGAGCGAGGCACCCTGGCCGAGGCCGTGGCAGTCTCCGGCAAGATGTACGAGGTGCTGCGCCAGCTCGGCCTGGAGACCGTGGGCGGCCATCACGCCCACATCGGCCGCAAGGTGAGGTCCTTCGGCATCGACACCTCTCACTTCACCGGCCAGAGGCGAACGGAGGGGATGCGGGACAATCGGCGCCGCCGCAAGCCGGAGGAGATCCTTCGCATTGCCGCCTCGTCGCACGCCACCCGGATTCCGAACCGGCAACTCCGGCGCGCTCTCCCGGAGAGCGGGTCGAGCGAGCACTGCGCACTGTGCGGACCGGAGGCACTGTGGCGAGGAGAGCCGCTCCTGCTCGAAGTGGATCACATCGACGGCGACTGGAGCGACGACCGGCGCGGAAATCTCCGGCTGCCGTGTCCCAACTGCCATGCGATTACCAGCACCTGGTGCCGCGGGGGGCGCCGCCGACCCGCGCTCTGATCTGTCGCCCGCCACTGAGCCGCCTGCCGCTATCATGACAGGCGGCTAGCGGCGGTGGCGCAATGGTGACGCAGCAGACTTAGGATCTGTGGCCCTTGAACGGGCTTGAGGGTTCGAATCCCTTCCGCCGCACCCAATACGGCCTGTGAATCGAAAGTCCGATTCACAGGCCGTTGTCTTTCGCCACCTCAGCCCAGCAGCTCCCGCACCACCGGCACCAGCGCCCGGAAGGCCTGGCCGCGGTGGGAGATGGAGTTCTTTTCGGCTGCCGTCATCTCCGCGCACGTGCGGGTCTCGCCCGCCGGCTGGAGGATCGGGTCGTAGCCGAAGCCGCCGGTGCCGGACGGGGTGTGGCGGAGGGTGCCCGTCAGGCGGCCCTCGACCACGCGCTCGGTGCCGTCGGGGAGGGCGAGGGCCGCGGCGCAGGCGAAGTGGGCGCCGCGGTGGACGTCGTCGATGTCCGAGAGCTGGGCCAGCAGGAGGCGGAGGTTCGCCGCGTCGTCTCCGTGGGATCCCGCCCACCGGGCGGAGAAGATGCCGGGGGCGCCGTTCAGGACGTCGACGCACAGGCCGGAGTCGTCGGCGACGGCCGGGAGTCCGGTGGCCTGGGCGAGGGCGTGGGCCTTGAGGAGGGCGTTCTCGGCGAAGGTGACGCCGGTTTCCTTGACGTCCGGGATCTCCGGGTACGCCTCCGCGCCGACCAGCTCGTGCGGCAGGCCGGCGTCGGAGAGGATCGCGCGGAGTTCGGTGATCTTGCCCGCGTTGCGGGTCGCGAGGATGAGGCGGGTCATGCCCCGATTATCCCGGGGAGCACACCTTGCTCAGTTCGGTGGCCCCGTCGGTGATGGGGGTGAGGTCCGGGGTGGCGTCGCCCTTGTCGATGGCGGTGCGGACGTTCGAGACCCCGGCGGCGATCGAGTCGACGGCCTTGCCGATGTCGGCGTTGTCGGACTTGTCGCCGACGTCGTTGAGGCTCTTCTCGATCTGGTCGAGGGCGTTCTTGGCGTCCTCGGGGCTGTTGCCGGCCTGGGAGATGGCCTGCTGGAGGTCGTTGACGGCGTCGGAGACGGCGACGGCCGTCTTCGCGCAGCCGACGGCCGTGTCGATCGCGGAGCAGGCGGCGACGGCCGGGAAGGCGAGGAGCGCGGCAACGGCGACGGCGGCGGTGCGGCGATGACGTATGGCCATGTGGTTCCCCCCAGGGATCGGGTACGCGGACGGGCGCACAGCGTCGAACTGTACGCCCGTACCCATGGAGACGCCGGGGGGCTCCGGTCGGTTGCCGTCGGTCCCCGACTGGCGTTCCGTCAGAGGTCGAGGGCTCCGCGCTGGATGGCTTCGAGGTCGGCGCAGCCGCCGGCGGCGAGGTCGAGGAGGGCGTTGAGTTCCTTGCGGTCGAAGGGCTCGCCTTCGGCGGTGCCCTGGACCTCGACGAAGCGGCCGTCGCCGGTGCAGACGACGTTCATGTCGGTTTCGGCGCGGACGTCTTCTTCATAGCAGAGGTCGAGGAGGGGGACTCCGTCGACGATGCCGACGCTGACGGCGGCGACGGTGCCGGTGAGCGGCTTGCGGCCGGCCTTGATCAGCTTCTTCTGCTGGCCCCAGGCGACGGCGTCGGCGAGGGCGACGTAGGCGCCGGTGATGGCGGCGGTGCGGGTGCCGCCGTCGGCCTGGAGGACGTCGCAGTCGAGGACGACGGTGTTCTCGCCGAGGGCCTTGTAGTCGATGACGGCGCGCAGGGAGCGGCCGATGAGGCGGGAGATCTCGTGGGTGCGGCCGCCGATCTTGCCGCGGACGGATTCGCGGTCGCCGCGGGTGTTGGTGGACCGGGGGAGCATCGAGTACTCGGAGGTGACCCAGCCTTCGCCGCTGCCCTTGCGCCAGCGCGGGACGCCTTCGGTGAAGGAGGCGGTGCAGAAGACCTTGGTGTCGCCGAAGGAGATGAGGACGGAGCCCTCTGCGTGCTTGCTCCATCCGCGTTCGATGGTGACCGGGCGGAGCTGTTCGGGCGTGCGGCCGTCGATGCGAGACATGCTTCCGAGCGTAGTCGTTGTGCAGGTACGCGAAGACCCCGGCCGGGGTTCCGGGCGGGGCCTGCGTCGGGGTGGGCGAGCCGGGGGCTCAGCTCACATCATGTCTTCGATCTCGGCGGCGATCGGGTCGGCGTCGGTGCCGATGACGACCTGGATGGCGGTGCCCATCTTGACGACGCCGTGGGCGCCGGCGGACTTCAGGGCGGCTTCGTCGACCTTGCCCGGGTCGACAACTTCGGTACGGAGGCGGGTGATGCAGCCCTCGACCTCTTCGATGTTGTCGATTCCGCCGAGCCCGGCGACGATCTTCTCAGCCTTGGTGGCCATGTGTCTGTTCTCCCTGTGTCTCAGGAACGAGTCTCGGCGGCCCGCTTGGCAGGAGCCGTGGTCCGCTTCGTCACGGTAACCCACGGTTGGCCCATCTTCGCGAGCGCAAGTCCGGCGTCTGCCGAATGATGACGATCAACAGCAGGCTGCCCTGGGGCGGGTCTTCTGCGACCGCATCGACAACTGGTCTACACCAGTGTGCGGCAACCGCCAAAACGGGCCGGTCAGGGAGGATGCCGATGAGCGCGAGCAGCGCGGCAGCAGTGCCTCAGCAGAAGTGGTGGAACGGCCTGTTCCAGGGGCTGCAGAAGATGGGCCGCAGCCTTCAGCTGCCGATCGCGGTCCTGCCCGCGGCGGGCATCCTCAACCGCTTCGGCCAGCCGGACATGTTCGGCGACGAGGGCCTCGGCTGGACCGATGTCGCCAAGGTGATGGCGAGCGCGGGCGGGGCCCTGCTGAACGCCGACCTCGGGCTGCCGCTCCTGTTCTGCATCGGTGTCGCGATCGGCATGGCCAAGAAGGCGGACGGCTCGACGGCCCTGGCCGCGGCGGTGGGGTTCCTCGTCTACCGGGCGGTCCTGCGCGCCTTCCCCGAGGACTGCCCGTCGGGGACCACGGACGTGGGGGGCGGCTGCCTGGGGGCGGACGACTCCTTCGCCGAGTACACGTTCCAGAATCCGGGGGTCTTCGGCGGCATCGTGATGGGCCTGCTGGCGGCGTGGTTCTGGCAGCGCTTCCACCGGGTGAAGCTGGTCGACTGGCTGGGCTTCTTCAACGGCCGCCGGCTCGTCCCGATCATCATGTCGTTCGTTGCGATCGCCTTCGCCGTCATCTGCCTGGGCATCTGGCCTCCGATCGGCGACGCCCTGGAGAGCTTCTCCGACTGGCTGGTGGGCCTCGGCGCCTGGGGCTCGGGCATCTTCGGCGTGGCCAACCGCGCCCTGCTGGTGATCGGCCTGCACCAGTTCCTGAACGTGCCGGTGTGGTTCCAGTTCGGCAGCTTCACCAAGCCGGACGGCACGGTCGTGCACGGCGACATCGCGATGTTCCTGAACGGCGACCCGGACGCCGGCCAGTTCATGACCGGCTTCTTCCCGATCATGATGTTCGCGCTGCCGGCCGCCGCCCTGGCGATCACGCACTGCGCCAAGCCGCGGCGCCGCAAGGAGGTCGGCGGCCTGATGCTCTCGGTCGCCCTGACGTCGTTCGTCACGGGCATCACCGAGCCGATCGAGTACTCGTTCCTCTTCATCGCACCGGCGCTGTACGCGGTCCACGCGGTACTGACGGGCGTCTCGATGGCGGTGACCTGGGCGCTGGGCGCGAAGGACGGCTTCAGCTTCTCGGCCGGTCTGATCGACTACGTCATCAACTGGAGCCTGGCCACCAAGCCGTGGCTGATCATCCCGATCGGCCTGGCCTTCGCGGTGGTCTACTACGCGATCTTCCGCTTCGCCATCACGAAGTTCGACCTCAAGACGCCGGGCCGCGAGTCGGACGAGGAGATCGAGGAGATGGAGCGGGAGAACGTCAAGTAGCGCACCGGCCTGCGGAATGGCCCCCTTTTCCCGCTCGGGCCCAAGGCCCTCGGATCCCGGGCCCGAGGGCCTTCGCCATGCCCGGCCTGCCGGCCGGCCGACCACACGGACCGTCGCCGAACCGTCACCGACCCGGCCCCCGATCCTCCTCCGACCCGCGCTGACCTGCGGAAAGACCCGACTTGAGGCGGTGGGGCAGGGGACGGGCCCTTGGACCCGGTACGGACGGGCAGCGGACTCCATGTGGTGTAGACCACAGGAAAACGAAGGTTCCTTATCTAACCCTCACCGTGTTACAACTGGTCTACACCACGCATTGGTGTAGACCACGCGCCCGGTTCCGGGACCGCGTACCCCCATTTCCTGAGACGCCGCCGTCCCCCGTTGCTTGTCCTCCGGCGGCGCCTTGCCTCCTGGAGGAAGTTGTGTCCACGGCTGCCGCCCCCGCGGCTGAGAAGAAGAAGGGCTCCGGCGCGATGGCTGTCATGCAGCGCATCGGCCGTAGCCTCATGCTCCCCGTCGCGGTACTGCCTGCCGGCGCGCTCCTGCTCCGGCTGGGCGCGGGCGACATGCTCGGCGACGCCGACGTCTTCCCGACGTTCGTGACGAAGATCGCCGGCTACATGGCCGCCGGTGGCGGCGCGATCCTCGACAACATGGCGCTGCTGTTCGCCGTCGGCATCGCGATCGGCTTCGCGAAGAAGTCGGACGGTTCGACCGCGCTCGCGGCCGTCACGGGTTACCTGGTCTTCAAGGCCGTGCTCGGCACCTTCACCGACAGCAACCTTCCCCAGGTCGCCAAGGTGGTCGACGGCAAGATCGTCATGGTGGACGCCGCGGTCAACGCCGGTGTGCTCGGCGGTGTCGTGATGGGCATCATCACGGCCCTGCTGTACCAGAAGTTCTACCGGACCAAGCTGCCCGACTGGGCGGGCTTCTTCGGCGGCCGCCGCCTGGTCCCGATCCTGTCGGCGCTCGCGGGTCTGCTGACCGGCATCGTCTTCGGCCTGATCTGGCCGGTCCTCGGCACGGGTCTGCACAACTTCGGCGAGTGGCTTACCGGCTCCGGCGCCGTCGGCGCGGGCCTCTTCGGCATCGCCAACCGTGCGCTGATCCCGATCGGCATGCACCACCTGCTGAACTCCTTCCCGTGGTTCCAGGCCGGCTCGTTCGACGGTGCCACCGGTGCCGTCCACGGCGACATCGCCCGCTTCCTCGCCGGCGACCCGACCGCCGGACAGTTCATGACCGGCTTCTTCCCGATCATGATGTTCGCCCTCCCGGCGGCCTGCCTCGCGATCACCCACTGCGCCCGCCCCGAGCGCCGCAAGGTCGTCGGCGGCATGATGCTCTCGCTCGCGCTGACCTCGTTCGTCACCGGTGTGACCGAGCCGATCGAGTTCACGTTCATGTTCATCGCCCCGGTCCTGTACGCGATCCACGCGGTGCTGACCGGTATCTCGATGGCCCTCACCTGGGCCCTGGGCATGCGTGACGGCTTCGGCTTCTCCGCCGGCCTGGTGGACTTCCTGCTGAACCTCGGCATCGCCGAGAAGCCGTGGATGCTCGCGGGTGTCGGCCTCTGCTTCGCGGCGGTCTACTACGTGGTCTTCCGCTTCGCGATCACCAAGTTCAACCTCCCCACGCCGGGCCGCGAGTCCGACGAGGAGCTCGCCGAGATCCTCAAGGCCGAGGCGAAGTAGGCACGCCGGGCACGAACGCCCCCGAACGGCCGAAGCCCCCGCCCTTCACTGTGAAGGGCGGGGGCTTCGGCCGTTCGTGTCCGACGCCGCAGCCGTTCGTGTCCGACGCCGCGGCCGTTCGGGTCGTACCGGGGTCAGATCTCGTAGACCGCGCCGGCGTGGGCCAGTTCCGCCGGGCCGTCGTAGGCCGCACGGGCGTCGGCGAGGTTGCGGGCGGCGTCCGTCCACGGCGGGATGTGGGTGAGCACCAGCCGGCGGGCGCCCGCGGCCTGCGCGTACTCGCCGGCCTCGCGGCCGTTGAGGTGCAGGTCCGGGATGTCTTCCTTGCCGTGCGTGAAGGAGGCCTCGCACAGGAAGAGGTCGGTGCCCTCGGCGAGCGAGGCGAGCGCCCCGCAGGTGCCGGTGTCACCGGAGTACGTGAGCGCCTTGCCGGCGTGCTCCACCCGGATGCCGTACGCCTCGACCGGGTGGGCGACCTTCTCGGTGCGGACCTGGAAGGGGCCGATCTCGAAGCTGCCGGACTTCAGGGTGCGGAACTCGAAGACCTCGCTCATGGAGCGCTCGTCCGGCACGTCCTCGTACGCCGTGGTCAGGCGCCGTTCGGTGCCCTCGGGCCCGTACACGGGGATGGTGCCGCAGCGGCCGCCCTCGTGGCGGTAGTAGCGGGCGACGAAGTACGCGCACATGTCGATGCAGTGGTCCGCGTGCAGGTGGCTCAGGAAGATCGCGTCGAGGTCGTAGAGACCGCAGTGGCGCTGCAGATCGCCGAGGGCGCCGTTGCCCATGTCGAGGAGCAGCCGGAAGCCGTCGGCCTCGACGAGGTAGCTCGAGCAGGCCGATTCCGCGGACGGGAACGAACCCGAGCAGCCGACGACGGTGAGCTTCATGGAGCAGGAACCTCCGTGGGCGGATACGGGCGGCGGTGGCCGTGCGTGTGGGCGTGGGGGGCCGTGCGTGCGTCGAGCGTAAGGCGCGAAAGGGGCGGTCGCTCCTCCGCGGCAGGCCGTTGTGGGGGAACTCACCTGCGTAGTCACCCCCGGGGGCGACGGTCCGCACGGGTTGCCGTGCCGGGGGGCGACCGCGCGGTTACCGTCGAGCCATGGACACGTCCTGGTGGCCTGCGCTGGCCGCGCTCGTGGCGCTGGCAGTGGTGACGCTGGTGGCGGGGCGCGCCCGGCCGCGCGGGCCCGGCCGCCCGGGTGCGGCGGCCGCCGGTCCGCCGGGGCAGCGGCCGGCCGGGCACGCTCCCGGACGGGCGCCGCAGCCGGTTGCGGGAGAGATCTGGTGGGCGGCTGTGCCGTTCGAGGACGGGCCCGGGGCCAAGGACCGGCCGTGCCTGGTGCTCGGGGTGCGGGGGCACGGTCCGGGGCACGGCACGGCGCTGGTCGCGAAGATCACGAGCAAGTACCGGGACGAGCGGCCCGGCGTGATCCCGCTGCCGCCCGGGGTGGCGGGCGATGCGCAGGGGCGTCCGAGTTTCCTGGAGACGGACGAGCTGCGGGAGGTCTCCGTGTGGGACTTCCGGCGGCGGGTGGGGGCGGTGGACCCGGTGGTGTGGGACCAGGTGCGCCATCTGGCGGAGTGAGCGGGGCGCTGCCGCGGGGTGTGCGGGGCCGTGCCCGTCGGGCGCCCGGCCCGGCCCCGCAGAGGTACGCGGCGCCGGGGGCCGGGGGCCGGGGTTCAGGCGGGCGTCAGGCCCACAGCTGGCCCTGGAGGGTCTCGATCGCGGCCTCGGTCGTCTCGGCGGTGTAGACGCCCGTCGAGAGGTACTTCCAGCCTCCGTCGGCGACCACGAAGACGATGTCGGCGCTCTCTCCGGCGGCGACGGCCTTGCGGCCGACGCCGATCGCGGCGTGCAGGGCGGCGCCGGTGGAGACGCCCGCGAAGATTCCTTCCTGCTGGAGGAGTTCGCGGGTACGGGTGACCGCGTCGGCGGAGCCGACCGAGAAGCGGGTGGTCAGCACCGAGGCGTCGTACAGCTCGGGGACGAAGCCCTCGTCGAGGTTGCGCAGGCCGTACACCAGGTCGTCGTAGCGCGGCTCGGCAGCGACGATCTTGATGTTCGGGACGTGCTCGCGCAGGTAGCGGCCGACGCCCATCAGGGTGCCGGTCGTGCCCAGGCCGGCCACGAAGTGCGTGATGGACGGGAGGTCCGTGAGGATCTCGGGGCCGGTGGTGGCGTAGTGGGCGCCGGCGTTGTCCGGGTTGCCGTACTGGTAGAGCATGATCCAGTCCGGGTGCTCGGCGGCGAGCTCCTTGGCGACACGGACGGCCGTGTTCGAGCCTCCGGCCGCCGGCGACGGGACGATCTCGGCTCCCCACATGGCCAGCAGGTCGCGGCGCTCCTGCGAGGTGTTCTCCGGCATCACGCAGACGATCCGGTAGCCCTTGAGCTTCGCGGCCATGGCCAGCGAGATGCCGGTGTTGCCGGAGGTGGGCTCCAGGATCGTGCAGCCGGGGTACAGGCGGCCGGCCTTCTCGGCCTGCTCGATCATGTGGAGCGCGGGGCGGTCCTTGATCGAGCCGGTCGGGTTGCGGTCCTCCAGCTTGGCCCAGATGCGGACGTCCTCCGAGGGGGACAGCCGGGGCAGCCGGACCAGCGGGGTGTTGCCGACCGCCGCCAGCGGGGAGTCGTAGCGCATTACTTCGCGCCGCCGGCCACGGCCGGGAGGATGGTGACGCTGTCGCCGTCGGCGAGCTTGGTGGCGATGCCGTCGAGGAAGCGGACGTCCTCGTCGTTGAGGTAGACGTTCACGAAGCGGCGCAGCTTGCCCTCGTCGACGATGCGCTCCTCGATGCCCTTGTGACGGGTCTCCAGGTCCGCAAAGAGCTCGGCGAGGGTGGCGCCCTCGCCGGAGACGGCCTTCTCGCCGTCGGTGTAGGTGCGGAGGATGGTCGGGATGCGGACCTCGATGGCCATGGCAGGCTCCAGTCGTGAAAGGGGCGCGCGGCTCATGCCCCCCGCGCGACAGGGGGTGGTGGTACACGGTGGTGCGACGTTGCGGGAGCTTCAGCAGGCGGTACAGATCGCGCTGGCGAGGCGGCACAGGTCGACGTGCAGCCGCGCCACCAGCAGGGCACTGCCGGGCGTCTCGATGCTCACGTCGTGGGAAACCATGCGGGCATCGTAACGATTCCCGGGCCGCGGAATGGAGTGTGATCTCGCATATCGGACGGACCCGGCTCGCATGCTGGTCAGTAGGCGGCTACGACCTGCACTTCTTCCTCGGTGATCACACCGTCGACGATCCGGTACGAGCGGAACTGGAACTCCCCGAGCCCGTCCTTGTCGGCGGTGGAGACGAGCACGTAGTGGGCGCCGGGCTCGTTCGCGTACGTCACGTCGGTGCGGGAGGGGTACGCCTCGGTCGCCGTGTGCGAGTGGTAGACGATCACGGGCTCCTCGTCCCGGTCGTCCATCTCGCGGTAGAGCTTGAGGAGGTCCTTCGAGTCGAACTCGTAGAACGTGGGCGAGCGGGCGGCGTTGAGCATCGGGATGAACCGCTCGGCGCGGCCGGTGCCCGCCGGTCCGGCGACGACCCCGCACGCCTCGTCGGGGTGGTCCTCGCGGGCGTGCGCGACGATCTGGTCGTACAGGGCCTGGGTGAGGGTCAGCATGGGCGACAGGATATGCAGACGGGCCCTCCCGTACCGAAGAGTGGTACGGGAGGGCCCGGATGCTGGACAGGGTGCGGGCTAGCGCCGCTTCACGAAGGCCGCGCCCTGCGGGTTGCGGCTCTTGAGCACGAGGTACGCGACACCGAGGAGCAGGCCCCACAGCGGGGCGCAGTACAGCGAGACCCGCGCGTCCTTGTCGGCGCCCATCATGACGATGACCATGCCGATGAACAGCAGCGCGAACCAGCTCGTCCACGGGGCGCCGGGGGCGCGGAAGGGCGACTTGGGCAGGTCGCCGCGGTCGGAGGCGGCGCGGTAGCGGATCTGGCAGACCAGGATCATGATCCAGGCCCACATGCCGGAGATGGTGGCGAAGGAGACGACGTAGTCGAAGGCCTTGCCGGGGGCCACGTAGTTGATCCAGACGCCGACGAGCATGAGGGCGGCGGAGAACGTGGTGCCCAGGAGCGGGGTGCCGTTCTTGGTCAGCTTGGTGAAGAACTTGGGCCCCTGGCCGTTGAGCGCGAGGTCGCGCAGCATGCGGCCGGTGGAGTACATGCCCGAGTTGCAGGAGGACAGGGCGGCGGTCAGCACGACGAAGTTGACGATGGCGGCGCCGACGCCGAGGCCCATCTTCTCGAAGGCGGCGACGAAGGGGCTGACGCCCGGCTGGAACTCCGACCACGGGACGACCGACAGGATCATGATCAGCGCGCCGACGTAGAAGACGGCGATCCGCCACGGCACGGTGTTGATGGCCTTGGGGAGGGTCTTCTCGGGGTCCTTGGACTCGCCGGCGGTGACGCCGACCAGCTCGACGGCGAGGAAGGCGAACATGACGATCTGCAGGGTCATCAGCGTGCCGCCGATGCCCTTGGGGAAGAAGCCGCCGTCGTTCCACAGGTTGGAGACGGACGCGGTGGCCGCGGCGTCGGAGAAGCCGATGGTGAGGATGCCGGCGCAGATCAGGATCATGCCGACGATGGCGGTGACCTTGACCATGGAGAACCAGAACTCGAGCTCGCCGAAGAGCTTCACGGAGATCAGGTTCGCGCCGTAGAGGATGACCGTGAAGATCAGCGCGTAGGCCCATTGCGGGAAGCTGTCGTGGGTCCAGTACGACATGTACTGGGCCGCCGCCGTGACTTCGGTGATGCCGGTGACCACCCAGAACAGCCAGTACGTCCAGCCGGTCACGAAGCCCCAGAACGGGCCGACGAACTCGCGGGCGTACTCCGAGAAGGAGCCCGACACCGGGCGGTACATGAGCAGTTCGCCCAGCGCCCGCATGATGAAGAAGATGACCAGGCCTGCGATGGCGTAGGCCAGGATGAGACTCGGGCCGGCCTTGCTGATGGCCTTGCCCGCTCCCAGGAAGAGCCCGGTGCCGATGGCGCCGCCGATCGCGATCATCTGGATCTGGCGGGCTCCGAGCGCCCGGTGGTATCCCTCCCCCGCGGCCTCGTCGGCCGCCGTGCCCTTGGCAGGATTCTCGACGTTCTCGACCTGCACAGAGGTCATGTTTGGTGCGCCTTTCTCCACGCCGACCCGCGCCTCGAAATGGCTGCGGATCGGGTCCTCGATCCCCCCGGATACGGATGGAGTTGCACGCCGGCGATCGGCCGGTTCAAGCACCGTCGAGGAGACAGGGGTGGTGTCCCGTCGACCGGTCCGGAAGATTTATCACGGGCTTACGGGCGGTCGACGGGGTGAAAAGTGGCACACACCACACGGAAATCAGGACACAGGTCCCGAAGGCGGATAAGTCACACCACAGCGGTGATCTGATCGTTATCCGGATTTGAGCGTCCGCTGAGCGAACGGGTGACCTCTGCAGGGGCTCCTACGGCGTCACAGGGACTCGATGAGCGACTCCTGGAGTCCGCCCAGCCACAGGTACGCCATCACCATCGGCTTGCGCGGATCCTCGTCCGGCAGCCGGAACAGCGCCTCCGCCTCGTCGTCCTCGGTGATCTCCAGCCGCGCCGCGATGGTCAGCCGCAGGTCGTTGAGGGCGCCGAGCCAGCGCAGCGACTCCTCGCCGGTGAGCTCCAGCACGGCCCCGCCGTCGCCGCCGGGCGTCACCGAGTCCAGGCTGCGCACGACGGCCAGCGCGTCCTCGCGCTTGCGGGTGCGCAGGTCGTTCTCGGTGAAGCGGCGGAACTCCGACGAGCGGGCGCGGACCTCCTCCGGGTCGCCGCTCTGCTCCGCGCCGGGCCCGCCGTACGCGTCGGGGAACAGCCGTGCCAGGGCGGGGTCGGACGGGGGCTCGGACGGCCCCTCGGCGAACAGCGCGGCGAGCGGGTCGGCGTCCGCCGCCGGCTCGTCACCCGGCCCGATCAACTCCATCAGCTGGACCGACAGCGAGCGCAGGATCGAGATCTCGATCTCGTCGAGCGCGATCGCCGCGCCGCCGTCCTTCAGGCGTTCGAACGTGCCGCCCATCAGAAGCGGTCCTGGGAGAGGGTCGCCCACAGACCGTAGCCGTGCATGGCCTGCACGTCGCGCTCCATCTCCTCGCGGGTGCCGCTGGAGACGACCGCCCGCCCCTTGTGGTGGACGTCCATCATCAGCTTGTGCGCCTTGTCCTTGGAGTAACCGAAGTACGCCTGGAACACGTACGTCACGTAGCTCATGAGGTTGACGGGGTCGTTGTGCACCAGGGTCACCCAGGGGACGTCCGGTTCGGGGACGGCATAGGTCTCCTCGGCGGATTCGGTGCGTTCGATCTCAATGGGAGCAACACTCACCTGCCCCATGCTGCCACTGTGGCGGGCCGGTCGCACAAACGGCCTCGCACATCTCGTCACTTTGACGAAATGTGCAGTACAGTCGCTGCCATGAACCCTGCGGACCTGGGCCTGCCGGTGGACGTGCCGTCGACAGCGCTCTTCACGGACCATTACGAGCTCACGATGCTTCAGGCCGCGCTGGCCAACGGCACGGCCGACCGCCGCTCGGTCTTCGAGGTGTTCACCCGGCGGCTGCCCGAGGGCCGCCGCTACGGCGTGGTGGCGGGCATCGGCCGGGTGCTGGACGCGGTGGAGAACTTCCGCTTCGACGGCGCGGTCCTCGAGTTCCTGCGGGAGCGCAGGATCGTCGACGCCCCCACCCTGGAGTGGCTGGCCGGATACCGCTTCTCGGGTGACATCTGGGGCTACCCGGAGGGCGAGGTCTACTTCCCCGGCTCGCCCGTCCTGCGGGTCGAGGGCAGCTTCGCGGAGTGCGTGCTGCTGGAGACCGTGATCCTCTCGATCCTCAACCACGACTCGGCGATCGCCGCGGCGGCGTCCCGGATGGCCTCGGCCGCCGGCGGCCGGCCGCTGATCGAGATGGGCGCCCGGCGGACCCACGAGCTGGCCGCCGTCGCCGCCTCCCGGGCCGCGTACGTCGGCGGCTTCACCTCGACCTCGGACCTGGCGGCCGGTTTCCGGTACGGGATCCCCACGGTCGGCACGAGCGCCCACGCCTTCACGCTGCTGCACGACACCGAGCGCGACGCCTTCACCGCGCAGGTCGCCTCGCTGGGCGGCGGGACCACGCTGCTGGTCGACACGTACGACGTCGCAGAGGCCGTCCGCACGGCCGTCGAGGTGGCGGGTACGGACCTGGGCGCGGTCCGCATCGACTCCGGGGACCTGCTCCTGGTGGCCCACCGGGTCCGGCAGCAGCTGGACGAGCTGGGAGCCCGCGACACGAGGATCATCGTGACGTCGGACCTGGACGAGTACGCGATCGCCTCGCTGGCGGCCGCGCCCGTGGACGCGTACGGCGTCGGCACCCAGCTGGTCACCGGCAGCGGTCACCCGACCTGCTCGATGGTCTACAAGCTGGTCGCGCGCGCCACCTCGGCGGACCCGAAGGCCGCGCTGGCGCCGGTGGCGAAGAAGTCGCTGGGCGGGAAGGCCTCCCACGGCGGCCGCAAGTGGGCGGCACGGCGGCCGGACGCCGACGGGGTCGCGGAGGCGGAGGTCGTGGGCACCGGGCAGGTGCCGCCCGCGCTCGCCCCGCACCAGCTGCTGGTGGAGCTGGTCAAGGGCGGCGAGGTCGTGGCCCGGGAGCCGCTGGAGGCGGCGCGCGACCGGCACCGGGCGGCCCGCGGGGCGCTGCCGCTGTCGGCCACGCAGCTCTCGCGCGGCGAGGCCGTCATCCCGACCGAGTACGTCTGACCGCCGCACCGCGTACGCCGGCCGGCCCGCGGGGCGCCCGGACGCCGCGCGGAGCCCGGGCCGGGGTTGCCCCGGCCGGGGCGGGGGAAGAGCCCCCGCAGGGAAAGCCACCGCAACCTCTCACTAAGGACCGCGCCATGCACCGCGCACTGATCGTCGTGGACGTACAGAACGACTTCTGCGAAGGGGGCAGCCTGGCGGTCGCCGGCGGCGCGGACGTCGCCGCCGCCATCACCGAGCTGATCGGTGCGGCCACGCCCGGCTACCGGCACGTCGTCGCCACCCGCGACCACCACGTCGACCCGGGTGCCCACTTCGCGCACCCGGCGGCCGAGCCGGACTTCGAGACGTCCTGGCCGGTGCACTGCGTCGCCGGCACGGAGGGCGTCGGGTTCCACCCGAACTTCGCCCCCGCGGTCGCCTCGGGCGCCATTGCGGCCGTCTTCGACAAGGGGGCCCACGAGGCCGCGTACAGCGGCTTCGAGGGCGCCGACGAGAACGGCACCGGGCTCGCCGCCTGGCTGCGGGACCGCGGTGTCACCGAGGTCGACGTCGTCGGCATCGCCACCGACCACTGCGTCCGGGCGACCGCGCTGGACGCGGCCCGCGAGGGTTTCGCCACGCACGTGCTGCTGGACCTCACGGCCGGGGTGGCCGCGCACACCACCGAGCGGGCCCTGGAGGAGCTCCGGGCGGCCGGGGTGGGCCTGAGCGGGCGCCCTGTGGTGGCGTAGCGGCAGCGGGGCCTCTGGGAGGGACCGGGGACGGCCTGGGACGGCGGTGACGGCGGTGACGGCCGGGACGGCCGCCGGGCGGGGTCAGACGCCCCGCAGGAGGGCTCGTATGGGGTGCCAGAGCTCGGCCGGGCCGTCGGCCGCGCCGGGGGCGCAGCGCCAGAGCAGCCCGTCCGGGTGGTGCAGCACCGCCGTGACCTCGTCGGGGGTGGGCGGCTGGAGGTTCCCCCGCAGGTACACGGCGCGCATACCGAGGTTCCGCAGCCTGGTCAGGGCGCGGGCGCGGTTCACTGCGTGCACCAGCACGCGGACGTGGCCGCCGTCGCCGGAGGGCCTGGGCAGGGTCAGTGCGACCACGACGCTGCCGTTGGGCAGCTTGACGAAACCTCCGCCGGGCATGCGGTTCATCTCCCCCGTGAGATGGAGTGTCAATAAGAAGCTCGCATGACGCATCTAAACGCGATCGGCCGCCGCCCGCTAGGGGGCGACGGCCGATCATGTTTTGACCTGCAGTTTTACCGGTTACTTCGTCGAGGGACCGACGCGGACGACCATGGTCGCGCCGTCGACGGCCTCGTTCACGATCGAGATCCGGGTGTTGGTGTCAGCGACCTTGACACTGCCGGTCGGGTTCTCGGCGTAGTAGTACTTGCCCTTGTGGTCGTCGAAGGCCGGCACGCCGACCTTCTGGCCGATCTTCAGCGCCTTGTCCGCCTTGTGCAGCGTGAAGGCGTCGGTCGGGAAGAAGCTGAAGGTGGCGTCGTACGGCTGGATCTTGTTGCGGAGCAGCGTGCCGTCGGTCCACTTCATCGGCTTGGCGTTGGCGTCGACCGGGAGGATCAGACCCTGGCCCGGGTGGACGGACGTGTTGTTGTCCTTCTGGGAGGTGTCCCAGAGCCAGACCAGCAGACCGTTCTGGTACGGGTAGTGCTCGACCCAGTCGGGGCGGGTGCCCGAGAAGCCGAAGTTGTACGGGCCGACCTTGAGGGTCTTGTCGTACGACACGTACTGGCGGTTCTCGGCCAGGTAGTACTGGGCGTACTTCTTGGTGAAGCTCTCGCCGATGGCGGAGAAGCCCTTGCCCGTCCAGCCGTTGGCGCCGGCCTCGGCACCGTCGGTGAAGAGGGTGGCACCGTTGGCGGTGAGGGTGATGGCGTCGGCCGTGAAGCCCTTGCCGCCCGCGCCGCCGTCCGTCTGGTAGCGGAAGCGGAGGTCGATCTTCTTGCCGGCGTAGGCGTCCAGCGGGAAGTTCAGCTGCTTCCAGGCCTCGGAGGCACCGGTCAGCGACGGGTTGTTGGCCGCGTCGACCGGGAGCGCCTTGCCGTCGGCCGTGCCCGCGAGGGCCTTCCAGGAGGCACCGCCGTCGGTCGACACCTCGGTGTAGAGGTAGTCGTAGTTGGCCTCGATGTCCCACCAGCCCTTGAGGGAAAGGGCCGCGGTGGACTTGCCGGTCAGGTCGACGGAGCGGGTGAGGGTGTTCTTGAGGTCGTCACCCATGTTGCTCCACCACTGCTTCGCACCCTCGGCGGGCTTGACGACGGTGGTGGTGACCTTCTTCTTCGGCAGCTCGACGACGAGCGCCTGCTTGTGCTTGGTGTTGTACTCCGACACACCGAGCTTGTGGGTGGACTTCGTCGCGGCCTTCGCCTTGTCGAAGTTCAGCCAGCCGAGCTGCAGCTTGTCCCAGGCGGTCATGTCGCCGGGGAGGTCGCCTATGGAGTCCTTGCCGGTGCCGAGCCAGGAGCCGGCCGACATCAGGGACCAGAAGCCGACCGAGTTCTCGCCGCCACCGGTGGTGTCGTACAGGTCGGGCAGGCCCAGGTCGTGGCCGTACTCGTGGGCGAAGACACCGAGGCCGCCGTTCTCGGGCTGCATGGTGTAGTCGCCGACCCAGATGCCGGTCTTGCCGATCTGGGTACCGCCGGCCTTGTTGTTGGCCGGGCCGGTCTTGCCGGCGTTGGTGCCGTAGGCGTACCAGCGGTGGGCCCAGAGGGCGTTGGCGCCTTCCTTGCCGCCGCCGGCCGACTCGTCCTCGCCCGCGTGGACGATCTGGAAGTGGTCGATGTAGCCGTCGGGCTCGTTGAAGTTGCCGTCGCCGTCGAAGTCGTAACGGTCCCAGAGGTCGTACTTGGCCAGCTGCGCCTTGATCTGCGCGTTGGTCTTGCCGGCCTTCTGCTGGGCCTTGACCCAGGCGGTCACGCCGTCCGCGACGGTGTCCCACACGTTGGCGCAGTTGGAGTCGCCGCAGTAGTTGGAGCCGTAACGGGCCTCGTTGTACGGGACCTTGACCCAGTCGGAGACCTCGCCGTCGACCGAGTAACGGCCCGAGGAGGTCTTCTCGTAGTAGGTCTTCAGCGAGTGCTTGCCCTTGCCCGTACCGAAGTACAGGTCCTGGAAGTACTTCTGGTTGAAGTCCTTGCGCCAGAAGGTGCTGTTGTCCTTCTTGCGGTCCGGCTGGGGGATCTGGTTCTTCTGCGGGCCGGGCGTGCCGCCGTACTTGACCACCGGGGGCTTGGGGCCCTCGGAGCCGTCCGGGTCGAACATGGTCGAGTTGTCGACCTTGTTGCCGAACTCGACGAGGATCGTGAAGATCTTGTCGGTCTTCTCGCGGCCGAGCTCGACGTACTTCTTGTCGTCGAGCTTGACGACCTTGGAGGCGCCGCGCTGCTGGATGGCGGTCTTGCCTTCGAGGACCTGCTCGAGGGCGGCCTCGCGGGCCTGCGCCTGCTGCTTGCTGAACGGGCCTTCGAGGTCGTGGTCGACGTGACCCTTGCCCTTGGCGGGCGCCGGGTCGGTGCGGTCGATCGCGGTCTTCGCGCCCTCGGCCTCGCCGGCAGTGGCGAGGCTGTAGGCGGAGGCGGTCGCCGCGCACGCGGCCATCGTCACGGTGACGGCGGCGAAGCGGATGGCTCGTCTTCTCGACGAGGTGTTGCTGCTCACTTGATGTTGTTCCCCTCCCGCGGCCGCCAGGACGGACCGTTAGTCAGGGGTTCCGGGGCAGCGCGCGTCTCAAGTGACGACATTCGACCGGACTCGCGCGAGAAAAGACAGACCTTGACTTGGTCAGGTCAAGTGCACTATGCGGACAGCCCGTTCCGCATTTCGGACGTCTCGTGGTCGTACGGGACGAAGGGCGCGTCCCGACCCTACGACGGCGCGCGGTGTGACCCCGTGCGCCCCCCATGCTCCGGCACCGTGGGTTAGGTCACGCTTACTGGCGGTTCCCCCCGGGAATCCCCCGACGTAGAGTCTCTTGAACGTGCGACCGAGTTGAGCGACTCCCCGACCGATGTCTTCGAGGACGGATACCGCCATGCCGCGTCCGACTGCCGCACAGCTCGCCTACGGCTCAGCAACCGTCATCGTGTCCACCCTCGCCATGCTGCTGCTCTCGCAGACCCGTTCCGGCATCGGGGTGGCCGTCATCGCAGCGGCCGCACTCGCCCTCGGACTCCTCGTCGCCCTCACGGCAGCCGCCATGCCGAAGAGGACGGCGCGCCGGGCTCGTACGAACCCGGCACCCGCCCTCTCCGAAGACACCACCGCCGCGGGGACCGCGCCCGCCGGCCGGGTGCCCGAACCCCGGCAGGCCGAGCAGCACGCGCACCACTGACGGTCTTGCGCTCTTGAGGTCTTGAGGTCTTGAGGTCTTGCTAGGTGGTCGCGACGACCACCGTCTTTCCGACCTTGTCGTGCAGGCCCTGCTTGTACGGCTTGTCGCTGAAGATCGTGATGATCAGTACCAGCGGCCACAGGCAGGCGCAGCAGAGCAGGGTCGGCAGCCACAGCACGGCGGCGCGGGACAGCGCGGCATTGCTCGTCGGGACGCTGCCGTCGTTGAGCATCGCCACGCGCAGGTTCATCAGGCGCTTGCCGACGGTCTGGCCGTCCTTCTTCGTCATGTACCAGTCGTAGCCGACGTAGGCCACGATGCCGATGAGCGTCCACAGCAGGCCGCCGCCGCTGTAGGCGTTCGTGAAGACCTCGGTCGCGTCCTCGCCCTTGTCCGTCTCGATGGTCCAGCGGTTGCGGCTGGTGAGCCACTGGAGCAGGCCGAGCGGGATGCCGATGATCAGGACGTCGACGATGCGGGCCAGCAGGCGCTTGCCGAAGTCGGCCAGCGGCGGCATGCCGGCGAGCGGGTCGGGGGCGCCGTATCCCGCTCCCCCGCCGTAGGGGTCACCGCCGTACGGGGGCGGCGGGGGCGGGTAGCCGCCCCCTCCCGCGCCTCCTCCCGCGCCTCCGCCGGCAGCACCGCCCGCGCCCCCGTACGGGGATCCCGACCCGGGGGGCGGTGGCGGCGGAGGCGTCGGTTCCTGCGGCTTCTTGAGGAACGGGTCCTCCTCGGGCGGCTGGCCCGGCGGCTGATCGGTACTCATGGCCGTAGTCGACCCCGGCCCCGTGCACGCCGCAACGGGACGGCCGCCGTTCGGGGGACGGTCCGTGCCGAAACCCGCTCAGCGGGCGACGAACGTCCCGGCGGCCTTGTCGTGCCAGCACTGCCGCCAGGGCCGGTCCACCAGGCACCACAGCACGTTGAACAGCCCGATCCCGACGGCGCCGAGCGCCCTGTACACCAGCCAGCGGCGCAGTGCCGCACCGAAGCCGGGCGGCTCGGCGGACTGCATGCGCACGACACGGACGCCGAGGAGCTTCTTGCCGAGGGTGCGGCCCCAGCGGGCGGTGGGCAGGACTTCGTAGAGGAACCCGAAGACGAACAGCGCCCCGAGGACGACGGCGAGGTAGCCGCCGGTGGTGCCGTCGATCAGCCAGACGGTGACGGTCTCGCCGGCGAGCCGGGCCTCGTCGATCTTCAGCTCGATGTGCTCGATTGCCTTCGCGACGAAGGGAACGGTCACGGCGGTGGCGACCGCGGCGGTGACGATGCCGTCGATGAGGCGTGCGACGAGGCGGCGCCCAAGCCCGGCGGGACGCGGAGCGTCCTCGGCGAGCCGCCGGAACAGCTCGTCGGCGGGAGCCTTCCAGGCAGTGGGCGCGGGGGCGGGATCGGGATCGGGAGTGGGAGTGGGAGTGGGAGCGGGGCTCGCCTCGGGCTCGGGGCTCCGGGGCTGCGACTTCTGGGGCCTGGTCTTCTCCGCCGGCTGGGGCTTCGGCTCGGCGGGGGCGGTCGCCTGGGCGGGTACGGAGACGGGGGTGGGGGTGGGGGTGGGTTCGGGCCGCGGCTCCGGCGCGGGCGCGGCGACGGGCGCGACGGGCTCTGCGTGCGCGGGGGACTTCACCGACAGGATCCCCTGAGACGCGGCGGGAGCAGGGGCAGGCGCGGGCGCGGGAGCAGGGGCAGGCGCGGGCGCGGGGACAGGAACGGGGGCAGGGTCGGCCTGGCTGCCGGCCGGGGCCTCGCCCCAGGACACCTTGCGATCGCGATCACCGCCGAAGCCGCTCTGCCGGGAGACGTCCGCCTGCCAGACCGCCGCGGGCTCGGCGGGAGCGGCGGCCGCGGAAGGCCGTGCGGGTTCCTCTTCCTGCTCCTGCGGGAGTTCGTCGAGGAAGACCGGCCCGGTCTCCTCGACGCGCACGGGCGGGGGCGCGAGGACCGCAGCGGGCGGGGCGGGCCGCTCGTACCCGGGGGGCGCGGGGCGGCTCGTACCCGGCACCCAGGCCGAGCCGTTCCAGTACCGGACGAAGCCGGGAATGGAGGGATCGGGGTAGTACCCCTCTCGGGCCGCGTATTCGCCGTCACCTGGAGAGGCCGCCAATGTCCCCAACTCCGTTCGTCAGCTGGTGCCCGTTCGTGCAAGCAGACCTTAGCCAAGAACAGGGCCCCCACAGGGCCGGGAACGAGAGAAAGACCGCCTTCGGGCGACCCCTGGGCAGAGGTTGAATTCCGGTCAGCAGACGGATTCCGGCCGAGCAGGATTTTTCCCGGAAAACCCGCGTCATACCCGGCGGCGGCGGCACTCTCTCCGGGTGCAAGCACGTATGCAGCCGGAAGGAACCGCCATGCACCACACCGTCGTCGAACGCGAACTCGAGCTCAAGCTGGTCCTGTCGCCCGAGCGCAGCATCCCCGTCCCCGCCCGGCTGGTCTACCGCGCCGACGACCCGTACGCCGTGCACGTCATCTTCCACGTGGGGTCGAGCACCCCGGTGAACTGGACGTTCGCGCGTGAACTGCTGGTGGAGGGGGTGTTCCGTCCCTGCGGCCACGGTGACGTCCGCATCTGGCCGACGAAGATCGACTCGCGCAGCGTGCTGTGCATGGCCCTGAGCTCCCCCGACGGCGACGCCCTGCTGGAGGCGCCGTCCACCGCGGTCTCGACCTGGCTGGAGCGCACGCTCCGCGCGGTCCCGCCGGGCTCGGAGACCGACCGACTGGGCCTGGACGCGGCCCTGGCGGAGCTGCTGACCCCGACCCCGGCGGACGACCTCTGGCTCCGCGACCCGTGGCCCTCCGACGAGTCGTCGGAGGGCGACCTGTGACCCGAACGGGGGTCGGGTCAGGGGCAGACCTCGCGGTACTCGGTCCCGGCGGGGACGTACGTCTCCCACTCCTTGGGGGTGATGTCGCGACCGGCGCGCTCGCAGGCGGCCTCGATGAGGGTGTCCGCGTCGGTGGGGACGGCCCGGAGGGGGTTCTCGGCGGAGAGGATCCGCAGGACGTCCCCGTCGAAGGCGAGTCCCTGGACGTCGCCGGTGTCGAGGGGCGAGCCGAGGGCGAGCCGGGACCTCAGGTCCCACAGTTGCACGCCGCCGCCGCTCTCCGTGATCCCCGTACCCGTCATGCGCGCACGGAACGTCGCGGCCAGGAACCTGCTGTCGGCGGAGAAGACAGGGCTGACGATCGACTGCCCGAAGCGCTGGCCGCCCCGGGTCGCCCCACTGGGCACCGCGCCGCTCCGGCGGGACGCCGTACCGTCCCACAGCTCGATCCAGCCGTTGCCCTTGGCGACGGCGAGGCTCTGTCCGTCCGGGGAGAAGGCGAGGTCACTGGCCGGAACGGGCCCGAATGCGCTCCGCCGCACCTTTCCGCCGGCCAGGTCGAGCACATCGCCTTCCGCGCTGACGAGCAGACGACTGTCGGGGCTGAAGGCGAGCGCGCTCGCCGCCGTTTCCACGGTGTGCTTCCGCTTGCCGGCGGCGACGTCCCAGACCTGGACGGCACCGGGGCGCTCGATGCTCGCACCGTTTCCCGGCATGGGATCGCTGCCCCGGAAGTACGCGAACCAGCGGCCGTCGGGCGACAGGACCGCCGAACTCACGCCGTGGGCGTCCTCGGTACCCCGCGTGTCCACCTTCGTCCGGGCGATCTGCTTTCCGGTTTCCAGGTTCCACACGACCATGAACTCGTCCGCCAGTTCGGCCATCGCCTTGCCGTCGCGGGTCACGCTGAAGCCGCCGTGGTGCCCGGGCGGCGAGCCGGCCCCGAAGGGCCTGCCGAGCGGTTTGCCGGTCCGCAGGTCGACGAGCGCCCGCTCCCCGTTCTCCGGCGAGACGGTGAGCCCGAAACGTCCGTCCGGGGAGACCGCAGCGACGCCGTCCGTACCCCCGTCGCCCGCCTGCAACGGCACGTCGACCGTCTCGACCGTGGTGGTGTCGGTCCGGTGGAAGACCAACTGCCGGGTCTTGTCGTCCAGGGCCAGCGTCAGGAACGCCCGGTGCGGCCGGTCAGATGCGTGGCGCGCCTGATATGTGAAGGCAGGAGCCACCGAGGAACCCGGCGTGCGGATCTCGATGAGGCCCGTCGCGGAGTCGAACCCGACGAGGTACCGGCCAGAGCTACTGAAGGCCACCTCCTCCAGCGCGATGGCGGAGTTGCCGAGGTACTTCCCGTCTCCGGTCGTCCAGGAGAAGAGGCGGCTCGTCTGCGGACTGCTCTCCTCGTAGGCGCCTGCGACCAGCATCCTGCCGTCGGGGCTGAAGACCAGTCGGTCGAGAACCGATCCGTAGCACTGGGGCTGCACGGTTCCCGGGGGCGAGGACAGGGGCACGGAGTTCGTGCCCTCGGGGCCGATCCGCCACAGCAGGACGGACCCGCTCGGCTGGCAGGTGGCCAGGAAGCGGCCGTCCGGCGAGAGGGCCATGGACGCGCCTCCCCCTTCGACGACCGTCTCGCCGTCCGACGCGCGGATCACCTCGTAGGACTCACTGCCGAACGGCTGCGTGAGCACCAGCCCGTTGACGGTCACCTCGACGGGGCGGCGGTTGTCCGTGGCAGTGCCCGGCCGGCCCACGGGCTTCAAGGTGGCGACCTCGAAGACCTGGTAGTCGAACTGGTCGACGCCGAGCACGAGCCGGCCGTCCGCGCTCAATGCCTGGAAGTCCCAGCGGTCCAGCCCCTGCCGACCCTTGGTGGACGAGATCATCCGCCCCTTGGGAACGTCCCAGAACTGTGCGTCCGCGCCGACTCCGGCGGCCAGGACCCGGCCGTCGGCCGACAGGACGCGGGACGACCGCGGCTCGTCCGCCGCCGCCTCCGCCGGCAACTGCAGCATGCCGGACTCCGGCTGCGTCACCGCCCCCAGCAGCGCCGCCCGTGAGTCTTCCGTTTCGGCGATCCGCCACGACGCCACCGCGAGCAGCATCGCCGCGCGGGGGTCCGCCGCGCGCAGGCTGGCGGCGGCCTGGGCCGTGGTGCGGGCGGCCGCGCGGGCCTGTTCGCGGGCCGCCGCGCGGGACTGCTGCCAGGCCAGGCCGCCGGCCACCAAGGATGCGACCAGCGTGACCGCGAGGCCGCCCAGGAGCTGGCGGCGGCGGCGGGTGGTGCGGGTGGCGGAGGCGCGGCCCGCCGCGAGGAAGGCCAGCTCCAGCGGGTTCGGCCGCAGGTGCGGGGTGGCGGTCGCCGACCAGTCGAGGGCGGCGCGCAGGGCGGTGCCCTGCTGGAGGTCCTCGGGGCGGCGGCCGTGGCGTTCCCATTCGCGGGCGGCGTGCCCGAGGCGGTGGCGCAGGCCCAGGCCCGCCCGGTCGGCCTCGGTCCAGGCGCGCAGCCGGGTCCAGGCGCGGATCAGGGCGGCGCTGACCGGACGGATCGAGTGGTCTTCGGCGACGACGAGGGCGCCGGCGCCGGCCAGGGCGGTGATGGCGGCGTGGCCGTCGGCCCGCTCGGCGTCGCTGCGGCCCTCGTAGACCTCCTGGTACGCGGCGGTCCGTACGGTGTCCTGGCTGCCGTCGGGGTCCTCGCCGGGGACGACCAGCCGCAGCATCAGTTCGTGGGCGGCCTGCTGGGCGCCGAACGGCAGGGCGGCGTAGGCCGCCTCGGCTCGCTCGCCGAGGGCCGGCAGGTCGGCTTCGGGGCGGGGGTCGGCGGCGCGCCGGGCGCCGGCCTCCAGCAGGGTGCGCCGGGGGTCGGCGGAGGCGGGGGTGTCGCCGACGAGTCCGAGGAGGAGTTCGGTGGCGGTGGGGCGGAGGGCCGGGTCCTTGGCGAGGGCGGCGGCGACCAGCGGGCGCAGCGGGGCGGGGAGCCCGGACAGGTCGGGGTCGACGGATGCGGTGCGGTGGGCGACCTGGGCGATGTTGTCGCCGCGGAAGGGTTCGTCGCCGGAGCCGGTGTAGAGGACGAGGGCGCCCCAGCCGAAGATGTCGGAGGCGGCGGTGGCGCGCTGCCCGGCCAGGACCTCGGGGGCCATGTATCCGAAGGTGCCCATGATGGCGCCGGTGGCGGTCACGGACATGTCGGAGGCGCGGGCGATGCCGAAGTCGATGACGCGCGGGCCGTCGGGGCCGAGGAGGACGTTGCCGGGCTTGAGGTCGCGGTGGACGACCCCGGCCTGGTGGATGGCGGCGAGTGCGGTGGCGACGCCGGCGGCGAGCCGGGTGACGGCCTCGGCGTCGAAGACGCCCTGTTCGCGGACGGCGGCGGCGAGGGTGGGGCCGGGGATGTACTCGCTGACGATGTACGGGGCTTCGGCTCCGGTGGCGGCGTCGAGGATGCGGGCCGTGCAGAAGGGGGCGACGGCGCGGGCGGCGTCGACCTCCTTGGCGAACCGGTCGCGCACGAACTGCTGTGCGTCGCGGTGCAGGGCCTTGACGGCGACCCGGGCGCCGGTGCCGTCGTAGGCCTCGTAGACCACGCCCTGGCTTCCCGCACCGAGGCGTGCCGCCAGCCAGTACCCGCCGAGCCGTTCCGGATCGTCCGGATGTAGCGCTGTGCCCATTGCATGTCCCCCGTAAGGCAGTTGTCCTTCCTTCATAGTCTCCAGGACGGGGTGTCAGAAGAGCTTGCCGGGGTTGAGGAGGCCCAGGGGGTCGAAGGCGTGCTTGACGGCGCGCTGCATTTCGATGCCGACGGGGCCCAGTTCGCGGGCTAGCCATTCCTTCTTGAGGACGCCGACGCCGTGTTCGCCGGTGATGGTGCCGCCGAGACCGAGGCCGAGCGCCATGATCTCGTCGAAGGACTCGCGGGCGCGCCGGGTCTCGTCCTCGTCGTCGGGGTCGAAGCAGACGACGGGGTGGGTGTTGCCGTCGCCGGCGTGGGCGCAGACGCCGATGGTCAGTCCGTGACGTCCGGCGATGGCGCTGGTGCCGTCGAGCATGTCGGCGAGCCTGGAGCGAGGTACGCACACGTCGTCGATCATCGTGGCGGGGCGGAGGGTCTCGAGGGCGGTCAGGGACATCCGGCGGGCCTGGAGGAGGAGTTCGGATTCGGCGGCGTCCTCGGCGGGGACGACGCGGGTGGCTCCGGCGGCGGTGCACAGGGCGCCGACGGCGGCGAGGTCCGCGGCCGCGCCGGGGGTGTCGAAGGCGGCGAGCAGCAGGGCCTCGGTGGTCTCGGGCAGTCCCATCTTCCCGAGGCGGTTGACGGCCCGTACGGTCGTGCGGTCCATCAGCTCCAGCAGCGAGGGGGTGTGGCCGGCCTCCATGACGGCGCAGACGGCGGCGCAGGCGGCGGCCGCGGAGGGGAACTCCGCGGCGAGGGCGAGCTGCCGGGGCGGGGCGGGCTTGAGGGCGAGGACGGCCTGGACGACGATGCCGAGGCTGCCCTCGGAGCCGACGAAGAGGCGGGTGAGGTCGTAGCCGGCGACGCCCTTGGCGGTGCGGCGGCCGGTGCGCAGGAGGCGGCCGTCGGCGAGGACGATGTCGAGGCCGAGGACGTATTCGGCGGTGACGCCGTACTTGACGCAGCACAGGCCGCCGGAGGCGGTGCCGATGTTGCCGCCGATGGTGCACTGCTCCCAGCTGGAGGGGTCGGGCGGGTAGTGCAGGCCGTGTTCGGCGACGGCGCGGGAGAGGACGGCGTTGACGACGCCGGGCTCGACGACGGCGATCCGGTCGACCGGGCTGATCTCCAGGATCCGGTCCATCCGGACGAGGGAGAGCACGATGCAGCCGTCGGAGGCGTTGGCGGCGCCGGACAGGCCGGTACGGGCGCCCTGCGGGACCACCGGGACGCGCAGGGCCGTCGCGGTGCGCATGACGTGCCGGACCTGTTCGACGGTGCGGGGCAGGACCACGGCGGCCGGGGTGCCGGCGGCGCAGAAGCTCGCCATGTCGGTGGCGTAGGAGGCCGTGATCTCGGGGTCGGTGTGGATCGCTTCGGCGGGCAGCCCCTCGCGCAGGCGGGCGAGCAGCTCGTGCGCCGGGGGCGTGCGGTGGGCGTCCGTGGGGGCATCCGTGGGGGCCATGGGGCCAGCCTCGCAGCCGGGGCCGTTGGTGTGAACCCGGCCGCCCACGGCTGTGGACACCGCGGATCACTCTTCATATTGACGCACAGTGAGCGCATGGATCGTATGGATCGGATGGATCGTCCGGATCGGGCGGACTTCGAGGCGCAGCAGCCGCCCGTCACGTTCACCGCGCGGCGTACGGCGATGGCCACCGCGGTGGCCGTGGTCCTGATCGCCGGTGCGCTGTTCATCAGGCCGGCGCCCTCGCAGGGGGACGATCCGCGCCCGCCCGCGCCCGAGCAGCGCGCGATGGCCTCGGTGGGGATGGGGGCTCCGGCGGCCGCGGTGGACCTGGACGCGCTGATCGCGGACCGGACCGGGTGGGTTAAGGCGCATCCGGCGGACGACGGGGCGTGGTCGGTGCTGGGCGCGGCGTATCTGGAGCAGGCGCGGCGTACGGCGGACGCGGCGCACTTGCCGAAGGCGGAGCAGGCGCTGAAGCGCTCGCTGGAGGTGCGGCCGGCGGAGAAGGGGAACTTCGACGCGATGGTCGGCATGGGGGCGCTGGCCAATGCGCGGCGGGATTTCGCCCTGGGCCGGAAGTGGGGCGAGCTGGTGCGGGCGCAGTCGCCGCAGCGGTGGACTGCGTACCCGGTGCTGATCGACGCGTACACGGGTCTCGGCATGTACAAGCCGGGCGAGGCGGCGGTGGAGAAGCTGATGTCGCTGCGCGGGGGGCTGCCGGGGTATCTGCGGTCCGCGCAGGTGTACCGGGACCGGGGGTGGCGGGAGGACGCGGCGGCGGCGATGGCGCACGCGGCGGGCGCGGCGCGGACGCCGGCGGAGAAGTCGTACTGCCTGTACCGGATCGGGGAGCTGTCGTGGGAGCGCGGGGAGTGGGCGGATGCGCTGCGTTCGTACGAGGCCGCGCTGCGGACGGACCCTTCGCAGGGGCTGGCGCTGGGCGGCCGGGCGCGGGCGCTGGCGGCGTTGAACCGGACGCGCGAGGCGGTACGGGACTACCGGGCGGCGCTGCAGCGGGTGGCGCTGCCGCAGTTCGCGCTGGAGCTGGGTGAGCTGCTGGAGTCGCTGGACCGGGAGCCGGAGGCGCAGGAGGCGTACGGGCTGCTGCGGGCGCAGCTGGCGCGGGCGGCGTCGTACGGGGTGCGGGACGAGGTGACGCTGGCGCTGTACGAGGCGGACCACGCGGATCCGGCGGCGGCGGTGCGGCGGCTGCGGGCGGAGTGGACGCGGAGCAAGAGCGTGCAGGTGGCGGATGCGCTGGGGTGGGCGCTGTTCCGGTCCGGGGAGCCGGACGAGGCGCTCTGGTACGCCAAGAAGGCGACGGAGCTGGGGATGCGGAACGCGGAGTTCGCGTACCACCGGGCGGTGGTCGAGCGGGATCTCGGGGAGACGGCGGCGGCGCGCCGGCACTTCGAGGAGGCGCTGCGGACGAACCCGAAGTTCTCGCCGCTGCGGGCGCCGCGGGCGAGGCAGGCGCTGGAGGCGCTGGCGGACCCGCCGCCCGGCGGTCCGGAGCACATGCAGCCGGCCACTCCGTGGGTGGCGCCGGTGATGCCGAAGCCGAAACCGAAGCCGGTGGCGCCGCCGAAGCGGGTACGGGTGCCGGATGCGCCGGCGCCGGACCGGGACCCGGCGTCGAAGCCGGCGCCGGCCGCCCCCCTCAAGCGGCCGGAGCCCGCCCCGGCGCCGACCGGGTCCGGCTGACGCGCCGGCCCCGGCGCGGGCGCGTGGCGCGCGGGCGTGGAGTACGGCACGCGGACGGGCGGGTCCGGGTGGAGGCCCGGACCCGCCCGTCCGCGGGCTGCCGCAAGCGGCTTACAGGTTGCCGCGCTTCTCCTGCTCGCGCTCGATCGCCTCGAAGAGGGCCTTGAAGTTGCCCTTGCCGAAGCCCATGGAGCCGTGGCGCTCGATGATCTCGAAGAAGACGGTCGGGCGGTCCTGCACCGGCTTGGTGAAGATCTGGAGCAGGTAGCCGTCCTCGTCGCGGTCGGCCAGGATCTTCAGCTCGCGCAGCTCGTCGATCGGCACGCGGGTGTCGCCGACCCACTCGCCGAGGGTGTCGTAGTAGCTGTCCGGGACGCTGAGGAACTGGACGCCGGCCGCGCGCATGGAGCGCACGGTCGCGACGATGTCGTTCGAGGCGAGGGCGATGTGCTGGACGCCGGGGCCGCCGTAGAACTCGAGGTACTCGTCGATCTGCGACTTCTTCTTCGCGATCGCCGGCTCGTTGATCGGGAACTTGACCTTCTTGGTGCCGTCCGCGACGACCTTCGACATCAGCGCGGAGTACTCGGTCGCGATGTCGTCGCCCACGAACTCCTTCATGTTCGTGAAGCCCATGACCTTGTTGTAGAAGCCGACCCACTCGTTCATGCGGCCGAGCTCGACGTTGCCGACGCAGTGGTCGATGGCCTGGAAGGTCCGCTTGGCCGGGGGCGCCACGATCGGTTCGGCGGAGACGTAGCCGGGCAGGTACGGGCCGTTGTAGCCGGACCGGTCGACCAGGGTGTGGCGGGTCTGGCCGTAGGTCGCGATGGCGGCGAGCACGACGGTGCCGTGCTCGTCGGTGACCTCGTAGGGCTCCTCCAGGCCGCGCGCGCCCTGCTCGACGGCGTAGGCGTAGGCGGCGCGCGCGTCCGGGACCTCGATGGCGAGGTCGATGACGCCGTCGCCGTGCTCGGCGACGTGCTCGGTGATGAAGCGGCCGTGGTCGGTCGTCGCCTTGATGACCGACGTCAGGACGAAGCGCGCCGCGCCGTTGGTGAGGACGTAGCTGGCGGTCTCGCGGCTGCCGGTCTCCGGTCCGGAGTAGGCGACGAGCTTCATGCCGAAGGCGGTGGAGTAGTAGTGCGCGGCCTGCTTCGCATTACCTACGGCGAAGACCACCGCGTCCATGCCCTTCACCGGGAAGGGGTCGGCCTCACGCGCGGTGTCGGGAGTGGTGTGGTGCAGCGTCTCAGTCATATGCGCAGACTCGCGCCCATCCACAAGGTGCGCAATAGTTTCCTCATTCACTGGTCAATCTGCACAGCCTGGTGCCAGGATCCCTCGAGGTTCTGTACAGGATGACCACCCGAGGAGGCCCCATGGGCATCGACGAACTGGATGGCAGGCTCATCGTTCTGCTGGCGCGGGAACCCCGGATCGGGGTCCTCGAGGCCTCGCGCCGGCTCGGGGTCGCCCGCGGCACGGTGCAGGCCCGGCTGGACCGCCTCCAGGCCAGCGGCGTCATCCGCGGATTCGGCCCGCAGGTGGACCCGACGGCCCTGGGCTACCCGGTCACGGCGTTCGCGACGCTGGAGATCAAGCAGGGCCAGGGGGCCGACGTACGGGCCCATCTGGCCACGGTGCCCGAGGTGCTGGAGCTGCACACGACCACCGGGCACGGGGACATGCTGTGCCGGCTGGTGGCCCGCTCCAACGCCGACCTGCAGCGGGTGATCGACCGGGTGGTGGGATTCGAGGGGATCGTGCGGGCGTCGACGGCCATCGTGATGGAGAACCCCGTGCCGCTGCGGATCATCCCGCTGGTGGAGCAGGCCGCGGAGGACCACCTCGACTGAGCGGCCACCGGCAGGTGGCCCCGCCCGGGCGCCGCCGACTTGCAAAGGACTAGTTGCAAAGAATCCGTTGCATAGGATCCTTTGCAACCCTACGCTGCCCTCATGACCCAGCCCGAGCCCGCACCGGACCGCACGGTCCGCACCCTCGACGCCCGCACCCTGCGCGGGCTCGCCCACCCGCTGCGCATCCGCCTCCTCGGCGCACTGCGCCACGACGGTCCGGCCACCGCCTCGCAACTGGCCGAGCAGCTCGGCGAGTCCAGCGGC
The DNA here is from genome assembly GCF_055602345.1 of Streptomyces sp. NPDC037401. Lineage (NCBI taxonomy): Bacteria > Bacillati > Actinomycetota > Actinomycetes > Kitasatosporales > Streptomycetaceae > Streptomyces > Streptomyces sp. NPDC037401. Next base: position 39,880 of record NZ_JBVJWO010000022.1, read on the forward strand.
GCGACCAGCTACCACCTGCGCCAGCTCGCCGCGTACGGGTTCGTCGAGGACGCCCCCGAGTACGGCAAGGGGCGCGAGCGCTGGTGGCGGGCCACCCACGCCGCCACCCGCTTCGACGAGGCCCTGGCGATGGACCCGGACCCGGCGGTGCGCGGCGCCGCCGACCTGTTCCTGCACGAGATCGCCACCGTGCACGCGCAGCAGCTGAGCACCTGGCTCGGCAATGCCCACACGTGGCCGCTGGAGTGGCGGCGCGGCTCCGACATGAGCGACTTCTCGCTGCGGCTGGACGCCGCGCAGAGCCACGAACTCATCCTGAAGATCCACGACTTGATCGAGAGCTACCAGGACCGCGAGCCCGCAGAGGGTGCCGAGACGGTCCGATTCCAGATCCACGCCTTTCCGCGCACCAACGACTGAAGGAGGCACACACCGTGTTCCGCCAGGGGGGAAAGACGGAGGGACGGCGTCCGCTGCTCGCCGTGCTGACGGCCAACACCGTTTCGATCGCGGGCACTTCGCTGACCATGATCGGGGTTCCGTGGTTCGTGCTGGAGACCACGGGCAGCGCCGCGCGGGCCGGGGTGGTGGCGTTCTGCGCCACGCTGCCGATCGTGGTGGCCGCGCTGGTCGGCGGCCCGGTCATCGACCGGGTCGGGCGGCGCCGGATCTCGGTCGGCTCGGACCTGGTCTGCGGGCTGTCGGTGGGCGCGATCCCGCTGCTGCACTTCGCGGGGGTGCTCGAGTTCTGGATGCTGTGCGTGCTGATGGCGGTGGGCGGGCTGGTCCACACGCCCGGCCTCACGGCCCGCCAGGTGCTGCTGCCGGACCTGGCCGCACACGCGGGGACCTCCCTGACCCGGGCGGCGAGCCTGTACGACGCGGTCTCGCGGGGCGCGCGGATGATCGGGGCCGCGCTGGCCGGCGTACTGATCGCGGTGCTCGGCGCGGAGGCGGTGCTGCTGCTCGACGCGGCGACCTTCGCGGTGTCGGCGGCACTGGTCGCCGCCGGGGTGCGCGGGGTACGGGCCGCCGAGCCGCAGCCGGGCGCGGGGGCGGTCTCGTTCGCGTCGTACCGCACCGAACTGGCCGAGGGGTACGCGTTCCTGCTGCGCAACCGGCTGCTGCTGGGGATCACCGTGATGGTGATGATGACGAACGGCCTGGACCAGGCGTGGAGTTCCGTACTCCTGCCGGTGCACGCGAAGGACGAGCTGGGCGGATCGACGCAGCTCGGGCTGCTCGTCGCGCTGTTCGGCGGGTTCGCCCTGCTGGGGGCGCTGGCCTACGGGACGGTGGGGCACCGCTTCCCGCGCCGCACGGTCTTCGCCGCCGCCTTCCTGATCAGCGGGCCCGCCCGCTGGGTGGTCGCGGCCGCCACCGACACCACCCTGCCGCTCGCGGTGACCATGGCCCTGGCGGGCTTCACGGTGGGCATGCTCAACCCGATCCTGACCACGGTGTTCTACGAGCGGGTGCCGGACGCGCTGCGCAGCCGGGTCGCGGGCGTGAGCACGGCGGGCTGCGAGCTGACCATGCCGCTGGGCGGCCTGGCGGCGGGCCTGCTGGTCGAGGGTCTGGGGGTGACCACCGCACTGCTGGTGTTCGGCGGTGTCTACCTGCTCACGACACTGGCGCCGGTGACCTTCCCGTCCTGGCGCACGATGAACACGAAGCCCGAGCCCGATGCCGGGTCCACTGCCGGGCCCGACGAGCGGCAGGAGAAGGCACGGGCCACGGCCGACGGCTAAGGGCTGTCAGCAGCTGGGGACCTCGGCGTTGCGGTTCAGCGCGCGCAGCGAGGACACCGCGTCCGTCAGGGTCGTGACGGGGATCAGCCGCATGCCGGCGGGAAGGTCGGACTGCGCGTCCGCGCACTCCGCCTTCGGTACGAGGAAGACCGTGGCGCCGTCGCGCTTGGCGGCCTGGGTCTTCAGGGCCACTCCCCCGACGGCGCCGACCTTGCCGTCCGGGGTGATGGTGCCCGTACCTGCGATGGAGCGGCCGCCGGTGAGGTCGCCGCCGCTGCCGTCGCCGTCGAGCTTGTCCACGATGCCGAGGGAGAAGAGCAGTCCGGCGCTGGGGCCGCCGACGTCGGCGAGCTCCAGGTCCACCTTCACGGCCTTGGGGTCCTTGTGGAGATATCCGAGGGCGGCCTGGGCGGCGGCCGACTGGGATTTCTCCATTTCCTCCAGATTGTGCTTCTCGATCTCCCGGTCGTTTCCGCCCGACGGGTAGACGGCCTCCTTGGGCAGCACCGCCCGGTCCGTGCGGAACCAGTTGTCGACCAGCTCGGGCAGCTGGACCGTGGTGGACGGCCCGGTCGCGAGGATCGTGGTCATGCGCAGCTGACCGGTCGTCGGGCGCACGGGTGCGCCGGTGACGGTGATGACGGGCTTGCCCTTCTGGGCGCCGAGCACGTCGGCCGTCATGCCGGGGCGGGCCAGCGCGAACGGCAGCGGGGCGAGGGCCGCGACGGCGAGCAGCGCGAGCACGGGCGCGGCGCAGAGCGCGAGGGTCGCGGGACGGGACAGACGTGTGAGGCGTGAGAGCACCCGGCCAATCTAGCTGGCCGGGCGCGCCGGGCGGGATCGGCGGCAGCCTGGCCGATCGGTGCAGGGCGACGGTGGCCTGTCCGATCGGCGCAGGGTCACTGCGGTCCGGGCGCGGGCGCGTGGATCAGCGCAGGGCGTCGGCGACCTCGCGGGCCGCGTCGACCACGCGCGGGCCGACCCGCTCGGGCACCGCGTCCGCGAGCATGACGACTCCCACGCTGCCCTCCAGGCCGGTGATGCCGACCAGGGGGGCGGCGGCGCCGCTGGCGCCGGCTTCCAGTTCGCCGTGGGTGAGCGTGTAACCGGGGTCGGTCAGCGCGCCCTGGCGGGCGGCCAGGATGGCCCGGCCGGCCGCGCCGCGGTCCAGCGGGTGGCGGAATCCGGCCCGGTAGGCGACGTGGTAGTCGGTCCAGGTCGGCTCGACGACGGCGACCGCGAGGGCCTCCGTACCGTCGACGAGGGTGAGGTGGGCGGTGGCACCTATGTCTTCGGCCAGCGAGCGCAGCGCGGGCAGCGCGGCCTCGCGGACCAGCGGGTGGACCTGGCGACCCAGCCGCAGCACGCCGAGCCCGACACGGGCGCGGCCGCCGAGGTCCCGGCGTACGAGCGCGTGCTGCTCCAGCGTGGCGAGCAGGCGGTAGACGACGGTCCGGTTGACGCCGAGCCGGTTCGAGAGCTCGGTGACCGTCAGACCGTGGTCGGTATCGGCAAGAAGTTTGAGGACGCGCAGTCCCCGGTCGAGCGTCTGGGAGGTTTCCGCGGTCACGACGCCTCTCCCTCTTTCGGTGAGCGGCGGGGGGCTCTCACGGGGGAAGCGACGCCGGTCCCATCGGCGACGCACGGAGAGGCCGCCGGTAAGGCCAAATGCCCGGCTGCGCTCCGCGGCGGCGCTGCCACGGGGCGTTTCAATGCGGGGAATGTAGCGAGCAGGTTCGCTCAGCGGAAGCCCTCGTCCAGAATCCGGGCGGTAGCGAGCAATTTGCGCCGCTTCGGGACCAAGGTCGGGCAGAGCCGGGACCTTTCCCGCCCAACACGCCTTTACCGCTTCATTACTGTTGGCGTGTTCGAAAGACCCCGTCCCCGCGGGAAAAGCGAGTGGGGGCCGTGCGTTTCTCCCCCCCGGGCCCCCCCCCCCCCCCTCGGGGTCCCCCCCCCCGGTTGCCCCCCCCCTCCCCCTTTTTGGCCTATTTCCCCACTGCTCCGCAATCGGACCCGAAACCAGCGGG
>NZ_JBVJWO010000022.1:43670-119743 GCF_055602345.1 Streptomyces sp. NPDC037401
GTGTCTTGTGCGTGTGGGCGGCGATAGCCCCCCCCCGGCCACCGGCCCACCCCCCCCCCCCCCCCCCCCCCCCCCCCCCCCCCCCCCCACTCCCCTCTCGTAGGGTCACCTCATCCGGGTGGCCCACTCCTGCACCTTTTTGATGCGCTCGCGCAGCTGTCCGGCAGTGGCCTCGGCGCTCGGCGGGCCGCCGCACACGCGGCGCAGCTCGGTGTGGATCACGCCGTGCGGCTTGCCGCTCTGGTGGACGTACGCGCCGACCATCGTGTTGAGCGACTTGCGCAGCTCCAGCAGTTCCTTGTGCGAAACGACGGGGCGCCGCTCGGCCGGCAGCTCCAGCAGGTCGGCCTGGGCGTCGGGCTTGCGGCGGCTGTGCGCGATCTGCCGCGACTGGCGCTTCTGCAGCAGCATCTGCACCTGGTCCGGCTCCAGCAGTCCCGGGATGCCGAGGTAGTCCTGCTCCTCCTCGCTGCCCGGGTGCGCCTGCATGCCGAATTCGGCGCCGTCGTAGAGGACCCGGTCGAAGACGGCGTCGGACTCCAGCGCCTCGAAGGACATCTGCTCGTCCTCGCCGGTGTCCTCGTCCTCCTGCTTGTTCGCCTCGTCCATTTCCTTCTCGGACTCGGCGTACGGGTCTTCTTCGCCCTGCTTCTTCGGCTTGTCGAGCACGTGGTCGCGCTCGACCTCCATCTCGTTCGCGAAGCCGAGCAGGTACGGGATCGTGGGGAGGAAGACCGAGGCGGTCTCGCCGCGCCTGCGGGAGCGCACGAAACGCCCGACGGCCTGCGCGAAGAACAGCGGGGTGGAGATCGTCGTCGCGTACACCCCGACCGCGAGGCGGGGGACGTCGACGCCCTCGGACACCATGCGGACCGCGACCATCCAGCGGTCGTCGTTCGCGCTGAAGTCGTCGATGCGCTTCGAGGCGCCGGTGTCGTCGGAGAGGACGACGGTCGCCTTGGTGCCGGTGATCTCGCGGATGAGCTTGGCGTACGCGCGGGCCGAGTCCTGGTCGGAGGCGATGACGAGGCCGCCGGCGTCCGGAATGCCCTTGCGCACTTCGGTCAGGCGCTGGTCGGCGGCGCGGAGCACATTGGGCATCCAGTCGCCGCGCGGGTCGAGTGCCGTGCGCCAGGCCTGCGAGATGGCGTCCTTGGTCATGGGTTCGCCGAGCTTGGCGGCGATCTCGTCTCCGGCCTTTGTCCGCCAGCGCATATTTCCGCTGTACGACAGAAAAATAACCGGACGAACCACCCCATCACCCAGAGCATTTCCATAGCCGTAGGTGTAATCGGCGGAGGACCTCCGGATTCCGTCATTCCCTTCTTCGTACGCCACAAAGGGAATGGGATTCGTGTCGGACCGGAAGGGCGTACCGGTGAGCGCGAGCCGCCGGGTCGCCGGATCGAAGGCTTCCAGGCACGCCTCGCCCCAGGACTTGGAGTCGCCGGCGTGGTGGATCTCGTCGAGGATCACGAGCGTCTTGCGCTGCTCGCAGCGGTTGCGGTGCAGCATCGGCCGCACGCCGACGCCGGCGTAGGTGACCGCGACGCCGTGGTACTCCCTGCTCAGCGGCCCGGCCGAGTACTCGGGGTCGAGCCGGATCCCTATCCGGGCCGCGGCCTCGGCCCACTGCTTCTTGAGGTGCTCGGTGGGCGCGACGACGGTGATCTGCTGCACGACGTGGTGGTGCAGCAGCCAGGACGCGAGCGTCAGCGCGAAGGTGGTCTTGCCGGCGCCCGGGGTCGCGACGGCGAGGAAGTCACGGGGCTGTGTCTCGATGTACCTGTCCAGCGCCCCTTGCTGCCAGGCGCGCAGCTTGCTGGCGGTGCCCCAGGGGGCGCGGCCGGGAAAGGCGGGTGAGAGGTGGTGGGAGGCGGTAGTAGTCACGGTCTCCGGTTCGGGTCTCTCGCCGTACGGGCGTGCGGGTACGGGAAGTCGTACGTAGGACAACCGGGCCACCTTACCGGCGCGGGCCCGCCCCTCGCGGAGGGACAGGCCCGTGACCTGGGACCGTGCGTCGAGCGTCACACCGCCACGCACTCAGCTCGCGAACCGGGGGAGCTGGGTGGCGATCTTGGGCACGTCCAGAGCCCCTTGGCATACGTCGAGCACGAACTGCTCTGCCTCGTCGACGTTGAAGTCCGCGTCGAGCGGATGCCCGTTCATGTGCAGGAACACCCACGTCGCGCACCAGGCGATGCGCTTGTTCCCGTCCACCAGCGCGCGATTCCGGGCGAGCGACTCCATCAGGGCGGCAGCCTTCTGCCACACGTCCGGATACGCATCCTGGCCGAACACGCTCGCCTGAGGCCGCGCGAGCGCCGAATCGAGCAGACCGTAGTCGCGCACCTCGTCCGCCCCGAGTCGCCCTGCCAGGTTCAGCAGCTCGGGAAGCGTGAGGAAGTACATCAGGCGAGCCTCCGGTTCAGCTCCGCACTCGCCTTCAGGACGTGCTCCGCCGCCTCGTTGAACAGACGGGAGTGTTCGTTTACGGCTCTGATGACCGCGTCGTGCGCGAAGGACTGCATGCTCCTGCCCTCCGCCTCGGCGCGCTCACGCAGGGCGTCCAGCTCTTCTTCGGTGAATCTGACGTTGAGACCAGCCATGGCTTGACGGTACCGCGCGGTACCACGCGGTACCACGCGGTGTCACACCTTTTCGCGGACAATCACCCGGGTCGAGACCCAGGCCCCGAGCAGGGCCACGGCGGCCATCGGTACGAAGACGGCCACGAAGGCCGCCGGGTGCGAGGCGCCGGCGCCCGAAGCTGCGCCGTGCCCGGCGCCGACCGCCCCGCCGCCGAGGGCGGCGAAGGCCGCGCCGCCGCCTGCCAGCAGGACGACGTTCGCGAGGGCGTCGGAGATCTGCAGGGCGGCGGAGTTCGCCCCCGCCTCCTCCGGCGGGGACAGCTTCAGCAGCAGGACGCTGGTCGAGGTGACCGCCAGCCCCATGCCGAAGCAGCCGAGCCCCCAGGCCACCGCCACCACCCACACCGGTACGGCCTCGATCAGCACGGTCGGCACGGCCGCGATCGACAGCGCGACCAGCGCCATGCCTCCCGCCATCATCGGCTCGCGGTACTTCTCCAGACGCGGCCGGGCCTGGACCCACGAGCCGAAGGCCCAGGTCGCGCCCGCACCGGCGAGGCTCAGGCCGGCGAAGGTCGGGGTCAGCCCCCGCTGGGTGACCAGCATCAGCGGGATGAAGCTCTCGGCCGCGATGAACGCACCGCCCGCGAGGCCGCGCAGCAGCACGACGGACGGCAGGCCGCGCGCGGCCCGGTAGGTGCCGCGGGGCATCAGGCTGCGGCCGCCGCTCACCGCGGGCACCAGCAGGGCAAGCCCGGCGAGCACCGGGACGAGCGAGAGCCACCGCAGGTCCTGGGCGCCGTACTGGAGCAGCGCAGCGCCCAGCGAGATCCCGAGCGCCAGCCGGATCCGGCGGCGGTCGAACGCCACGGGCGGGGCCTGCGGGTCGGCCGGCCCGGAGGCGGTACGGCGGATCGCGGGCAGGGCGAGGGCCAGCGGGAAGACCACGAGCAGCGGGATGCCGACGAACACCCAGCGCCAGCCGATGTGTTCGGTGACGGTGCCGGCCACCAGCGGGCCGACGACCGAGGGGATCACCCAGCTCGCGGCGAAGGCGGCCATGATCGCGGGGCGCAGCCGCTCGTCGTAGGCGCGGCTCACGACCACGTACAGCGCGACGATGACCAGTCCGCCGCCGAAGCCCTGGACGGCCCGGCCGAGGACGAAGATCCACATGAATCCGGCGGTGCCGGAGAGCAGCAGCCCGGCCGCGAAGCTCACGATGCCGACGGCCAGCGGGCGCAGCGGGCCCTGCCGGTCGGACCACTGCCCGGACAGCACCATGCCGAAGAGGCTGGTGGTGAAGTACGCGGAGAAGGCGAAGGCGTACAGCCCGACGCCGTCGAGTTCGCGGGCGGCGACGGGCATGGCCGTACCGATGGCGGTGGCCTCGAAGGCGATGAGGAAGACGACGGTGACGATGCCGATGCTGAGCGCGCGGTGCGCCGGGCCGAGGATGCCGTGGCCGCCGCCGGGGGCAGGGGCGCCGGATGCGGCGGAGCCGGGTTCGGCGGGGATGTCCGGGGCGTCGGGTTGCGGCTTCACGGCTGTCATCGCCCCAGCGTAAGGGTCAATCTCGGGTTACGTCCCTGTCGTGCGGCGGATCTTCCGCTAGGTCCTTCGCCCTAGGCCATGCCTTTCGGATCAGGCCGGATCAGCCCGACGCGGGCCCGGCATGTTCGGAAGGCAGGGCCTGGGGCCGCAGCCCGTGTGAACGCGCTGTGGCAGTCGCGTTGCAGGGCGGGCCCGGCCCTTCCGGCTCCCGGCGCCGGGCCCTACGGTCGTGTTGTCGCCACACAGACAAGGCCGTGTGCCCGAGTGGTTGAGGGACCAGCCTGCAAAGCTGGGCACGCCGGTTCGATTCCGGTCACGGCCTCCACTTCCGCGTACCCCCTGCAGCGATCGCCGCAGGGGGTACGCGCACGATTGCGTGTTCCCGGCCTGTCAGGCGTTCCGCCGGCTGCGTACGACGGCCACGGCGACTCCCCCGCCGATGAGCGCGGCCGCGCCGATGCCGAGGCCGAGGTAGAGCGCGGTGTCGTCGCCCCCGGCGGCGGCCTTCGCGTCGGCATCGGGCCCGGGGGCCGCGGGCGCCGGGGCGGGCGCGCCGGAGGTGGCGGGTGCGGCCGGGGCCGCGGCGGCGAGGTCGGGCAGCGGGTACACGTCGGCGGGCCCGGGGTCCCCCGGACTGGTGAGCGCGATCCGCGGCCGGACCACGCCGTAGCCGACGTAGTCGTTGCGCTCGACCCCGTCGGTGGGCTTCCCGGCAGTGTTCAGCAGGACCCGCAGCACCTGGTTGTTGGTCCAGTCGGGATGCGCGGCCCACAGGAGCGCGGCGGACGCGGACGCGAGGGCGGTCGCGTCGCTGGTTCCGTGGCCCTTGCAGAGTCCGGTTTGGGTGGCGCAGGCGGACACGATGTCCACGCCTGGAGCCGCAAGGTCCACCTGAGGGCCGTGCTGGGACTCCTTGGTGGCCTTCGCCTTGCGGTCGACAGCGGCGACCCCGACGACTCCCGGCGTCGCGGCCGGGTACAACACCTTGTTGCCCTTGTCGCCGTCGTTGCCCACACCGGCGAAGATGAGCTTTCCCTTGGACAGCGCGTAGTCCACAGCGTCCTTGAGACGTGCGCTGTCCACACTGACCATCGAGATGTTGAGGATCCTGGCGTCCGAGTCCGCAGCGAAACGGATCCCCTGGGCCATGGATTCGTTGGCGGCCTCGCCACCGCCACCCTCGGACACCCGGACAGGCAGGATCTTCACCCCGGGCGCCAGTCCGTACGCCCCGTCGCCGCCCGGGCCGTTGCCCGTGGCGGCGATCATCGACGCCATGCCAGTCCCGTGCGGGCCGTAGTCCACACGCTCGTCACCAGCCGCCTTTGCCAGGTCCTTTCCCTTGAGGACCTGGCCCTCCAGTTCCGGCACACGGCCGACTCCGGTGTCGAGCACGGCGACGGTGACGCCCTTGCCCGTACTCGTCTTCCAGATCTCTTCCGCCTGCATGGAATCGAGATGCCACTGCATCGAGCGGATCGTCTCCGCGTGAGCGGGAGTTGCGGCAACTCCCGCCAACAGCAGACCCGTCAGGGCCGAGGCAGCTCTGCGCATACGCATCTCGTGCAGTCCGTTCCTCAGTCGATCACGGGCGGGACGAACCGCCGGTTGGCCTGCCAGGTCTCTTCGTCCTCGGCCAGGTAGTCGGGGCGGTGGCCGCGCTGGTCCTCGCGCCGCGTACGGCCGACCTGCGAACCGGCCGGACGCGTGCCGCCGGTACCGGCCGCCGCACCGCCCTGTGTGAACGGGCGGCCGGCCGTCGTGCCCGCCGGACCCTGCTGCCCACGACCGCCGATCACGCCGCCCGTCTCACCGGCCAGCCGGCGGCCCGCCGGAGCACCGGTGTGGCCGCCGCCGACACCCCCGGCGCCGGAGCCGAAGCCGCCCGCGCCGCGGGCCATGCCGGACTCGCCTCCGATGACAGTGCCTCGCGGAATGCCTGCGGCAGGACCCTTGTTCGTGGGCACCTGGCGACCACCCACGATCCCGCTGTCGTGCGGCGGAACGAGCGAACCTCCCACACGCCCGCCGGGGATGCCGGGTCCGCCCGGTGCAACCGGTCCGATCGGTCCCCCCGGCGTACCGGGAGCAGGCACCGCAGGCCGGACGCCGCCGATCGGCGGATGGCTGCCACCGCCGCCGGGCTTGACCGCGCCGGGCGGCAGCATCACGGGCGGGGTGACGCCAGTGGGCGGGGTTCCACCGCCGGGAGGCGTGCCGCCAGGGCCTGGACCACCCGGCCCTCCGGTCACCGGGGGCGCGGCGCGGTCCGGCAGCGTGCCCACGTTGTCGAGGTCGATGTCCACGTCCGGTTCCGGCACTGGCGCAGGCCCCGGATTCGGACCCGGACCCGAGGGGGGCACGTGGCTCGGCGGCTGAGGAGTACCCGGCGCGACGGCGCCGGGCTCGGTGGAACCGCCGCCGCTGCCGCTGCCCCCGCCCGGAACGTAGGCGCCACCGCCAGAGACGTCGCCGCTGCCGCCCCCGTAGCCGGGGCGCTGGATCATGCCGCCGTTCTCAACCGGCGAGTCCGGGACGAACGTCGCCGGCGGAGGCGGGAAGGTCGGGGCCTCCGCGCGGTTCATCTGCGTCGACGACGCCTCGTAAGACTGCGCCAGCTTCGTCATCTGCTGCACGGCCCGGTCGTGGTCGCCGTTCAGCTTCGCCGTCGCCTCGCGCGCCACCGACTGCGAGTCCGGGTCGTTGCGAGCCTTCTCGGCGGCGTTCAGATCGTTGGCCGCCGACGAGTCGTACGCCGGCATGTTCGCCTTGACCTCGACGATGGTCTGCGCCGCGCGCTGCATCCAGTCGCCGCCGGTCTGGCTGTAGTCGCCCAGGGCCAGCGTGGCGTTTCCGGTGCGGTTGACCCACTCCTCGTACGCGTCGGCGGCCTCGCCCTCCCAGCCCTCCACGCGGTAGTGCTTGAGCTCGGCGCCGATCTCCTTGATGGTCGCGGCGGCCTCGATCAGCTGCGTGGCGCGGGACTTGACCGTTTCCGGGTTGACCGAGGCGATCATCGCCAGCAGGTCCTGGTGTGAGCGGCCTTCGAAGTTCGTCGCCATCAGAACGCGCCTCCCGACGTGCTGCCGTTGTCCGAGTCGGCCGAGCCGGAGCCCGACTCCGAACCCGCCGCCTTCTCGCGCTCGTACGGGTCGCGCTGCGGGTCGTACTGCTTCTCCGCGTCCGAGTGGAGGCGCCGCATGCGCTCCTTAACCTCGTCGTCCATGTTCTGGTAGCCGACCCGCGAGGACTCGACCGCGATGCTCAGCGCCTCGATCTGGACGGCAAGTGCCTTCGAGAGGCTCTTGAGTTCGGTGTGGACGGTGTCGTACGCCGTCGACAGCCCGTCCGCCTCCGCGAAGCCGTTGCCCAGGTCGCCCGTGGGGAGCGTGCCGTCCGCGAGTTTCGCCGGGGCTGCCTGCGAGCCCTCCAGCTTGGCCAGCAGCTCGTCCACGCGCTGCTTGTACTTCGTCATCGATTCGGCTTCGACCGCAAGCGCCCGGGCCTGCACGGCCCCCGCGCCCGCGGCTCCCGCGAACGGAATCAGGCCGAAGCCCCCCGCCACGTCGTCCAGTGCCACCCTCGGCTCCCCGTTTCCCCGTGTCCCCGTCGTCCACCGTCTGCGGGTTCGTTCGCAGCCGGTTCGCAGCTGTTCGCGCGCGGACGCAGGATCACTCTATCGAGCGGGTCCGACACTTCCCACCTCGGCCCACCCCGGGGTTGCACGTGCAATGCACGTCACACGGTCAGGAGTTGGGAGCAGCGCCCTGCCCGGCACCCTGCGCGGCGCCGTGCCCAACGCCCTGCCCCGCGCCCGCCCCCGCACCGGTGCTCGCCGCGGCCACCGCCGCCGACGGCCGGATCGGGAGCCTGTTGACCGGGCGGCCGGTCGCCGCGCGGACCGCCGAGGCGATCGCCGCCGGGGAGGTCACGACCGGGACCGCGCTGGCCGCCTTCGCGCCGAAGGGTGCCACCACGTCCCGTTCCTCGACCAGCTTGACGATCCGGATGTCCGGGGCGTCCAGCGCGGTCGGCAGGGCGTAGCCCGTCAGGTCCGGGTGGCGGACGATGCCGCCCGCCGTGCGCAGGTTCTCGGTGAGGGCCGCCCCGACGCCCTGGGTGACGCCCGCCTCGATACGGGCTTCCAGCTGCCGGGGGTTGAGCACGCGGCCGACGTCCTGGGCCACGGCCAGTTCGACCACGCGCACCGAGCCCAGTTCGATGTCCACGTCCACGACCGCGCGGATCGCGCAGAAGGCCAGGCCCACGAACGCGTCGCCCTGGCCGGCACCGTCCAGCGGCTCGGTCGGGTGCGGGCGGCACTGTGCGGTGGCCCACAGCTCCTTGCCCGCCATCGCCTCGGCGACGGAGGTGGTGAAGGCGCCGTCGTACGACGTGACGCGGCCGTCGGCGATCTGGAGGAGCTCGGTGGACATGCCCAGCTTGTGGGCCATGGGCTGGAGCAGCTGGGTGCGGACCATCTTCGCGGCCCGTTCCACCGCGCCGCCGGAGACCCAGGTGTGGCGGCCGTGCGCGGCGGGGCCGGCCGGCGGCTGGTCGGTGTCGACCGGGGCCACGACGACCTCGTCCACGCCCAGAATCTCCTGGACGATCTGCCGGGCGAGGGTGCTGAACCCCTGGCCCGTTTCGACCGCCGCGCAGATCACGGTCGCGATGCCGTTCTGCACCTTCACGGTGGCCGTGGAGACCTCGTCTGCGCCCTCGGCGCCGAGCATGTGGACCATGCCGACGCCGTAGCCGACTCCGCGCCGGATCGCGCCGGGCTCGCCCGCGCCCTCCGGGCCGCCGGGCAGCAGCCACTCCTCCTCGGGCGTGTCCTTGGGAAGCCCGGGGAGCGGGAAGTCGCGCACGGAACGCAGGAGTTCGGCCACCGGCGCCGGGCAGGTGACGGTCTGTCCGGTAGGCAGCAGGTCGCCGGTGGCGAGGACGTTGCGCATGCGCAACTCGGCGCCGTCGATGCCGAGTTTGGCGGCGAGTTTGTCCATCTGGCCTTCGTACGCGGCGCACACCTGCATGGCGCCCTCGCCGCGGACGTGGCCGGACGGCGGGTTGTTGGTGCGCACGGCCCAGCCTTCGACGAAGGCGTGCGGGACGACGTACGGTCCGCAGGCGAACGCGACGGCGGCGGCCAGGGACTCGGACGAGGAGTCGGCGTACGCGCCCGCGTCCATCAGGATCTGGGCCTCGACCTTGACCAGCCGGCCCTCGCCGTCCGCGTGGTGGCGGTAGCGCAGCAGGGTCGGGTGGCGGTGGGAGTGCCCGAGGAAGGACTCCTCGCGGGTCGCGGCGAGCTTGACGGGGCAGCCGGTACGCAGGGCCAGCAGGCCCAGCGGCAGCTGGAAGCCGGAGTCCTCGCGGTCTCCGGTGGCGCCGGGGACTCCGGTGACGACGACCTTGACCCGGTCGGGCTCCAGACCGAAGCAGGCGGCGGCGAGGTCGCGGTCGGCGTGCGGGTCGGTGGAGGCGGTGTAGATCTCGACCCCGCCGTCGGGGCGGGGTACGGCGAGCGCGGCCTCGGCGCCGATCGGTGCGGTGTCCTGGCGGCCGATCCGGTAGAGCCCCTCGACGATGACCTCGCCGGTGACGTCCGGGTCGCCGTAGCTCAGCGGGATGTGCCGGATCAGGTTGCCGTCGGGGTGCAGGGGTTCGGCACCGAAGGCCTGCTCGGGGTCGGTGACCGCGTCGAGGAGTTCGTACTCGACGGCGATCGCGGCCGCGGCCAGCCGGGCGGTGTCGGGGTGGTCGGCGGCGACGGCGGCGATGGGCTCGCCGTGGTGGCGCACGACGTCGTGGGCGAAGACCGGGCGGTCCGCGATCCGGCGGCCGTGCGTCGGCGCGCCGGGGACGTCGGCGTGCGTGACGACGGCCCGTACGCCGGGCATCTGGACGGCGGCGGAGGTGTCGATGGAGCGGATGCGGGCGTGCGCGTGCGGGGACCGGAGCACGGCCGCCCACAGCAGGCCCTCGGCCCACAGGTCGGCGGCGTACGGGAAGGTGCCCTCGGTCTTGGCGCGGGTGTCGGCGGGCGCGACGGAGGCACCGATCCCCCGGGGCTCGGTGGGGGCCGTGGTCGCCTCCGCCGTCGCGGTGGCCGCGTCGTTGCTCACGCCATGCCTCCCATGCCTCCGTGGTCGTGGTGGACTCCGCCCTCGCCGGGTGGTGCCTGGTGGGGGATGCGCGCTTCGGGCGCGCCCGCGGGGCCGGCGGCGGCGTCGGGCTGCTCGGGCGCCTGGGCCGCGTCGCGTTCGGCGACGACCTCGCGGACGGCGTCGAGGACGCCGCGGTAGCCGGAGCAGCGGCAGAGGTTGCCGCACAGCGCCTGGCGGGTCTCCAGCTCGCTGGGGGCGTGGTTGCCCTCCAGCAGGTCGTGGATGGTCATGGCCATGCCGGGGACGCAGAAGCCGCACTGGACGGCGCCGGAGCGGCACAGGGCCTGCTGGACGTCGGAGAGTTCGCCGTCGGTGGCGAGGCCTTCGACGGTACGGACCTCACTGCCGGCGGCGGTGGCGGCGGGCACCAGGCAGGAGGCGACGAGCCGGCCGTCTACCTGCACGGCGCACGCGCCGCACTCGCCCTGCGAGCAGCCGTCCTTGGCACCGGCGAGGCCGAGGCGCTCGCGGAGCACGTAGAGCAGCGACTCGCCGATCCAGGCGCCGGTGACGGGGCGGTCGGCGCCGTTGACCCGCAGGACGTAGGAGGCGTACGGGCGCTCCTCGTGCGGTTCCGCTGCCACGGGGGCAGGCGTGGCTTCGGGGGCGGCGGCAGCGGCCTCCGCTGCCGCGGGGGCGTGCGAGGGCTCGGCGTGCGGGGGCGCTTCGGCGGGGGCGGCCGGTCCGGCGGCCGCCGTCGGCTCGGGCGCCGCGACGGCCTCAACGGCCGCCGTGGTCTCGTCGGCGCCGTCGGCGGCTTCGCCGCCGGCCGCGAGCACCTCGAGCACCGCGGACGTTGCTGCTTCCGGTGCTTCCGCTGCTTGCCCTGCCGGCGCCGCTTGCTCTGCCGGCCCTGCTTCTTCTGCCGGCTCTGCGTCTTCTGGGTCCGCTGCTTCCGACGGACGGGCTGCGTACGACGCGCCGCCTTCCGCCCCGTACGGCCCGGCATCGGTTCCGGCTGCGGCGGAGTCCTCGGGCCGGGCGTCGGCACCGGCCGGCGTCCCGCCGGCGGCCGCTGCGGCGTGCACCGCCGCGTACCCGTCGACGGGCTCCGGCGCGTGGTGGGCCGCCGGGGCGGCCTCCGCGGCCTCGTATGCGGGCTGCTCCGCCTCGGGAACGGCGTAGGGGGCCTGTGGGTCCCCCGCGCCGTCCGGCGCCGGGTGGGGCGCCAGGAGGGCCGGGTCCGGGTCCGGGGCCGCGTACGCGACCGGGTCACCGGGGCCGGGGGCCGGGGCGGGCGGCAGCGTGCCGTACCCGGTGAAGACCGCGTCCGGGTCGGGGTGCGGGTGCCCGGCGCCCAGGGCCTCCGCGGCGAGCCCGGTGAACGTGCCCGTCGCGTACGCCTGGGCCATCGGCTCGGCCGGCAGCGCGGGCTCGGCGACCTGCTCGTCGGGGATGCGGACCGCGGTGCCCGTGTAGTCGGCGGGCGGGGCCACGTAGCCGCGCGCGCCGTCGAACTCCTGGACCGCGGGGTGGGCCGGGGCCTCGTCCCGCACGGTCTCGACGTCGGCCGCCAGGGCCTCCGCCCAGGGGGCCGCGGCCCCGCCCGGCAGGGTCGCGGGGGCCTGGCGCGCCCACTCGGGGCTCAGGGAGGTCCGGGCGTACTCGCCCGACTCCTCCGGAAGGTCTCCGTCGGCCACCGGAACCGACCAGCCGCCCGTGAGGGCGTGGTCCGGTCCGGGCCGGGCCGCCTCCGCGAAGTGCCATTCCGCGGTGGCGCCTGGGTCCGGATCTGCACCCGGCGCGGACTCCGCGGCCGCGGCGGGCGCGGGCCACGCCACCGCGTCGCCGACCGGGATGGTCCACGTACCCGTCGCCGCCGGGTCGGTGCTCGCCGTGGTCAGCGGCACGATGACGGGCGGTACGTACCCGTGGCCGGGCGCGGCCAGCGGCTCGCCGGTGCCCGCCCCGCCGAGCATCTCGTCCGGCAGCTTCACGAAGGCCGTCGCGTCCGAGTCGTACTCGCTGCCGTGGGGCACCGGCTGCCAGCCCCACGCGCCGTTTCCGCTGACGTTCCCGTTGCCGTTCACGTTCGGGTTGTCGTTGCCACTCATGAGGTCAGGGCCCTTCCCAGAGCTCGCCGGGCCAGCACGGCCACCGTCCGCCGCAGCTGGAGCACCGCGGGCGGCACCGGATCCCCCTGATCCGGTACGCAGGCCATCGCGACGTACTCGCCGAAGGCCTCCAGCGCCTCGGGGGCCAGGCTGCGGTCCCCGTCCCAGTCGATCAGCGAGGCCACCCACTGCTCGGCCTCCAGCGGCCGCAGCGGCATCGGCGCGACCGCGCCGACCGCGCAGCGCACGCCCCGGCGCGCCGGGTCGAGGACCAGGCCCACGGAGGCGATCGCGCGGCCCGGTCCGGTCCGGCCGGTGGCCTTCAGGAAGACCTGCGGCGCGTGCAGCAGCGGCACCCGGACGAAGCCGATCAGCTCGCCGGGCCGCAGCATCTCGCGGCCCGCGAGCAGGTGGGAGACGGGGATCTCGCGGCGGGACCCGCCGGGCCCCGCGATGACGAGCACGGCCTCCAGGGCGGCGAGCACGGGCAGCGTGTCCCCGGCCGGGGCGGCCGTGGCGACGTTGCCGCCGAGCGTGCCCGCGTTGCGGATCTGCGGCGGGCCGGCGGCGCGCGCGGCGGCGGCCAGGGCGGGGATGAGCGCGGCGAAGTCGGGGCGGCCCATCCGTGCGTGGGTGAGCCCGGCGCCGAGCAGCGCGTGCCCGTCCTGGTACTGCCAGCCGCGGATCTCGCTGATGCGTCCGAGGCCGACCAGTGCGGCGGGCCGCAGCAGTCCGGAGTTCACGGCGGTCATCAGATCGGTGCCGCCGGCGACGGGCACGGCGGCGGGCATGGCGGCGAGCGCCGCCACGGCCTCGTCGAGCGAGGCCGGCAGCGTCACGGACTGCTCCGCCTGCGGTGCGTGCGTGGTCAACCCAGCTGCCCCTTCCCGATGTCCCGGCGCTCACGCCTGTTCCGCCGTACGGTACGTGCTCACCGCCGGGACGTGGCAACTCTGGCACATGTTCCGGGCCGTCCGACGCGAGGGTCCGCTAGGGGAACTTCGCCCCTGACCTGGGAGATAGTCCGGTTTGCTCCTGGTTCGCCGGACACTTCCCATTGCCGCTCTTCGGCGACTTTCACGGGACTTGTGTGACTTGTGGGCATCGGAAAGCGCCTGCGGCATCCGGGCCCTGACGGTCCGGATGGCTGGGGCCCGGAGCACCCCCACGCCCAGCAAGTCCGGGTCCGCCCGGGGTCACCGGGCCGGGGGCGTTCCCCCTTTCGGGCGGCCCGCCACTCCCGGCCGCTGCTGCCAGGGCAGGGGGCCGCCCGGTGGCCGGTACGCGACCCCGAGGGCGTCGAGGCGTGCGTAATGGGCCGTCATACGGGCTTCGAACTCCGGCCAGTCACGCGCCGACGGCTCCGGCAGGGGGGACCACACCGTCTCGGCGAAGGCGGCCAGCCGCGGGAACACCTGGTAGTCGACCCGGCCCTGGTCCTGCATCACCTCGGTCCAGACGTTGGCCTGCGCGCCGAGGACGTGGCGGGCGGCCTCCTCCGAGAGCTCGGGGGGCACCGGCTCGAAGCGGTAGACGTCCTCCAGCGTGCGGACGTACCCGATGGGCATCGGCTCCGCCGGGCCGCCGTCCTGACGGTAGTCCAGGTACACCTGCTGCTCGGGGCACATGACGACGTCGTGACCGGCCTCGGCGGCCGCGATGCCGCCGGCGTACCCGCGCCAGGAGGACACGGCGGCGCCGGGGGCGAGTCCGCCCTCCAGGATCTCGTCCCAGCCGATCAGCCGGCGGCCCCGCTCGGCGAGCCAGCCGTCGAAGTGCCGGATGAACCACGCCTGGAGCCCGTCCTCGCCGTCGACCCCCAGCTCGCGGATGCGCTGCTGCGCGGCCGGGGAGGCGCGCCACTGGTCCTTGAGGCACTCGTCGCCGCCGATGTGCACGAAGGGCGAGACCTCGGCCGGGAACACCTCCAGCAGCTCCTCGAAGACGCCCTCGTAGAACCGCAGGACGTCCTCGGTGGGCGCGAGGACGTTCGGGCTGATCCCCCAGTCGTCCCACACGGCGAGGGCGGCGGTGTCGACGGCGTCGGCGTTGCCGAGGTGGGGGTAGGCGGCGATGGCGGCCTGCGAGTGGCCGGGGACGTCGATCTCGGGGACCACCCGGATGTGCCGCTCGGCGGCGTACGCCACGATCTCGCGCAGGTCGTCCTGGGTGTAGAAGCCGCCGTGCGGGGTGTCGTTCCAGAGCGGGGAGGCCCGGTGGCCCCAGCGGCTGCGGGAGCGCCAGGCGCCGACCTCGGTGAGCCGGGGGTGGCGGCGGATCTCCACGCGCCAGCCCTGATCGTCGGTCAGGTGCAGGTGCAGCACGTTGAGCTTGTGCGCGGCCAGCAGGTCCAGCTGGCGCAGCACCCCGTCCTTGGGGGTGAAGTGCCGGGCCACGTCGAGCATCATGCCGCGCCAGCCGAACCGCGGTGCGTCCTCGACCGTTCCCAGCGGCACGGTCCAGGTGCGGCCGGGCCGCAGCGGCGCCCGCCGGTACGCGTCCGCGCCGAGCATCTGACGGAAGGTCTGGGCGGCCCAGAACAGTCCGGCCGGCCCCGCCCCCTGGAGCAGCACCTCGTCCGCGGTCACGGAGATGCGGTACGCCTCGCCGCCCTGACCGCCCTGTCCGTCCTCCAGGCCGGGGCCGCCGAGGGCCAGGCGGATCGCCCCCCGGCCGGCGGCGGACCCGGGGCGGGACTCCGGCAGACCCGGGGCGGGGAGCGGCCAGCCGGTCGAGGCGCCCACCTCGCGGCGCAGCCAGCGGGCGGTGGCCCCGGTGCCGGGGCCGGCGTGCAGGTACGGGTCCGTCAGCTCGTGGTGGTGGCCGGGGCCCCGCAGGGCCACACGTCGGGGTGCCGGAATCAGATCCATCGGGCCAGCCCTTCACCGCTCAAGGCCGTTGCGCTCCGTGCAACGGTCGTTTCGTGGGGTGCTCTTCCGATGACCCTACCGGCACGCGAAAGGCCCCCGGGGGCGCGCTGCGGCGCACACCGGGGGCCTTCCTCCGACGGACCCGGACCGCTACTTGTCCTTGCCGCCCTTGTCCTTGTCGCCGCCCGCGCCCATGGATTCGTAGATCTCCTTGCACATGGGGCAGACGGGGTACTTCTTCGGGTCGCGGCCCGGGACCCACACCTTGCCGCAGAGCGCGACGACGGGCGTCCCGTCGAGCGCGCTCGCCATGATCTTGTCCTTCTGGACGTAATGGGCGAAGCGCTCGTGGTCGCCATCGCCGTGGGACACCTGCGGCGTCGGCTCTACGAGGGTCCCCGTGCCAGTCCCGCGCTCGGGCTCAAGAGTGCTCATGCCTGCCAGGGTACTGGCCCGCGCGGCGCTCAGTTGAGCGACGGGTCGTCCGGATAGGTGGCCACCATCGCCAGGTCGCTGCGCTGCCTCCGCAGGACCGATCTCCAGAGGCGCTCCGGATCGGGCGAGGAGACGTCCCCGGGCTCGGATTCGACCACGTACCAGGCCCCCTCGGTCAGTTCGTCCTCCAGCTGGCCGGGGCCCCAGCCGGCGTAGCCCGCGAAGATGCGCAGGCTGCCGAGCGCGCTGGCCAGCAGCTCCGGCGGGGTCTCCAGGTCGACCAGTCCGATGGCGCCGTACACCCTGCGCCAGCCGAGCGGACCGTCCTCGCCGGGGATCACGGCGACGCCGAGGGCGGAGTCCAGGGAGACCGGCCCGCCCTGGAAGACCACTCCGGGCTCCCCGGCGAAGGCGGCCCAGGGCAGCAGGACGTCACCCACGCCCACCGGAGTGGGCCGGTTGAGGACCACACCGAGCGAGCCCGCCTCGTCGTGGTCGAGCAGGAGCACCACCGCGCGGTCGAAGTTCGGATCCGCGAGGGCGGGTGTGGCGACGAGCAGTCGCCCTGTGAGCGAGGACACCTCGGTCATGCGGACATGATCCCGCACATTCGCCCTCCGGGGGGAGCGGGCGTCGGTCCGTGATCGTGTGCAGCTCAGGGCGCACGGCAGCAGGGAGGAGCGCGCAGCCGGAGTGCAACCCTCCGCTGTTTCCCCGGCACACAGGGTGCTGTGGCAAATTCATGACGTTTCCGTGGCCCCGTGAGCCTTACAAATGCGGCCGCTCCGCCCCTTACCCTTTTCTCTGGCCCCCTGCCCACCCCTCTCCGGAACGCGAGATTCATGACCGGCACAGTCAGTGACGATGTACTGCTTGTCCACGGCGGTACCCCGCTCGAGGGCGAGATCCGGGTCCGCGGCGCGAAGAACCTCGTGCCCAAGGCCATGGTCGCCGCACTTCTCGGCAGCGAACCCAGCCGGCTGCGCAACGTGCCGGACATCCGCGACGTCCGCGTCGTCCGCGGCCTCCTCCAGCTGCACGGCGTCACCGTCCGCCCCGGTGACGAGCCCGGCGAGCTGGTGCTCGACCCCACGCACGTCGAGAGCGCGAACGTCGCCGACATCGACGCGCACGCGGGCTCCTCGCGCATTCCCATCCTCTTCTGCGGCCCGCTGCTGCACCGCCTCGGCCACGCCTTCATCCCGGGCCTGGGCGGCTGCGACATCGGCGGCCGGCCGATCGACTTCCACTTCGACGTGCTCCGCCAGTTCGGCGCGACCATCGAGAAGCGGGAGGGCGGCCAGTACCTGGAGGCCCCGCAGCGGCTTCGCGGGTGCAAGATCCGCCTCCCGTACCCCTCGGTCGGCTCGACCGAACAGGTGCTGCTGACGGCCGTCCTGGCCGAGGGCGTCACCGAGCTGTCGAACGCCGCCGTCGAGCCGGAGATCGAAGACCTCATCTGCGTCCTGCAGAAGATGGGCGCCATCATCTCCATGGACACCGACCGGACCATCCGGATCACCGGTGTGGACCGGCTGGGCGGCTACAACCACAAGGCGCTCCCGGACCGCCTGGAGGCCGCCTCGTGGGCTTCCGCGGCCCTGGCCACAGGTGGCAACATCTACGTGCGCGGCGCCCAGCAGCGCTCGATGATGACCTTCCTGAACACGTACCGGAAGGTCGGCGGCGCCTTCGAGATCGACGACGACGGCATCCGCTTCTGGCACCCGGGCGGCCCGCTCAACGCCATCGCGCTGGAGACGGACGTCCACCCCGGTTTCCAGACCGACTGGCAGCAGCCGCTGGTCGTGGCCCTCACGCAGGCCTCGGGCCTCTCGATCGTCCACGAGACGGTCTACGAGTCCCGCCTGGGCTTCACCTCGGCGCTCAACCAGATGGGTGCACACATCCAGCTCTACCGCGAGTGCCTGGGCGGCTCGGCCTGCCGCTTCGGCCAGCGCAACTTCCTGCACTCGGCGGTCGTCTCCGGCCCCACCAAGCTGCAGGGCGCCGACCTGGTCATCCCCGACCTCCGCGGCGGCTTCTCGTACCTGATCGCGGCCCTGGCGGCCGAGGGCACCTCGCGGGTCCACGGCATCGACCTGATCAACCGCGGCTACGAGAACTTCATGGAGAAGCTCGTGGAGCTCGGCGCGAAGGTCGAGCTCCCCAACGGCGACCTCGTCTGAGGCGCCTGACAGCCTGAAGGGCGGCCACCCGGACCGGGTGGCCGCCCTTCGGCGTTCTACGGGGCTCTAGGGCCCTGTGACGAGGCCTGGAGGCCGTCGTCCGTCGTCCAAGGACTTACTTGCCCTTGGCGGCTTCCTTGAGCTTGGAGCCCGCGGAGACCTTCACGCTGTAGCCGGCCGGGATCTGGATGGGGTCGCCGGTCTGCGGGTTACGCGCGGTGCGAGCGGCACGGTGGGTGCGCTCGAAGGTCAGGAAGCCGGGGATGGTGACCTTCTCGTCGCCCTTGGCGACGACCTCGCCGACGGTCTCGGCGAGCGCGGCCAGAACGGCGTCGGCGTCCTTGCGGGTCACCTCGGCGCGCTCGGACAGAGCGGCCACCAGCTCACTGCGGTTCATGTTGTACTCCCGTGTTCAACTTGCCTATGAGGCGTGAGATCGAAGCCGATGCTGCCAGGGTCCTAGGACAGTCCCCGGACCCGGGTCTGAACGTCAGACCCTCGCGCCCGGTTACGCATCCTGCCCCCACCAGCGGCGGGAAAGCCAATCCGGCACCCGCCAGGGTCACACGAAAAGCGCCACCGTCACGCCGCGGTGACACTCCGTCCGCATCCGGGGAAACGCCGGGCAGGGCAGCCGGTGCGGGCCGCGGACCTCTCGCGGGCATCCCCGCAACCCTAGAGGCGGCCCGCCGGGCCCGCATCCCGCGACGCGCCGTACGTCACATGGACGTGGGGGCCGTCACAGGGGCCCCGGCCGCCTTGGCGGCGGTGCGGACGGCTCCGGCGACGGCGCCCGCGACCTTGTCGTTGAACACCGAAGGAATGATGTAGTTCGGGTTCAGTTCGTCTTCGGTGACCACGTCGGCCAGCGCGCTCGCGGCGGCCAGCATCATGTCGGTGTTCACCGTGCGGGACTGGGCGTCGAGCAGACCGCGGAACACGCCCGGGAAGACCAGGACGTTGTTGATCTGGTTCGGGAAGTCCGAGCGGCCGGTGGCCACAACTGCCGCCGTCTGGCGGGCGATCGCGGGTTCCACCTCGGGGTCCGGGTTCGCGAGCGCGAAGACGATCGCGCCCTCGGCCATCGCGGCGACGTCGTCGCCGTTCAGGACGTTCGGAGCCGAGACGCCGATGAAGACGTCGGCGCCGACGACGGCCTCCTTGAGCGAGCCGGTGTAGCCCTCGGGGTTGGTGTTGTCGGCGATCCAGCGCAGCGGGGACTCCGCGGCGGCGTTCACCAGGTCCTCGCGGCCCGCGTGCACGACACCGTGGATGTCGGCCACGACGGCGTGCTTCACGCCGGCCGCGATGAGCAGCTTCAGGATGGCCGTACCGGCCGCGCCCGCGCCGGACATGACGACCTTCACGTCGCCAATTCCCTTGCCCACCACGCGAAGTGCGTTGGTGAGGGCGGCGAGCACGACGATGGCGGTGCCGTGCTGGTCGTCGTGGAAGACGGGGATGTCGAGGGCCTCGCGCAGGCGGGCCTCGATCTCGAAGCAGCGCGGTGCCGAGATGTCCTCGAGGTTGATTCCGGCGAAGCCGGGGGCGATGGCCTTGACGATCGCGACGATCTCGTCGCTGTCCTGGGTGTCCAGGCAGATCGGCCACGCGTCGATGCCCGCGAAGCGCTTGAAGAGGGCCGCCTTGCCCTCCATGACCGGGAGGGCGGCCATCGGTCCGATGTTGCCCAGGCCGAGTACCGCCGAGCCGTCCGTCACGACTGCGACGGAATTGCGCTTGATGGTCAGACGGCGGGCGTCCTCGGGGTTCTCGGCGATCGCCATGCACACCCGGGCCACACCCGGGGTGTAGATCATCGAGAGGTCGTCACGGTTGCGGATGGGGTGCTTGGACGCCATCTCGATCTTGCCGCCGAGGTGCATCAGGAACGTACGGTCGGAGACCTTGCCGAGCACGACGCCCTCGATGCCGCGCAGCTGCTCGACGATCTCGTCGGCGTGCGCCGTCGAGGTCGCGGCGATGGTGACGTCGATGCGGAGCTTCTCGTGACCGGAGGCGGTCACGTCGAGGCCGGTGACCGAGCCACCGGAGGACTCCACGGCGGTGGTGAGCTGGGAGACCGCGGTTCCGCTCGCGGGCACCTCCAGGCGGACCGTCATCGAATACGAGACGCTGGGCGCCGTTGCCATGGCCGTGTTCCTCTGCTTTCCCTGAAATTTCGCGTGCACACGTCCGGCGCGCGCGGCAGGGCGCGGCAGGACGCGTTGTCCGATCGTCCCACCTACCAGCCGGTACAAGGTAACCAGCTACAAATTCCGGAAAGACTCTTCCACCATACGAGATTTGATCGTGTGGTGGAACCCCCGGAGGTGAGCGGCGGTCACCTGCCCGGGCAACACGAAGAGGTCCGTGTCCCGGAGGACACGGACCTCTTGTGAAGCTATGACACCGACCCGCCATGCTCGCCTCGCGGCAAGTGGTCGCTCTAAGCGACGAAGGTTGGGCCCGGGGGCTTGGATCGA
Source organism: Streptomyces sp. NPDC037401 (assembly GCF_055602345.1). Taxonomy (NCBI): domain Bacteria; kingdom Bacillati; phylum Actinomycetota; class Actinomycetes; order Kitasatosporales; family Streptomycetaceae; genus Streptomyces; species Streptomyces sp. NPDC037401. The sequence continues at coordinate 64,020 of NZ_JBVJWO010000022.1, forward strand.
GCCGGTGCCGTACCCAGGCTAACAAAGGATCGCCGGAACTGATCCCGTGTCTCGTCACTTGGCCAGGTCACCAGCCGGTCGGCTCAGTCCCGCAGCAGGTCGGGGACCCCGTCGGCGCCGGGCCGGTCCCGGTCCGTCGAGACCACCGTGAGCTGCTGCGTGGCACGCGTCAGCGCCACGTACAGCACCCGCAGGCCCGCCGGGGACTCGTCCGCGATCTCCGCGGGCGAGACGACCACCGTGGCGTCGTACTCGAGCCCCTTGGCCTCCAGGCTGCCCAGGGCCACGGCCCGCTCCCCCAGGTCCGCCAGCCAGCCTGCGGCCTCCTCGCGGCGGTCCATGGCGACGACCACGCCCACGGTGCCGTCCACCTGCGCCAGCAGCCGGGAGGTCTCGTCCCTTACGGCCGCGCCCAGGTCCTCGCCGGCGGCGGCGAACCGCGGCACCAGGCCCGTGGAGCGGACCGCGGTCGGGGACTCGGCGCCGGGCATGGCCAGGGCCAGCACCCGGGCCGCCAGCTCGGCGATCTCGGCCGGGTTGCGGTAGTTCACGGTCAGCGTGAAGCGGCGGCGCGGGCGGCTGCCGAGGGCTTCGTCCCGGGCGGCGGCGGCCTCGTCGGGGTCGGTCCACGAGGACTGCGCGGGGTCGCCCACGACCGTCCACGTGCCGTGGCGGCCGCGGCGGCCCACCATCCGCCACTGCATCGGGGTGAGGTCCTGCGCCTCGTCGACGATCACGTGCGCGTAGTCGGTGCGCTCCGCCGCCAGCCGCTCGGCGCGCTCCCGCTGGGTCTCCTCGCGCTGCGGCATCAGCTCCTCCAGCCCGGTGAGCTGGTCCAGCGGGTCGAACTCGCGCTTGCGCTTGGGGCGCGCGGGGGCGCCCAGCAGCATCTGCAGCTCGTCCAGGAGGGCCACGTCGTGCACGGACAGGGGGCCGCGGCCGTCGGCGCCGACCCGGCGCAGCGAGCGGGCCAGCTGGCGGGTCTCGCGCGGGTTGAGGACCCGGCGGCTCCAGCGGCCGAGCCGACGCTCGTCGGCCATCGCGGCGAGCACGCCGCGCGGGGTCAGCTCGGGCCACCAGGCGTTGAGGAAGTCGAGGAAGGAGTCCTCGGTCGAGACGTCGTCGTCGAAGCCGGAGCGCAGCTCGGCCGCCAGCTCGGGGTCGGTGTGCCGGCCGGCGCCGCCGGACTTGGCCCACAGGGCGTCGAGGAGCAGCTTGCGGGCGCGCGGGCGCAGCAGGTTCACGGGAGCGGTGCCGCCGAGGACGCTCTGCCGGATCCGGTTCAGTTCGTCGGCCTCCAGCTCCTGGCGGCGGCCGAAGGCGACGACGCGCAGGCGCTCGGGGGCGTTCCCCAGCTCGAGGGCGCCGTGCACGGCCTTGCGCAGCACCTTGAGCATGCGCGAGGAGCCCTTGACCCGGGCCACGGCCGGATCGTCGTACGTGGCCGCCTCGGCGCCGTCGACCAGCGAGCCGAGGGCGCGGATGGCCACCTGGCCCTCCTCGCCGAGGGAGGGCAGCACGCCCTCGGTGTAGGCGACGAGGAGCGGGGTGGGCGAGACGATCAGGATGCCGCCGGAGTAGCGGCGACGGTCCTGGTAGAGCAGGTAGGCGGCGCGGTGCAGGGCGACGGCGGTCTTGCCGGTGCCGGGTCCGCCGGAGACCTCGGCGACGGAGGCGGCGGGGGCCCGGATGACCAGGTCCTGTTCGGCCTGGATGGACGACACGATGTCGCGCATGGTGTGGGTGCGGGCCCGGCCGAGTGCGGCCATCAGGGCGCCGTCGCCGATGACGGGCAGTTCCGTGCCGTCGAGGAACGCGGTGACCTCCGGGCGCATCAGGTCGTCCTCGACGCCCAGCACCTTGCGGCCCTTGGAGCGGATGACCCGGCGGCGCACGACGCGGCCGGGGTCCTTGGGGGTGGAGCGGTAGAACGGCGCGGCGGCGGGGGCCCGCCAGTCGATCACCAGCGGGGCGTAGTCGGAGTCGAGCACGCCGATCCGGCCGATGTGCAGGGTCTCGGCGATGTCGGCCGTCAGGTCCTCGCGGATGGCGTCGTCGGCGGGCGCGACGGAGGTGTACGCGCCGTCCGGGCCGCGCTCGCCGTCCTTGCCGAGCACGAGGTCGATCCGCCCGAAGAGGAAGTCCTCGAACTCGTTGTTGAGCCGGTTCAGGTGGATGCCCGCCCGGAAGACCTGGGCGTCGCGTTCGGCGAGCGCGCCGGGCGTGCCGACCTGGCCCCGCTTGGCGGCGTCGTTCATCAGGAACTCGGCCTCGTGGATCTTCTCCTCGAGACGCCGGTACACCTGGTCCAGATGCGTCTGCTCGACCGTGATTTCACGGTCGCGGACGGAATCTGCCGTGGTACCGACCGTGTGATCGACGGCTTCCTGCGCGGCCACCAAGGCCCCCTTCTGACGTGCATGGGCGACCGTCAACCGTACGCGAAGGCGGACCGTATCTGCACCCGTGTTCCAGGAGGGCTATGCGGTGCGGGACGCGACGGCGCGCCGCCGGTGGCGCGCGACCCGTTCGCGGTTGCCGCAGAGCTCGCTGGAGCACCAGCGGCGGCGGCGGCCGCGGGAGGTGTCGAGGTAGACCCGGGCGCAGCCGTCGCCCGCGCAGGCCCGCAGCCGGTCGCGGTCGCCGGGGTCGGTGAGCAGTTCGACGGCGTCGCGGGCGACGGCGGCGAGCAGTGCGCCGCAGTCGGCCCCGCCGCGCAGGGCCCGGACGAGCCCGCCGTCCTCGCCGCGTACGGCACACAGGCCCGGGGGTGCGCCGGCGGCCAGCGCGTTGACCCGGGCCAGGGGCGCGTCGGCGGTCCCGCCGCCGAGCTCGGCCCGCACCAGGGCGGCGAGGTCCGCGCGCAGGTCCCGGAAGCGGGGCAGCCAGCCGTCGTCGACGGGGTTCAGCGGGGTGCCGGCGGGCACGAGTCCGGCGCCCAGCAGCCAGCACCTCAGGTCGCCCGTACCGCGCAGCCGCTCGTCGCCGCCGCCGGTGGCCAGGAGGTCCAGGCAGACCCGCCCGGAGTCGAACCACAGCCCGTACGAGCCGCCCATGCCCGTCACCGCCTCGGAAGTGGAGAGTGCCGTAACGCTTCTCCAGAGTGCCCCCACCACGTCGCCCGGGAAACCCCGCCGACGGCAACTTCCGCGCTGCTGCCGGGCTGCTCACCGGCCTTCAGGGGCACGACGTCTTCCGCGCGGCGCGCCGAGACCGGCGGCGCCTGTTCCCCTACTCCCCGTACTTGGCGTCCGCGAGCGGGTCCACCGAGAGCCGGTAGCCCCGTTTGACCACGGTCTGGATCAGCTTCGGCGCGCCGAGGGCCACCCGCAGGCGGGCCATCGCCGTCTCCACGGCGTGTTCGTCCCGGCCCGCGCCCGGCAGCGCCCGCAGGAGTTCGGCGCGGGAGACGACCCAGCCGGGCCGCCGGGCGAGGGTGCGCAGCAGGGCCATGCCCGCGGGCGGGACGGGCCGCAGGGCGGTGTCGACCAGGACGGCGTGCCCGCGGATCTCCAGCCGGTGCCCGGCGACCGGCAGCACCCGCGTACGGCCCGGCAGTTCGCCGCAGAGCAGCGAGACCAGCGGCCCGAGCCGGAAGCGTTCCGGCTGTACGGTCTCCACCCCGTGCGCCTGGAGCGGCAGGGCGGTCACCGGGCCGACGCAGGCGGCCAGTACGTCCCCGTGCAGTGCGTCCAGCAGCCGGGGCAGCAGGCCGCGTTCCTCGGCCCGGGAGAGCAGCGAGGCGGCCGCCGGGGCGGAGGTGAAGCTGACGGCGTCCACGCCGCGCGCCACGACCGTGTCCAGCAGCCGGTCGAGCGGCGCCGGGTCCTGGGGCGGCATCCAGCGGTAGACGGGGACGACGACCACGTCGGCGCCGCCCGCCCGCAGCGCCTCGACGAAGCCGGGCAGCGGCTCCCCGTGCAGCTGGAGGGCGATCCGGCGCCCGGCCACGCCGGACGTGAGGAGCCGGTCGAGGACCTCCGCGAGGGATTCCGAGTCCGGTGACCAGGACTCGACGAGTCCCGCCGCCCGGATGGCGCCCTTGACCTTCGGTCCGCGCGCGAGCAGTTCGGCGCCGTGCAGCCGGGCAAGCAGGTCTTCCCCGATGCCCCAGCCGTCGGCCGCCTCGATCCAGCCGCGGAAGCCGATGGCGGTGGTGGCGACGACCGCGTCGGGGGCGCAGCCGATCAGTTCCTTGGTCGCGGCGAGCAGTTCGCCGTCGTCGGCGAGGGGCACGATGCGCAGTGCGGGGGCGTGCAGGACGGCCGCGCCGCGGCGCTTGAGCAGCGCGCCGAGCTCGTCCGCCCGCCGGGCGGCGGTGACACCGACCGTGAAGCCCGCGAGCGGGCCCGTGTCCGGGGAAGGGTTCTCGTCCATGGTGACCTGCCTTGCGCATGGGGGTGCCCGCGGGATGCGAATACGCCGTACCGAGCCTGCCAACGGGGCGTGACGGGCTCGGTTCGGCCATATTTCGCGGCCGTAACAGGTCCGCTGCCCGTTACACCTCGGCGTAGCTGAGCTGCGGCTTCGCTGAGCTGTCCGGGGCGGTTCCGGGGGCGGCAACCGGCCGCCGAAGGTATACCGCCCACGTCACCGCGCAGCACACGGCGTAGAAGGCGAGGAAGGTGACGAAGGCGCCCGTTCCCGAACCGGTGCTGAGGAAGGCCTCGCGGAAGACGAGGTTGATGCCGAGTCCGCCGAGTGCGCCGACCGCGCCGATCAGGCCCATCGAGGCGCCCGAGAGCCGGCGGCCGTAGGCGGCGGCCGCCTCGCCGCTCATCCCGCGGGCCGCGGCCTTGGCCTGGAAGATGCCCGGGATCATCTTGTACGTGGAGCCGTTGCCGAGGCCGCTCAGGATGAACAGGGCGATGAAACCGACGAGGAAGACGGCGAGGGACTCCTCGACGGATGCCGCCACGACCACTCCGGTGGCGGCGGCCATGGCCACGAAGGTCCACAGGGTGATCCGCGCCCCGCCGTACCGGTCGGCCAGCCTGCCGCCCACCGGCCGGATCAGCGAGCCGAGCAGCGGGCCGATGAAGGTGAGCGACGCGGCCTGGAGCGGGGTCCGCCCGAACTGCGTCTGGAGCACCAGCCCGAAGGCGAAGCTGTAGCCGATGAAGGAGCCGAAGGTGCCGATGTAGAGGAACGCCATGATCCAGGTGTGGCCGTCGCGCAGGGCCTCCTTCACGGCGCCCGTGTCGTTGCGCACGGGGGCGAGGTTGTCCATCCTCGCCGCGGCCAGGACGGCCGCGAGCACGATCAGCGGGATGTACGCGGCGAGCAGGATCCGAGGGTGTCCGGCGCCGGCGGTGCCGATGACCAGCAGGCCGGCCAGCTGGACGACGGGGACGCCGATGTTCCCGCCGCCGGCGTTCAGGCCGAGCGCCCAGCCCTTCTGCCGCAGCGGGAAGAAGGCGTTGATGTTGGTCATGGAGGAGGCGAAGTTCCCGCCGCCGACCCCGGTGAGCGCCGCCACCAGCAGGAAGGTGGTGTACGAGGTGCCGGGCTCCATCACGGCGATCGCGGCCACCGTCGGCGCGAGCAGCAGCAGCGCGCTGAAGACGGTCCAGTTCCGGCCGCCGAACCTCGCGACGGCGAAGGTGTACGGGACCCGGACCAGTGCGCCGACGAAGGTGGCGGTGCCGATGAGGAAGAACTTCCCGGCCGGGTCGATGCCGTACTGCGGCCCCATGAAGAGGACCATCACGGACCACAGCGTCCAGATGGAGAACCCGATGTGCTCGGAGAGCACGGAGTAGACCAGGTTCCTGCGGGCGATGCGCTCGCCGCCCTCCTTCCAGAAGGTCTCGTCCTCGGGATCCCACCGCTCGATCCAGCGGCCTCCCATGCGCGGTGCGGTCATCACGCCTCCACAGCTGTCGTGTCCGTGGGGACCGACGCTAGGGAGGGCGCGTTTCGGCCTGCGTGCCCGCGCGGTGACCGCCGCGGAACGTTGCTCTCACCCGGGTCGGTTCAGCGCTGTGAGCCCCGCATCAGTTCGACGTCCGCCATCGGCACCCAGCTGCCCTGCGGCCGCTCGAGCCAGCCGTGCGCGTCGCCGAGGGCGGCCGCGGCGCGGCGCAGGGCGTCCAGCCCGGGGTGGGCGAAGCCTTTGCGCCACACCATGCACAGCGGGGAGAGCGGTACCGGGTCGACGAGCGGGCGCTTCACCGACAGCGGCATGTCCGGGAAGTCCACGGTCACCAGGACCGGGGTGCGGGTCTTGGCCATGACCCGGCCGAACTCCTCCTTGCCCACGGCGACGGGAGCGGGCGGCGCGAGGGCGATCCCCCGCCCCTCGAACAGCCGCCGCGCCAGGTCCGTCCACTCCAGGGTCCGCGGGTTCCCGGCGCCCGCGTACACGGACTCGCCCGCGAGCGCGTCCAGCGGTACGGCCTCCCGCCCGGCGAGCGGGTGGTCCGCGGGCAGCAGCACCGCGAGGGGCTCGTACCGTACGGGCTGGTGGGCGAGGCGGGCCCGCAGCACCGGATCGAGTCCGCCGAACCGGCCGAAGCCGATGTCGAGGCGCCCGGCGGCGATCTCGGCGGCGGTGTGGGTCAGACCGCTCTCGAAGCGGGCCATCAGCTCGCAGCCGGGTGCCAGTGCGCGGGCCCGCTCCAGCACGGTCCGCCCGGTGCTCGGCCCGTCCGTGTTGAGGTCCACCAGCAGCGCCCGGCCGGCCGCCCCGCTGAAGGCCGCGGCCAGTTCCTCGTGCGCCTCCAGCACGCGGCGGGCGTACGGGACCAGCCGCTCGCCGTCCGGGGTGAGGGTGACCTGCCGGGTCGTACGGACGAACAGCTCCGTGTCCAGGGCCTGTTCGAGGCGGCGGATATCGCGGCTGAGGGCCTGCTGGGCGAGGTAGAGGCGGGCGGCGGCCCGGGTGAAGTGCAGTTCCTCGGCGACGGCGACGAAGCCGCGCAGGAGCCGGGGATCGACGTCGCCCGGGGTGATGTTGACAGCCACCCGCAGACATTAACAACGGCGGCGCGTGAATGGTGCGTGATCAGGTGTTGGACCGCGCACGACGGCCCGGGAGAGGCTGACTGCCATGCCGATCATGACTGTCTCGGGCTCCACCCTGGTCCTCGCCACCCCCGCCGCGGCCGCCGCTCAGGCCCGCCCGCCGGGCCCGTACCGGCGCCTGTTCCGGGTCCCCGGCGCCCGCGCGTTCACCGCGGGCAACCTGATCGCACGGATCCCGATGGGCATGTTCGGCGTGAGCGCCGTGATGATGATCGCCGGACAGCGCGGCTCGTACGCGCTCGCCGGGGCGGTCACCGCGACGGGACTGGCCGCCACCGCGGTGGTCGCGCCCTGGACGGCCCGGCTGATCGACCGGTACGGCCAGGCGCAGATCGCCGTCCCGGCCACCGTGCTCGCCGTGCTCGGCTCGCTCGCGCTGGTGCTGTGCGTCCGTACCGGGGCCCCGGACTGGACCCTCTTCGCGGCGTACGCGGCAACGGCGACCACGCCCAACATCGGCGGCATGTCGCGGGCCCGCTGGGCGCACCTGCTGCGGGACGACCCGGCGGCGCGGCACACCGCGAACTCCTTCGAGCAGGCCGCGGACGAGCTGTGCTTCATGCTCGGCCCGGTGGTGGCGGCCGTCCTGTGCACCGCCCTCTTCCCGGAGGCGGGCACCCTGACCGGGGCCGTCCTGCTGCTCACGGGCATGCTGCTGTTCACCGCGCAGCGGGACACCGAGCCGCCCGTCGCCGCGGGCGGTGCGCGCGGCGCTTCGCCGCTGCGCGCGCCGGGGATGGCCGGAATGCTCGTGCTCTTCCTGTCCATGGGAGCGATCTTCGGCTCGATGGAGGTGGTCTCGATCGCCTACCTCGACGAGCGCGGCCTGGCCGGCGGCTCGGGCCCGGTCCTGGCCCTGCAGGCACTGGGCTCCTGCCTGGCGGGCCTGGTGTACGGCACCCTGCCCCCGGCCGCGACGCCGCGGCGGCGGCTGCTCGCGTGCGTCGCCGCGATGGCCGCCCTGATGTGCCTTCCGTACGCCGCGGCCGCCTCGGGCTCGCTCCCGCTGGTGGCGTGCGCCCTGCTCGCGGCGGGCATGGCGACGGCCCCGACGATGGTCACGGGGATGACGCTGCTCCAGCGGATGACTCCGGCGGACCGCCTCAACGAGGGCATGACCCTGGCGGTGACGGCCCTGCTGGCGGGCATCGCGGCGGGCGCGGCGAGCGGCGGCGCGGCCGTGGAACACGCCGGCCCGACCGCGGCCTACGCCCTCCCGGCAGCCGCCGCCCTGCTGGCCCTGCTCGTAGCCGCAGCCCGCCGCACGCCGACCGACGGCAGGCCCGGCGGGGACGCGGCGGCATGACGAAGGCCCCGCTGTCGCGATGACAGCGGGGCCCTTGCCCACATGGGGTTTGTGGAGATGGCGGGAATCGAACCCGCGTCCAACGGTGCAGAAAGAGGACTTCTCCGAGCGCAGTCCGCTATGAGTTTCTCAGCCCCGGAGATCACGCGGACAAGTCTCCGACGGGCTCAGTCACTGTTTGATTTCCCTCCAACCCCCGTGACCGGGGCTAGAGGTTTAGATCCCTAAATGACGCCAGGATCCGGGTCGGGACCACCCCCGGGCTGACGCTCCTCACAGAGGCTTCTGTTCGTTACCTAAAATTAGGCAGCGAGGGCGAAGCGGGAGTTATCGCTCTTGGTGTTGGCGATTATTGGTTGCGACACGTGGTTAACGAGATCATTGCCGCTTCCTCGGCTCGCTTCTCCTGTTTCGACAGCCGCTGTCGAAACCGATCATCCCCATGTTGATTTTTCAAAGTGCGCCACCCGGAGGTGGTGCTGCACACATGGTACGCGAAGCGACCGGTGCGTTGCCAAGCGGTTTAAGCGCGCTGCTTGCGGCGCGCCGCCGCGATCGCCCGGTTCGTCTCGCGGGTGTCCTGCTTCTCCCGCAGGGTCTGCCGCTTGTCGTACTCCTTCTTGCCCTTCGCCAGCGCGATCTCGCACTTGGCCCGGCCGTCCTTGAAGTACAGCGCGAGGGGCACGATCGTGTGACCCGACTCCTGCGCCTTCGACTCCAGCTTGTCGATCTCGGCCCGGTGCATCAGCAGCTTGCGCTTGCGCCGGGCGCTGTGGTTGGTCCAGGTGCCCTGCGAGTACTCCGGCACGTGCACGTGGTGCAGCCACGCCTCGTGGCCGTCGATCTGCACGAAGCCGTCCACCAGGGAGGCCCGGCCCTGCCGCAGCGACTTGACCTCGGTGCCGGTCAGCACGAGCCCGCACTCGTACGTGTCGAGGATCGTGTAGTCGTGCCGCGCCTTCTTGTTCTGCGCGATCAGCTTGCGCCCTTTTTCCTTAGCCATAGTGCGGTCATTTTCGCACTAGGACCCCGCCCCGAGGCCACTCAATACCGTGCGGGCCCGCTCCTCGGCCCGCTCGGCCACGGCCAGGTCGGGGGCGATGCCCCGGCCGTCCAGGCTGCGGCCCCCCGGCGTGCGGTAGTGACCGACCGTCAGCTCGGCCACCGAGCCGTCCGGGAGCTCCGTCGGCATCTGCACCGAGGCCTTGCCGAAGGTGCGGGTCCCCACCGTGACGGCCCGCCCGCGGTCCTGGAGGGCCCCGGTGACCAGCTCGGCCGCGCTCATCGTGCCGCCGTCGACCAGCGCGACCAGCGGTCTTCCGGTGTCCCCGCCGCGCTGCGCGTACAGGGCGCGCTGCGCGCCGCGCACGTCGTACGTCGCCACCAGCCCGCCGTCCAGGAAGGCGGAGGCGGCCGTGACGGCCTCGGTGACCAGGCCGCCCGGGTTCCCGCGCAGATCGAGCATGACCCCGCCGCCCGCGGGGGCCGCGCGGACTGCTTCCCGTACCCGCTCCCCCGAGCCCTTGGTGAAGGAGGTGACCTTGATCAGGGTCACCCCGCCGGGCAGCTGCCGTACGGTCACGGCCTCGGTGGCCAGCCGCTCGCGCCGCACGGTCTCGGTGCGGGTCTCGCCCGCGCGCTCCAGCACCAGCACCACCGGGGTGCCGACGGCGGCGCGCTGCGGCTCACCGCGGAGTAAGGACACCACCGCGGCGGGCTCCAGTCCGTGCACCCGGTGGCCGTCCACGGTCCGCAGGGCGTCGCCCGGCCTGATGCCCGCCCGGTCGGCGGGGCCCTCGGGACGGACCTGGGCCACGGCGATCCGGCCGCCGGGCCGCGGGGCGACCCGGATGCCGACGCCGGTGTAGCTGCCGTCGAGCGCCCGCTCGAACTCGGCGTACTCGGCCGGGGCGTACACGACGCCCCAGCGGTCCCCGCTGCGGCTGACGACCTCCTCGGCCGCCTGCTTCCCGGATTTGCCGTCGGCCATGGCCTCGGCGGCGGCGCGGGCCACGGCCGCCCGGTCGGCGGTCCCGCCCGTGGCCGCGGGCGTACGGGCGAGCGCCGGCCGCCGCGCGGCCGCCGGGTCCGGAGCGTCGCGCTCCCAGCACCCGGTGGCCGAGGCCGTTCCCAGCACTCCGAGGAAGACCAACGTCAGAACGGCCCCGCGACGCAGGTCGCGGGGCCGGAGACAGAAGGCGGGGGTACCCGGCATGGCGCCGAGTCTAGGACAACGCCCCGGACGGTACGGGTGGTTGCCCGTACCGCTGCCGGGGCGCTTGTCACACCTTCAGGTACTTGCGCAACGCGACGAACGCCGCCAGCGCGGGCATCAGCAGGCCGATCGCGAGCACCAGCGGCAGCTTGGTGACCACGGAATCCCACCCGATGAAGTTGATCAGTTCGAGCTTGTCCTTGAGCGCGACGCCGTGGTCGATCACGAAGTACTGGCCCGTGACGAGCATCCCGCAGGCGACGACCGCGCCGATGAGGCCGGCGAACGCCGCCTCCATGATGAACGGCATCTGGATGTAGAAGCTGGACGCACCCACCAGCCGCATGATGCCGGTCTCACGCCGACGGCTGAAGGCCGAGACCCGCACGGTGTTGACGATCAGCAGCAGGGCGACGACCAGCATGATCATCATCACACCGAGCGCGGCCTTGTTGAGCACGTCGAGCAGCCCGAAGAGGTTGTCCAGCACGCTGCGCTGGTCCTGCACGGACTGCACCCCGTCCCGCCCGGCGAAGGCGGTGGTGATGACCTTGTACTTCTCCGGGTCCTTCAGCTTGACCCGGAAGGACTCCTGCATCTGGTCGGGAGTGATGGAGGCCGCCAGCGGGGTGTCGCCGAACTGCTCCTTGTAGTGCTTGTACGCCTCGTCGGCCGATTCGTACGTGACCTTCTCGACCAGGTCCATCTTCTTGAGCTCGGACTCGATCTGCGTCTTCTGCTCGGCGGTCACGGCGCCCTTGGCGCAGCTGGCCCCGCCGCCGGTCTCGGCCTCGTTCTTGTTGCACAGGTAGATCGAGACGTTGACCTTGTCGTACCAGTAGCCCTTCATCTGGCTGACCTGGTCACGCATGAGCAGGGAGCCACCGAACAGGGCCAGCGACAGGGCGACGGAGATGACCACCGCGAAGGTCATCGTGAGATTGCGACGGAGGCCGACGCCGATCTCCGACAGGACGAACTGGGCGCGCATGGCGTCTCTTCAGGCCTTTCAGTGCTGGTAGCCGTAGACGCCACGCGACTGGTCGCGCACGAGACGGCCCTGTTCGAGTTCGATGACGCGCTTGCGCATCTGGTCGACGATCTGCTGGTCGTGCGTCGCCATGATGACGGTGGTGCCGGTCCGGTTGATCCGGTCCAGCAGCTTCATGATGCCGACGGAGGTCTGCGGGTCGAGGTTGCCCGTGGGCTCGTCCGCGATCAGCAGGGCGGGCCGGTTCACGAAGGCGCGCGCGATCGCCACGCGCTGCTGCTCACCACCGGAGAGCTCGCCCGGCATGCGCTCTTCCTTGCCGCCGAGGCCGACCAGGTCGAGGACCTGCGGGACGGCCTTGCGGATCTCGCCGCGCGGTCTGCCGATCACCTCCTGGGCGAAGGCGACGTTCTGCGCGACCGTCTTGTTGGGCAGGAGCCGGAAGTCCTGGAAGACGGTGCCCAGCTGGCGCCGCATCTGCGGGACCTTCCAGTTGGACAGCCGGGCGAGGTCCTTGCCCAGCACGTGCACCTGACCGTGGCTCGCCCGCTCCTCGCGGAGGAGCAGGCGCAGGAAGGTGGACTTGCCGGAGCCGGAGGAGCCGACCAGGAACACGAACTCGCCCTTGGTGATCTCCAGGGATACGTCTCTGAGAGCGGGGCGGTTCTGCTTCGGATAGGACTTGGACACGTTGTCGAATCGGATCACGGGTGCACCACGGTCGCCGGGAGTAGGTGTGCGTGACCATACGCGACCTCGCGCGAGGAGGGCAGTCGGCGTCCATACTTGACCGGTATGTCCGCGTTCTCGTACGGATCATCCGCCGGGCCGCGCCGAATGTTCCCGAAGCTGGCACAGTGGTAGGGGGAACGGTCTGGTTCCCCCCGCCGTTTACCTAGGGGACGAGAGGAGGAGAGCGCATGACATATGACCGGCTCGTGTGCGCGAACTGCGCCGCACCCGTCGCTCAGGGCCGTTGTCCGGTGTGCCGGGCGAACCGGGAGCGCCTCCAGCAGGAGAGCCCCTTCGCCGGCCTGAACCCGATGGCGCTCGTTGCGCTCCTGGTGGTCCTGGTGGCCGCCCTGGCCCTCGTCGCCCGGTAGCCCGCAGCCCGGTACGCAACCGATCGTATGCCGCAGTGAGCAAGCAGTACGGAAAGGGCCCGGAGCATCGCTCCGGGCCCTTGTCACATGTCTACGTACGACGGCTGCTCCGTGGCAGTCAGCTCGCGGTCTCCTGCTGCTTGCGCCAGCGGATCCCGGCCTCCAGGAAGCCGTCGATCTCGCCGTCCAGGACCGCTTGCGGGTTGCCGACCTCGAACTCCGTCCGCAGGTCCTTGACCATCTGGTACGGGTGCAGGACGTAGGAGCGCATCTGGTTGCCCCAGGAGCTGCCGCTGTCCTTGAGCGCGTCCATCCTGGCCTGCTCCTCCTGGCGGCGCCGCTCGAGCAGCTTGGCCTGGAGGACGTTCATCGCGCTGGCCTTGTTCTGGATCTGCGAGCGCTCGTTCTGGCAGGACACCACGATGCCGGTCGGCAGGTGCGTGATGCGGACGGCCGAGTCGGTGGTGTTGACGCCCTGGCCGCCGGGGCCGGAGGCGCGGTACACGTCGATCCGCAGCTCGGACTCGTCGATCTCCACGTGGTCGCTGGACTCGACGACCGGGAGCACCTCGACGCCCGCGAAGGAGGTCTGGCGGCGGCCCTGGTTGTCGAAGGGCGAGATGCGCACGAGGCGGTGGGTGCCCTGCTCGACGGAGAGCGTGCCGTAGGCGTACGGGGCCTTCACGACGAAGGTGGTCGACTTGATGCCGGCCTCTTCGGCGTACGAGGTTTCGTAGACCTCGGTGGAGTAGCCGTGGCGCTCGGCCCAGCGGAGGTACATGCGCTGGAGGCGCTCGGCGAAGTCGGAGGCGTCGACGCCGCCGGCCTCGGCGCGGATGTTGACCAGCGCCTCGCGCTCGGCGTACTCGCCGGACAGGAGGGTGCGGACCTCCATCTCGTCGAGCGCCTTGCGCACGGCGGTCAGCTCGGCCTCGGCCTCGGCCAGGGTGTCCGGGTCGTCCATCTCCTCGGCGAGCTCGAAGAGCACACCGAGGTCGTCGATGCGGCCACGGAGGGTCTCCGCCTTGCGCACCTCGGCCTGGAGGTGCGACAGCTTGCTCGTGATCTTCTGGGCCGCATCCGGGTCGTCCCAGAGGGACGGGGCCGCGGCCTGCTCCTCGAGCACGGCAATGTCTGCCCTCAACTTGTCGAGGTCCAGGACGGCCTCGATCGACCCCATGGTCGAGGAGAGGGACTTCAGCTCTTCGGAAACATCGACGACTGCCACGCCCCCAGCGTAGCTGGTCACCCGGCTGCCCCGTTCTTCCAGGCCGGATCGCCCCGTACGGGCATGCGGACGGCAGGCGTACCCTCGGGCTATGACCATTGCTCTCGTGAGGCGCCGCCATGTGGATTTCATGCGCGTCACCACCATGAGCTGTCTGCCGACGGACTAGAACCAAGCGCTCAACCGCCTGCTTCCACCGGTCCTGTCCGCGGTACCCGCAGCTCTCGGCACCACCCTGCCCGACGGCTGCTCTCCTCCCGCTGCCCCGACACCTCTGGGGACCAGGACCCCGTGACATCCGAAACGGAGCCGTCATGCCGTCCGCGCACCCTTCCTCCTCTCCGCGCACCGCACCCGCCCCATCCGCCGCCGTGTCCCTTCCCGTGCTGGACCTGTCCCGGGCGGACGACCCGGCCCAGCGCGAGGCCTTCCGCAAGGAGCTCCACGCGGCCGCCCGGGACACCGGGTTCCTCCACCTGACCGGGCACGGGATCACGCCCGAGGAGACCACCCGGATACTCGAGCTGACCAGGCAGTTCTTCGCCCTGCCCGAGGCCGACCGGCTGGCCGTCAGCAATCTGAACTCCCCGCACTTCCGCGGCTACACCCGCATCGGCCACGAGCTGACCGGCGGCGCCTCGGACTGGCGGGACCAGCTGGACGTGGGGGCCGAGCGGCCCGCGCCCGTCGTCGGGCCGGACGACCCGCCCTACCTGTGGCTGGAGGGCCCGAACCAGTGGCCGGCGGCGCTCCCGGAGCTGCGTACGGTCGTCCTGGACTGGCAGCAGCGGCTGGCGGCCGTGGCGCACCGGCTGCTGCGGGAGCTGCTGGCGTCGATCGGGGCGCCCGAGGACTTCTTCGACGAGGCGTTCGCGGACCGGCCGCACCTGCACACGAAGCTGATCCGCTACCCCGGGTCCGCGCCGACCGGCGCCGATCAGGGCGTGGGCGCGCACAAGGACTACGGGTTCCTGACGCTGCTGCTCCAGGACTCGGTGGGCGGTCTGCAGGTGGTGCGCGACGGCGGCTTCCTGGACGTGCCGCCGCTGGAGGGCGCCTTCGTCGTGAACCTGGGCGAGCTGCTGGAGATCGCGACCGAGGGGTACCTGGTCGCCACGGACCACCGGGTGGTGAGCCCGCCCGGTGCGACGGAACGATTCTCCGTGCCGTTCTTCTACAACCCGCGCCTGGACGCCGTGATCGACACCGTCCCCGGCGACTACCTGGCCCACGCTCCGGGCGTCGCCCACGACGCGTCGAACCCGCTCCACGCAGAGTACGGCCGCAACGAACTCAAGGGCTGGGTCCGCGCCCACCCCGGGGTGGCCCGACGCCACCACCCGGAGCTGATCGGCGCGTAGCGGGCGGGACCGGGCCCGTGCCCCCTACGGCGTACGGGGCACGGACTGCTTGCTGTCCTGCGGCGGAGGGGTGTCGTCGGACGAGGCGGTGAGCCAGACGCCGAGGCCGACGATGCCCGCGAGGGCGACCGCCGCCGAGGTGAGGACCAGGCGCCGCTTGCGGACGGCGTCCGCGCGGTGCCGGGCCGAGCCGGGCCGCGGGGCGCCGGTGGCCCGGGGCACCCGGGCGGTGCCCAGCGCGCCGCCGGCCAGTTCGTCCGGGCCCGGCACGCGCATCGAGGTGTGCGTGTCGCGGTTGGAGTCCACCGCGCCGCCGTGCACCAGCGGCACTGCGCCCCGGCGCCGGGCAGGCTCGTCCGGCGCCGCCGCGTCGCCGCCCTCCGCAGCCGGCTCGGCCGCCTGCTCCGCGGCCTCGGCCGCCGCAGCCGCACCCTCGAAATCCTCCGGCTCGTCCACGTCCAGCGGCGGCATCCCGGCCAGCAGCGGCAGCAGGTCGCGCAGCCGGGCGGAGAGCTCCGAGGCGCGCAGCCGCGAGGCGGGCGCCTTGGCGAGGCACTGCACGATCAGCTGCCACAGCTCGTCCGGGATCCCGGGGAGCGGGACCACGGTCTCGGTGACGTGGCGGCGCAGCACCGCGCCCGGGTGGCCCCCGCCGAAGGGCGTGAAGCCGGCCAGGAGCTCGTACAGCACGGTGGCGAGGGCGTAGATGTCCACGGCCGCGCGGGGCGGCAGGCCCTCGACGATCTCGGGGGCGAGGTAGTCCGGCGTGCCGATGATCCGGGTCCGGGTCCCGGCGGCCGGCGGGCCGGCCCGGCGCGGCGAGTCGATCAGCTTGGCGACGCCGAAGTCGGTGAGCAGCGCCGGGTGGGAGCCGCCCGGGCCGATCGGGCCCTGCATGTCGAGCAGGACGTTCTCGGGCTTGACGTCGCGGTGCACCACCCCGGCCGCGTGCGCGACGGCCAGCGCGTCCGCCACGTCGGCGACGATCGCGACGGCGGCCTCGGGCGCGAGACGGCGCTCGCGCTCGAGACGGGTCCGCAGGTCCGTCCCCCGTACGAGGTCCATGACGAGGGCGAGGTCGTTGCCGTCCACGACGAGGTCGCGGACCGCGACCACCCGCGGGTGCTCGAGGCCGAGCAGCGCACTGCGCTCCTGGACGAAACGTCCCACCAGCTCCTGGTCGGACGCGAGGTCCTCCCGGAGCAGCTTGATGGCGACGGGTCCGTCCGGTCCGTCGCCCAGCCACACCGTGCCGGCACTGCCGCGCCCCAGGATCTGGTGAGCGGTGTACCGGCTGCCGATCTTCCGTGCCACGACTGCTCCCTCAACCGCTGGCGTACCGCACCCAAAGCTACGCGGCCGGGAGTGGGTTGCACGCCATTCGGGGGGCCAGTTCGCGGCGACCTTCACTTCTGCGGGCGAAATCACCCTCCAGAAGTCGACAAATCCATGAAGTCGGCGCTACAGGGGCCGCTAGAACTTGATCGACCCGATCGCATCGCTGATCTCGGAGACCCACGTTCCGACCTGCGCCCACCATCCCTTGGTGGTGCCGATCCAGTCCTGGAGCGGGGTCAGCTCCCAGATCAGCCAGCCGCCGACGAAGAACAGCAGGACCAGGAACAGGCAGCCCTTGAGGCAGCCGAGCCCGGGGATCCGCATCGGGTTGGCGCTGCGGCGCGGCTCGCGCGGTTCCCGCGGCGGGCGCGGCGCCGGCGGCTGCGGCTGCTGGGGCGGGGGCTGTGGCTGCTGGTACTGCGGCTGGTGCTGGTACGGCGGCGGCTGTGGCTGCTGGTACTGCGGCTGGTGCTGGGGCGGCTGCTGGTACTGCTGCTGCGGGGGCGGGTACGGGTACCCGCTCTGCTGCGGCGCCGGCGGGGCCTGGCGGTACGGCTGCTGCGGGGGCGGGGCCTGCCGCTGCGGGGGCCGCGGCTGCTGCTGCGGCTGCTGCCCGTACTGCTGCTGGGGCCGCTGCTGGTTCCGGGGCGGCTGCTGCGGCTGCGGGGGCTGCTGCGGCTGGCGCTGCGGACGGCGGCGCAGCGGGTCCTCGCTCGGGTCAAGGTACTGGATCTGCGTCTGCTCGTTGCGGTCGCGCGCGGCCTGGAGCTGGGACTGCCACGGGTGCGGGGCGTCCGGCTGCTGAACGGGCGGCATGACGGCGGTCGGGTCGGCGGCGGGCGCCCCGGTGCTGGGCAGCACGGAGGTGGCGTCGGCGGCGCCGACCGGCGGCATCACGCTGGTCATGGCGTTCGGGTCGTACGCGCCCATGGGCGAGCCCGCGCCCGCGCCGGCGGCCATCACCTGGGTCGGGTCGGCGGCGCCGGGGGTCTCGGGGACCGGAGCGGGCGAGGGGTCGGGGGCGAGCAGCGCGCCCACCCCGAGGGCGGCCTCGACTTCGGCGGACGAGGAGTGCACGCCGATCCCGGCGGCGACCACCCGCAGCCCGCGGGCCAGGCTCACGGCGCTGGGGCGTTCGTTCGGCTCCTTGCGCAGGCAGCGCTCGATGACCGTCCACAGCGGCTCGGGCATGGTCGAGGGGCGCTGCGGCTCCTCGCTCAGGTGGCGGTGCAGCACCTCCAGGGCGGTGCCGCCGGCGAACGGCGGGCGGCCGGTGACCAGCTCGTACAGCAGGATGCCGGCGCCGTAGATGTCGACGGCGGAGGTCTGCGGGCGGCCCTCGGCGGATTCGGGCGCCACGTAGGCGGGGGTGCCGACGAACTCGTGGGTGCGGGTCAGGCCCGGCGAGTCGGCGAGGCGCGCGATGCCGAAGTCCGTGAGCATCGGCTTCATCCGGCCGTCGCTCTCGTCGAGCAGGACGTTCGCGGGCTTGAGGTCGCGGTGGACCACGCCGTCGGCGTGGCTGGCGGCGAGCGCATCGGCGATCTGGGCGGTCAGCAGGCTCGCGGCGACCGGCGTGAAGGGGCCGTTCTCCCGGACGTACCTGTGCAGGTCCGGGCCGTCGACCAGGTCCATGACCAGGGCGAGGCAGTCGCCTTCGACGACCAGGTCCCGGGTGCGCACGATGTTCGGGTGCGTCAGGCGCAGCAGGACGGAGCGCTCCCGGAGGAAGCGCATCACGATGTCCGGGTCCTGCGCGAGCTCTTCCTTCAGCACCTTGATGGCGAGGGTCTCGCCGGGCTGCCCGGGGACGGCTGCCTCGGCGCCGGCCGTCTCGCGCTGGCGCGCACGCCAGACGGTGCCCGTGGCGCCGCGGCCGAGCGGCTCCTCGAGGAGGTACTTGCTGCCGACTGGCCGCACGTCATGCGCTCCCTGGTCTCAACATTCGTGTCCGAACCACTGTAGGGGGTGGTCCTCCGGAAGACGCGGGACCGGGACGGTTGGTTGCCGCACATATGTACGGAGGGTGAAGGTCGCGCGGGTCCGGCGGGTCGCTTTATGTCCGGATGTGCACCTCCGAACGATCGATCAAGATCAATTCGGGGTGGGTGCCGGGCGTGTTGTCGGCCGCAGGTGCGAGGATGCACCCAGCACGGAACCGAGGGGTCGGGAGCCCCCGGTCCGGCAGACCTGACCGGACGACGCGTCCGTGCCGGGTGGGGGGTGGGCCGGGCGGAGTCCTGCCGCCGTTCCCCTGCCGGGCGCGCCGCGCAGAAGGGACCGCTGACGGCGATGCAGATCCGGCTGACCGTCCTCGGGCCGCGCAGCGGCCACCAGAGCCCGAGCGCGCGCTGCGACGTGCTCGTCACCGCTCCGGCCGGCACCCCGCTCGCCGCGGTGGCCTCCGGTCTGGCGTCCACCGTCGGCGGTCCCGACACGGGCGGCACGGTCGTGCTCTACGCCGGCCGGGAGCGGCTCGACCTGCAACGCCACACGCTCGGCGAGCCGCCGCTGATCGACGGCGCCGTACTGGCCCTCCACCAGCCGGTCGCCGAGGAGTCCCCGTCGACGGGCTCGGCGGCCCAGCTGCACGTGGTCGCGGGCCCGGACGCGGGCGGGGTGCACCTGCTGCACGGCGGCCAGATCCGGATCGGGCGGTCGGCGGACGCGGACGTGCCCCTGGACGACCCGGACGTGTCGCGGCTCCACTGCGTGGTCACGGTGGGCGAGGACGGCCGGGTGTCCGTGGCCGACCTGCACTCGACGAACGGCACCGTGCTGGACGGCCGGCCCGTGGGGCCGCGGGCCGTGCCGTTCCCGCCGGGGGCGGTGCTGGGGGTGGGCGAGTCCGCCCTGCGGCTCGTCCCGGCCGCACCGGCCGTCGCCGTCACGGTTACCCCTGACCTGGAGGGCCACCTCCGCCTCCCGGCCCCGTCCCCCGACGGACCCGTCCCCGGGCCGCCGCTGCCCGGGCCGGCCGCCGCCGCCCCGGACCGGGCGGCGGCTCCCCCGGCGGACCCGCACGCGTCGGCTGCCGTCATCCCGGCCCCGCCGGCGTTCGAGCCCCGCGACCCGGGGCCGGGCCCCGCTCCCGGACGGAACGGCGCAGGGGACGGCCCTGGCGCGGACGAGGCGCAGCGCAGGCGCGGGATCGGGGCCTGGGCGCGGCGCCGGTTCGGCCGCGAGGAGCCGGCCGCCGACGCGGACGGCGAGACGCCCGCCGAACAACCGCCGCAGCACCCCGCCGCCGTGCCGGACGGCCGCCCCGACCCCGCCGCCCTCCTGCTCGCCGCCCTCGGGCCCACCCCGCTCCTGTGGGAGCGCGGCCCCGGGCACCCCGAGACGCTCCTCGTGCGCCTGGGCCACGGCAGCACCGTCCCGCTGCGCGACTGCGGCGCCCTCGGTCTGGCCGGGCCGCGCCCGCGGCTGGCCGGCCTGGCGCGGGCGGTGATCGCGCAGCTGGCCGCGCTGCACGGACCGCAGGACCTGGAGATCGTCCTGATCAGCGCCGACCGGGCCCGGCCGCTGCCCGAGCGGCGCGCGGACTGGGGCTGGCTCGGCTGGCTCCCGCACACCCGCCCCGGGCACGGCCAGGACTGCCGGCGGCTGCTCGCGTACGACAAGGACCAGGCGGCAGCCCGCACCGCGGAGCTGACGCGGCGGCTCGACGACAGCGCGCTGGGGCCGGGCTGGGCCTCCGCCGACCGGTCCGCGGTGGCCCGGGCGGGCGCGGATTACCGCGGCCCGTACACGCTCGTCGTGCTCGACGGCGACCCCGGTCCGGGTCCGCTGCGCGACACGGTCGGGCGGCTGGCCGGGCACGGCCCCGCCGCCGGGATCCACCTGCTCTGCCTCGCGGAGACCCCCGCGGCCTCCCCGGCGTCTCCGGTCGTCGAGACGTACGAATCGGCCTGCGCCGCCTCCCCCGCCTTCCGCGACTGCGGTACGGCCGCCCTGCTCAGCGGCGATGTGGCCACGGCCCTGCGGGTGCTGCCGGTCTCCGGCGGGCGCCCGTCCGGGCACGGCGAGACGATCACGGCGGACGCGGTGTCGGCCGCCTGGGCCGAGCGGTTCGCCCGCGCCCTGGCGCCCCTGCGTGCCGAGGGTTCGGTGGCGGGCCCGCAGCGGTCGGCGTCAGCCGCGCTGCCCGCCGCGGCCCGGCTCCTGGACGAGCTGGGGCTGGCGCGGGCCACCCCCGCGTCGCTGATGGCGCGCTGGGCGGCCGCCACCGACCAGGGGCAGGCCGTGGGTGGCCTGGCCGAGGTGGTGCTCGGCAGCGGCCGCGACGGCCCGGTCGGCGCCGAGCTGGTCGCCGAGGGGCCGCACCTCCTGATCGAGGGCCCCGCGGGCAGCGGGCGTACGGAACTGCTCCGCTCGGTGGCGGCCTCCCTCGCCTCGGCGGCCCGGCCGGACCGGCTGGGCCTGGTCCTGCTCGACGGCGCGGGCGGCGAGCGCGGCGAGGGCCTGCTGCCGTGCACGGAACTCCCCCACGCGTCGGCCCATCTGGTGGCCTCGGACCCGCTGCGGATGCGCGAGTTCGCGCAGGCCCTCGGCGCAGAGCTCAAGCGCCGGACGGAGCTCCTGGACGGGCTGTCGTTCGCCGACTGGCACGCACAGCGCGAGGTGGCGGGGCGGATGGTCTCACCGCGCCAGCCGAGCACCGCGGAGCTGCGCGGCGATCTCGACTCGCCGCGGACGGGCACCCTGCGGCTGCGGTCGGGGACCGCGAAGGCCGAGCTGGCCGTCCCCACCCCGCTGCCCCGGCTGGTGGTGCTGGTCGACGATTTCGACGCGCTGGTCGCCCCTGCGCTGGGCAGTACGGGCCGCCCGGCCGCCGGGTCGGTGGTGCGCGCCCTGGAGGCGGTGGCCCGCGACGGCGCCCGCCTCGGCGTGCACCTGGTGGCCACGACCTCCCGCCCGGAGCGCACGGCCGGCACCGAGCTGGGCCGGCTCGCGGCGCTGCGCGTGGAGCTGGCCCCGGCGGCCGGTCCGCGCGCGGGCGGCGCGGCGTCCGCCGACCAGCCGGGCCCGGGGCGCGGGGTGCTGCACCGCCCGGACGGCCGCACCAGCCCGTTCCAGGGCGGCCGGGTGACCGGCCGGATCCCGCGGACGGCCACGCTGCGGCCCACGGTCGTGACCGTGGAGTGGGAGCGGATGGGTGATCCGCCGGCCCGTCGGCCGGTGCGCGAGCTGGGCAACGGCCCGACGGACCTGGCGCTGCTCGCGAGTGCGCTGGACCGGGCTTCGCATCTGGTTTCGGCCATACCCGTGCTGTTCCCGCCCGCCCCCTGACACGTGCCCCGGACCAGGGCCTGACCTGTGCCCGGACGTGCCCCGGCCCCGGCCGGGGGCAACTGCCCTCCCTGCATGCGGTATTGCGGGGCCCGGGAGCTCGGCGTATGCCTGAGGGACCGAACTCGGCCACAGAGATACGAGGGCAGTATGCGTAGCAGCACGGCAGGGACCTGGGCGGCGCTGGGCATGGCCGGCGTGCTCGCGCTCACCGCGTGCGGCGGTGACGGCGGCAGCAAGGGCACGGACAAGACGGACGGGCCGACCGGGACCGCGGCCGCTCCGGGCGTGGCGTTACCCCGGCTGACCGGGGAGAAGGTCTCGGTGGCCGCCGTCTGGACCGGCCCGGAGCAGGCGAACTTCACCAAGGTCCTCAAGGAATTCGAGAAGCGCACGGGCGCCTCGGTCACGTTCGTCCCGGCGCAGGACCCGATCGTCAATTTCCTCGGAACGAAGATCGCCGGTGGCGAGCCGCCGGACGTGGCGCTGCTGCCGCAGGTCGGCGCCCTGGTCCAGGCGGTGGAGAAGAAGTGGGCCCAGCCGCTCGGCCCGGAGGCGAAGGCCCAGCTGGAGAAGGGCTACTCGCAGGGCTGGCGCGACCTGGGCGCGGTCGGCGGCACCCCGTACGGCGTGTACTTCAAGGCCGCCAACAAGTCCCTGGTCTGGTACAACGCCAAGGCCTTCGAGAACGCCGGTGCCAAGGTGCCCGCCACCTGGAAGGACTTCCTGGCGACGGCGGACACCATCTCGGCCTCCGGCACCGCGCCCGTGTCGGTGGGCGGCGCGGACGGCTGGACGCTGACCGACTGGTTCGAGAACGTGTACCTCTCGCAGGCGGGTCCGGAGAAGTACGACCGGCTGGCGAAGCACGAGATCAAGTGGACCGACCCGAGCGTGACGGCGGCCCTGAAGACCCTCGCGGAGCTGTTCGGCCGCAAGGACTTCCTGGCGGGCGGGCAGAGCGGGGCGCTGGCGACGGAGTTCCCGAAGTCCGTGACGCAGACCTTCACCGGCGGGGACACCCCGGCGGCCGCGATGGTCTTCGAGGGCGACTTCGTCTCCGTGAACATCGCGCAGACCGACGCGAAGATCGGCACGGACGCCAAGGTGTTCCCGTTCCCGGCGGTCGGGGCGAAGTCCCCGGTGGTCTCGGGCGGGGACGTGGCCGTGGCGCTGAAGCCCTCGAAGGGCGCCCAGGCCCTGCTGACCTTCCTGGCCTCCCCGGACGCGGCCACGATCTGGGCCAAGCAGGGCGGGTTCCTGTCGCCGAACAAGGGCGTCGACCCCGCGGCCTATCCGAACGACATCCAGCGGAAGATCGCCGAGGCGCTGATCGCCGCGGGTGACGACTTCCGCTTCGACATGTCGGACCAGGCGCCGGCGGCGTTCGGCGGCACCCCGGGCGCGGGCGAGTGGAAGGCCCTCCAGGACTTCCTGAAGAACCCGAAGGACATCGCGGGGACCCAGCGGAGGCTGGAGGCCGACGCGGCCAAGGCGTACGGGCGCTGAGCCCGGTGGCGTCCCCGAATCGCCCGGTGCAGCGGGAGCGCAGGCGCCGGCAGACCGTCGCCGCGGCCTTCCTGCTGCCCTCGCTGCTGCTGCTCGGCGCGCTGGTCGTCCACCCCATCGGCTACTCGGTCTACCGGAGCCTGTTCGACCGGTCCGGCACGTCCTTCGCCGGGCTGGACAACTACACCGAGCTGTTCACGAACGACGCCATCCGCACCGCGCTGCGCAACACCGCGGTGTGGGTGGTGCTCGCGCCGGCCGTCGCGACCGCCCTCGGCCTGGTCTTCGCGGTGCTCACCGAGCGGGTCCGCTGGGGCACCGCGTTCAAGCTGCTGGTGTTCATGCCGATGGCGATCTCGATGCTGGCGGCGGGCATCGTCTTCCGCCTGGTCTACGAGCAGGACCCGGACCGGGGGGTCGCCAATGCCGTCTGGGTGGGGGTGCACGACACGTTCGCGCCGTCCTCGGCGTTCCCGAAGGCCCGCCCCGGCCGGGACTCTCCGCTGGCCCCGGCGGGCGGGGGCGCGTACCTGACGAAGGAGCCGGTACGGGCCGGGGTCCCGGTGCTGCTGCCGCTGGTCGGGGTGGCGCCCGACCAGCTGCCCGAGGACACCCGTCCCGCCCGTGCGGCGGCCCCGGACCCGGGTGCGGTCACCGGTACCGCCTGGCAGGACTTCGCCCGGGGCGGCGGCGGGCGGCCGAACGCCGTGGACGCGCGCGAGCCGGGATACGCCGGCATCCGGATCGAGGCCGTGCGGGACGGCCGGGTGGTGGACTCGGCTCGGGCCCGCTCCGACGGCACGTTCACCCTGTCCGCGAAGGCCGACGGCGCGCTGCTGCGGCTGCCCGCGGCGAACTTCGCCGAGCCGTACGCAGGGGTGGAGTGGCTGGGCCCGACGCTGGTCACCCCGGCGGTCATCGGTGCGTACGTGTGGATGTGGGCGGGCTTCGCGATGGTGCTGATCGGGGCCGGGCTGGCGGCCGTACCCCGGGAGCTGCTGGAGGCGGCGCGGGTGGACGGGGCGGACGAGTGGCAGGTGTTCCGCCGGATCACGGTGCCGCTGCTGGCGCCGGTGCTCGCGGTGGTGCTGGTCACGCTGGTGATCAACGTGATGAAGATCTTCGACCTGGTCTTCGTCATCGCGCCCGGCTCGGTGCAGGACGACGCGAACGTCCTGGCGCTCCAGCTGTACCGGACGTCGTTCGGAACGGACGCGGACCAGGGCGTCGGCTCCGCGATCGCCGTGCTCCTGCTGCTGCTGGTGCTGCCCGTGATGCTCTACAACATCCGCCGGATGCGGAAGGGGGCGCCCCGATGACTGGCAGGAGAGGCGCGCACGGCAGGAGAGGCACGCGAGGCACGCAGGGCGAGCGCGGCCCGCACGGCTCGCAGCGCACGCGGCGCGCCCGGCTCGCGGCGCGGATCGGCGGGAGGGCGGCGGGCGGCGCGCTGCGCGTCTTCCTGCTGCTGGCCGCGCTGTTCTGGCTGGTGCCCACGGTCGGGCTGCTGCTGTCGTCGTTCCTGGCCCCCGCCGACCTCAACTCCGGCGGCTGGTGGCAGGTGCTCACCGCGCCGTCCCGGCTGACCGCCGAGAACTACTCTTCCCTGCTCTCCAACGACACCATCACGGGCTCGCTGCTGAGCACGGTCCTGATCACGGTGCCCGCGACGCTGCTGGTGCTGCTGCTCGGGGCGTTCGCCGGATACGCCTTCGCCTGGCTGGAGTTCCCCGGCCGCGACGCGCTGTTCCTGGTGGTGGTCGCGCTGCTCGTGGTCCCGGTCCAGGTGGCGCTGATCCCGGTGTCGGAACTGTTCGGCACGATCGGGCTGTTCGAGACCACGGCCGGGGTGGTGCTCTTCCACACGGCGTTCGGGCTGCCGTTCGCGGTCTTCCTGCTGCGGAACTTCTTCGCGGAGATCCCGCGCGAGCTGCTGGAGGCGGCCCGGCTCGACGGGGCCGGCGAACTGCGCCTGTTCACACGGGTGGTGCTGCCGCTGGGCGGTCCGGCGCTGGCCTCGCTCGGCATCTTCCAGTTCCTGTGGGTGTGGAACGACATGCTGGTCGCCCTGGTCTTCGCGGACTCCACCAGCCCGCCGGTGACGGTCGCCCTCCAGCAGCAGGTACGGCAGTTCGGCAACAACATCGACGTGCTGGCGCCGGGCGCGTTCCTGTCGATGACCGTCCCGCTGATCGTCTTCTTCGCGTTCCAGCGGCAGTTCGTCACGGGGGTGATGGCCGGTGCGGTGAAGTGACGCTGCGTAACCCGGATGGCGGCAGGGCGCGTAACCCGATCACCGCACCAGGGGTTCCTGGGCAATATGCCCGCGCCCGACCCCTGGATGTGACGTGCCCCGGTTCAGCGTCATCGTGCCCGCGTACAAGGTCCAGGCGTACCTCCAGGAGAGTCTCGACTCCGTCCTGTCCCAGTCGTACCCGGACCTGGAACTGATCGCCGTCGACGACTGCTCCCCGGACGCCTGCGGTTCGATCATCGACGACTACGCGGCGCGCGATCCGCGCGTGACGGCCGTCCACCTGCCGCACAACGCCGGTCTGGGCCCGGCCCGCAACGCCGGGCTGGCCCGGGCCACCGGCGACTACGTGCTGTTCCTCGACAGCGACGACGCCCTCGCCCCCGGCGCCCTCCAGGCCATCGACGACCGTCTCAAGGCGACCGGCGGGCCCGACGTCCTCGTGTACGACTACGCGCGGACGTACTGGACCGGCGAGTTCATCCGCAACCAGCTCGCGCACCGGCTCCACGAGGACGGCCCGGCGACCTTCCGCGTCGAGGACCGGCCCGCCCTGCTCGGCGTGCTGATGGTGGTCTGGAACAAGGCGTACCGGCGGGAGTTCATCGAGCGCGAGGCCTTCGCCTTCCCGCCCGGGTACTACGAGGACACCCCGTGGACCGCGCCGGTGCTGCTGACCGCCGAGTCCATCGCGGTCCTGGACCGGGTGTGCGTCCACTACCGGCAGCGCCGCACCGGCTCGATCATGACCACGACCACGCGCCGCCACTTCGACATCTTCAACCAGTACGACCGGCTCTTCGCCTTCCTCGACGCGCGGCCCGCGCTCGACCGGTGGCGGCCGCTGCTCTACCGGCGGATGGCCGACCACCACACCCGGCTCTTCTCCTCCCGGGGCCGGCTGCCGCGCGGCTCCCGCGCCGAGTACTTCCGCCGCGCCCGCGCCCAGCTGCGCCGCTACCGGGTCCGCGGCGCCGCCCCGGCGCCGGTCGCCCGGCTCCGGCACGCGCTGATGCGGCTGGGCACGCCCCGCTCGTACCGCGCGGTCGCCGCCGTACGGGCGGCCGCGCTGGGCCTCGGGCGGCGCCTGCGGTCCCTCGGGCGCGCCCTGCGCGCGGGCCTGCTGCTCCTGCACTACCGGTTCCAGCGGCGGCTGCCGCTCCGCTCCGAGCTGGCCGTCTTCAGCGCGTACTGGCACGGCGGCTACGCCTGCAACCCGGCGGCCATCGAGGAGAAGGTGCGCGAGCTGGCGCCGCGGGTGCGCACGGCCTGGATCTGCGGCCCCGAGCACGACGCGACCCTGCCGGCGGGCACGGCCCGGCTGCGGCCGGGCTCGCGCGCCTACTGGACCGCGCTGGCACGGGCCAGGTACCTGGTCACCAACGTCAACTTCGACCGCGGACTGGTCAAGCGGCGGGGCCAGATCCTGGTGCAGACCCAGCACGGCACGCCGCTCAAGCGGGTCGGCCTCGACCTGCTGGACCGCCCGGCGGCCACCCCGACGGCCGACTTCGCGTCCCTGCTGCGGGGCGCCGACCAGTGGGACTATCTGCTCTCCGCCAACCGCCACTCCACGCTGGTGTGGGAGAAGGCGCTGCCGTCCGGGTACACGACGCTGGAGTACGGCTACCCGCGCAACGACGTGTTCCAGCGGGCCGGCGCCGCCGAGGTGCTGGAGCTGCGCGAGCGGCTGGGCATCGCGCCCGGCACCACGGCGATCCTGTACGCGCCCACCCACCGCGACTACCGGCGCAGCTGCCCCGACCACCTGGACTTCGAGCGGGTGCTGCGCGATCTGGGGCCGCGCTTCACGATCCTGGCCCGGGCGCACCTCACGTACGGCAGCGGGCCGTTGAGCCGTGACGCCCACCCGCGGCTCGTCGACGTCTCCGCGCACCCGTCGGTGGAGGAGCTCTGCCTGGCGTCGGACGCGCTGGTGACGGACTACTCCTCGCTGATGTTCGACTACGCGTCCCTGGACCGGCCGATCGTGATCCACGCGGACGACTGGGAGGCCTACGAGGCGGCCCGCGGCACGTACTTCGACCTGCGGTCCGCTCCCCCGGGGGCGATCGCCCGGACCGAGGACGAGCTCGTCGACATCTTCGCGACGGGCCACTGGAAGGGTTCGCGGTCCGCGCAGCTGCGGTCGGCGTTCCGCGCGCGGTTCTGCCAGTACGACGACGGGTTCGCGGCGGAGCGGGTGGTGCGCCGGGTGTTCCTGGGGCAGAAGGCCGGGCTGCCGGCCTTCGTCCCGCTGGAGGAGCGCCGGCCGGCTCCGGCCGCGCCGGCGGCTGCGGTGACCGCGCCGTCCCAGCAGCGGCGCGGCCTGCGCGGCTTCGACCGGCTGACGCACGACTGAGCGGTCACCGCCGGATCGTGCGGCGGCCGGGTCAGGTGCGCGGTGCGCCGAGGCCCGCGACGACCGAGCGGGCCAGGTCGTCGAGGTAGCCCGCCGGGAGCTCGCCGCGGACGACGACCAGGCGCCAGTACAGCGGCCCGATCGCCAGGTCGAGGGCCCGCTCGGGATCGGTGTCCGCGGGCAGCTCGCCGCGGGCCGCGGCGGCCCGTACGACCTCGCCGGCGATCTCCGTCTCGCTGCGCAGCAGGACGTCCCGGACCGCCTCGGCGATGTCCGGGTTGCGGGCGGCCTCGACCAGCAGGTCCGGGATGACCTGGGAGGCCAGCGGGTGGCGCAGCAGCTGGGCCATGACCTCCAGCAGCGCGCGGACGTCGCCGTACAGCGATCCCGTGGCGGGCGCGGGCAGCCCCTGGGCGGCGAAGGCGGAGACCAGGTCCAGGACGAGGTGGAGCTTGGAGCGCCAGCGCCGGTAGACGGCGGTCTTGCCGACGCCCGCGCGGCGGGCGATCGCCTCGATCGACATCCGGGAGAACCCGACGGCCGCCAGCTCCTCGAAGACGGCCGCGCGGATCGCCTCGGTAACGTCCTCGCGCAGTACGGCGGCGCCTGCGGGGGCGCGCCGCGGACCGGGCGGGGTGGCAGGGGTGGTGGTCATGGCCCGAGCATACCGGGCGCTTACGTTACGACGATACGGTTGCGTTCCGGCGTCAGAACGGCCTAGTCTGCACGCGACGACGGTACGGACCCGTCCCATCGTTCCGTCGTCCCCGTCGCGGCTCCCCCTGCGACCGCCCCGTGCCCCCGTCGAAAGCGACCCGAGTGAGCGTGACGACCGCACCCCCGCCCGCGAGCGCCCCCGCCCCGTCCCGACCGGGACCGGCATCCGAGGAGGCGGCCCGCCTGGCCGCGGCCCACGGCCTGCGCGTCAGCGGAGCCCGGCCGTCCCTGGCGGCGTACACCCGCGAGCTGTGGGGCAGACGGCAGTTCATCACCACCTTCGCCAACGCCCGGATGAGCGCGACGTACAGCACCGCCCGGCTCGGCCAGGTGTGGCACCTGATGACCCCGCTGCTCAACGCGGCCGTCTACTACTTCATCTTCGGGGTCATCCTCAACCAGACCCACAACACGCCCCAGTTCATCCCGTACCTGGTCATCGGCGTATTCGTCTGGGACTTCTTCAGCAGCGCCTTCAACTCCGGCACCCGGGCGGTCTCCGGCAACCTCGGCCTGGTCCGGGCCCTGCAGTTCCCGCGCGCCTCGCTGCCCCTGTCCACCGTCGTCCAGCTCTTCCAGCAGCTGCTGGTCACGATGG
This sequence comes from Streptomyces sp. NPDC037401, assembly GCF_055602345.1. Taxonomy (NCBI): domain Bacteria; kingdom Bacillati; phylum Actinomycetota; class Actinomycetes; order Kitasatosporales; family Streptomycetaceae; genus Streptomyces; species Streptomyces sp. NPDC037401. The sequence goes on from NZ_JBVJWO010000022.1 coordinate 93,320, forward strand.
GCGCCCTGGCGCTGATCCTGATCGCCTTCGGGCAGCCGCCGCGGGCGTCCTGGCTGCTGGTCCTCCCCACCCTGCTGCTGCTCGCCGTCTTCTGCGCGGGCTGCGCGATGGCCATGGCCCGCATCGGCAGCAAGACCCCGGACGTCAGCCAGCTGATGCCGTTCGTCCTGCGGACCTGGATGTACTTCTCCGGCGTGATGTGGAACATCGGCACGACCCTGCAGAGCCACCACGTGCCCCACGCGGTGATGCTGGCGTTCCAGTGGAACCCGGCCGCCCTCTACATCGACCTGATGCGCTTCGCGCTCCTCGACGGCTACCACGCCCACCAGCTCCCCCACCACGCCTGGCTCCTGGGCGCGGGCTGGGCCCTGCTGGCCGGCATCGGCGGATTCGTCTACTTCTGGAAGGCAGAGGAGGCCTACGGCCGTGGCTGACACCGGCACGACCCACCGCGTACCCACCGTCATCGCCGACGACGTCCACGTCGTCTACAAGGTCCAGGGCTCGGCCGGTGGCCGCGGCAGCGCCACCTCCGCCCTGAGCCGGATCTTCTCCCGCAAGTCCACCCCCGGCGTCCGCGAGGTGCACGCCGTCAAGGGCGTCAGCTTCACGGCGTACAAGGGCGAGGCCATCGGACTCATCGGCTCCAACGGCTCGGGCAAGTCCACCCTGCTCAAGGCCATCGCCGGCCTGCTCCCGGCCGCCTCGGGCCGGGTCTACACGGACGGCCAGCCCTCCCTGCTCGGTGTCAACGCCGCCCTGATGAACGACCTGACCGGCGAGCGGAACGTCCTCCTCGGCGGCCTCGCGATGGGCATGTCCAAGCAGCAGGTCCGCGACCGCTACCAGGACATCGTCGACTTCTCCGGGATCAACGAAAAGGGCGACTTCATCTCGCTGCCGATGCGGACCTACTCCTCCGGCATGGCGGCCCGGCTGCGCTTCTCGATCGCCGCCGCGAAGAACCACGAGGTGCTGATGATCGACGAGGCGCTGGCGACCGGCGACGCCCGCTTCCAGCGCCACAGCCGGCAGCGCATCGAGGAGCTCCGCAAGGAGGCCGGCACGGTCTTCCTGGTCAGCCACGGCATCGGCACCATCCGGGAGACCTGCGACCGCGCGATCTGGCTGGAGTCCGGCGTCCTGCGGATGGACGGGCCCACCGCGGAGGTCTGCGACGCGTACGAGGCCTTCGGCGGGAAGTGACCCGCAGCGCTCCCGCGCACGCCGGAGGGCCCGGACCGCACGGTCCGGGCCCTCCTCGTGCCGTACGGCCCTGCTAGCTGTGCGTGCGCAGCAGCGTCCGCATCGTGCGCATCGCCACCGAGAGGTTCGCCAGGTCGAAGTCGTCCGACCCCTGGATCTCCTCCAGCGTGGTCCGCGCGCGGCCGATGATGGCGGCGTTCTTGTCCTCCCAGGCCTTGAAGCGCTGCTCGGGAGTCGAGGTGCCGTTGCCCACGGACAGGACCTCGGCGGTCAGGCCCGCGTGCGCGGCGAACAGGTCCTCGCGGATCGAGGCACGGGCCATCGACTGCCAGCGGTCGGCCCGCGGCAGCTCGATGATCCGGTCCATCAGCTGCGTGATGTCCAGCCGGTCCGCGAGGTCGTAGTACACCTCGGCGACGTCCAGCGCGTCCTTGCCCGTGCGGTCCGCGATCGCGACGATGTCGAGCGCCGGGAAGGCGGAGGAGAAGCCGGCCACCTTGGCCGCCAGCTCGTCCGGCACGCCCGCCTCGGTCAGCTCGTCCAGGACCAGCTGGTACCACTCGAGGTCCGCGCCGCGCACCAGCTTGTGCAGCTCGGCCCAGACCTGGGCGACCCGCTCGCTGAAGAAGTCGATGGTCTCGGTGATCTCCAGCGGCTGCGGGCGGTTGTTGAGCAGCCAGCGGGTGCCGCGCTCGACGAGCCGCCGCGAGTGCAGCCGGATCCGGGTCTGGACGTCGGCCGCGACCTCGTTGTCCAGGGCCTCGACCGCGTCCCACACCGGGGCCAGGTCGAAGATCTCGCGGGCCGCGAGCTGCGCGCGCACGATCTCCTCGAGCGAGGCGCCCGTCTCCTCGCGGAGGCGGTGCAGCAGCGTGGAGCCGCCGGTGTTGACCGCGTCGTTGACGAGGACGGTGGTGATGATCTCGCGGCGCAGCGCGTGCGAGTCGATCTGGTCGGGGAACCGCTCGCGCAGGGCCTGCGGGAAGTACGCGAGCAGCAGGCGCCGCAGGTACGGGTCGTCCGGCAGGCCGGTCGCGATCAGCTCGTCCGCGGCGGTGATCTTCGTGTAGGCGAAGAGCACCGCGAGCTCGGGCTGGGTCAGGCCCTTGCCGGTGTTGAGCAGTTCGCGGATCTGGCGGTCGTTGGGCAGGAACTCCAGCGCGCGGTCGAGCTGGCCGTCGCGGCCCAGGCGGCGCATGAAGCGCTGCTGGGCGTGGAGCAGGCTGGCGGACTGGGCGATGCCGTTGCCCAGGGCGGTGTTCTGCGCGTAGTTGTTGCGCAGGACCAGCCGGCCGACCTCGTCGGTCATCTCGGCGAGGAGCTTGTTGCGCTGCTTGACCGTCATGTCGCCGTCCGCGACGACGGAGTTGAGCAGGATCTTGATGTTCACCTCGTGGTCCGAGGTGTCCACGCCCGCACTGTTGTCGATGGCGTCGGTGTTGACCTTGCCGTCGTGGCGCGCGAACTCGATGCGGCCCAGCTGGGTCAGGCCCAGGTTGCCGCCCTCGCCCACGACCTTGACGCGCAGGTCGGCGCCGTCGACGCGGATGGCGTCGTTGGCCTTGTCGCCCACGTCGGCGTGGGACTCGCTGCCGGCCTTGACGTAGGTGCCGATGCCGCCGTTCCACAGCAGGTCGACCGGCGCCTTGAGGATGGCCTGCATCAGCTCGGCCGGGGTCATCTTGGCGATGCCGGCCTCGATGCCCAGGGCCGCCCGCATCTGCGCGTTGACCGGGATGGCCTTCGCGGTACGGGGGTGGATGCCGCCGCCCGCGGACAGCAGCTCGGTGTTGTAGTCGGCCCACGAGGAGCGCGGCAGCTCGAACAGGCGGCGGCGCTCGGCGTAGGAGACGGCCGCGTCCGGCGTCGGGTCGATGAAGATGTGCCGGTGGTCGAAGGCGGCGACCAGGCGGATGTGCTCGGAGAGCAGCATGCCGTTGCCGAAGACGTCGCCGGACATGTCGCCGACGCCGACGACCGTGAAGTCCTCGGTCTGGGTGTCGTGGCCCAGCTCGCGGAAGTGCCGCTTGACGGACTCCCAGGCGCCGCGGGCCGTGATGCCCATGCCCTTGTGGTCGTAGCCGGCCGAGCCGCCGGAGGCGAAGGCGTCGCCGAGCCAGAAGCCGTACGAGTCCGCCACGCCGTTGGCGATGTCGGAGAAGGTCGCGGTGCCCTTGTCGGCGGCGACGACGAGGTAGGTGTCGTCCTCGTCGTGGCGGACCACGTCCTTCGGCGGCACGACCTCTCCGCCGACCATGTTGTCGGTGATGTCGAGCAGCGCCGAGATGAAGATCTTGTACGAGGCGATGCCCTCGGCCAGCCAGGCGTCGCGGTCCACCGACGGGTCGGGCAGGTTCTTGGCGACGAAGCCGCCCTTGGCGCCGACCGGCACGATGACGGTGTTCTTGACCATCTGCGCCTTGACCAGGCCGAGGATCTCCGTACGGAAGTCCTCGCGCCGGTCGGACCAGCGCAGGCCGCCGCGGGCGACCTTGCCGAAGCGCAGGTGGACGCCCTCGACGCGCGGCGAGTAGACCCAGATCTCGAAGGCAGGGCGGGGCGCCGGCAGGTCCGGGATGGCCTGCGGGTCGAACTTCATCGAGACGTACGAGTGCAGCTGCCCGTCACCGGTCGTCTGGAAGAAATTGGTGCGCAGCGTCGCCTTGATGAGGGTGAGGAAGGCCCGCAGGATGCGGTCCTCGTCCAGCGAGGCGACCTGGTCCAGGGCCCCGTCCAGCTCCTCCAGCATGGCGTCGATCAGCTCGGTGCCCGCGGCCTGGCGGCTGGGGGACATCTTCGCCTCGAAGAGCGAGACCAGCAGCCGGGTGGTGTGGACGTTGTTGCGGAGGGTGTCCTCCATGTAGTCCTGGCTGAAGGTGGAGCCGGCCTGGCGCAGGTACTTCGCGTAGGCGCGCAGCACCACGGCCTGGCGCCAGGTCAGCCCGGCGCCGAGGACCAGGCTGTTGAAGTTGTCGTTCTCCGCCTCGCCCTTCCAGACGGCCGCGAAGGCGTCCTGGAAGCGCTCGCGGGCCCCGTCGCCGAGGTCGCCGTTGGACGTTCCGGCGGGCATCCGCAGGCCGAAGTCGTAGATCCAGGCGGGTGTGCGGTCGGTGCTGCGCAGCTCGTACGGGCGCTCGTCGGTGACCTCGACGCCGAGGCGCTGGAGCACGGGCAGCACGGCGGACAGGGAGACCTGCTCGCCCTGGCGGTAGATCTTGAAGCGGCGCTCGCCGGGGCCCGCGCTGACGGGCTCGTACAGCGAGAGCGCGAAGTCCCGGTCGCTGGCCTTCAGCTTCTCCATGTGGACCAGGTCGGCGACCGCGGCACGCGGGGAGTGGTCGGACTTGTAGCCCTCGGAGAAGGCGCTGCCGTAGCACCGCAGCAGCTCGGCGGCGCGCTCCTCGCCGAGCTCGGCGACCAGGGCCTCCTGGAAGCCGTCGGCCCAGGAACGGGCGGCCTCGACGAGGCGGGCCTCCAGGCGCTCGACGTCGCTGTCGGTGAGGACGGACAGCTCCGTGCCCTGCGGGACGCGGATGACGAAGTGGATCCGGGAGAGGATCGACTCGGTGTTCCAGGCGGTGAAGTCGACGCTGGTGCCGCCGAGCTCCTCGCGGAGGATGTCCATCAGGCGCAGCCGGACGCCGGTGGTGAAGCGGTCGCGCGGCAGGTAGACGAGGGCGGAGTAGTAGCGGCCGTACTCGTCCTGGCGCAGGTACAGGCGCAGCCGGCGGCGCTCCTGGAGGTACAGCACCGAGGTGACGATGGCGCGCAGCTGGTCTACCGGGGTCTGGAACAGCTCGTCGCGCGGGTACGTCTCCATGATCTGCATCAGATCGCGGCCGTCGTGGCTGTTCGGCGAGAAACCGGCGCCCTCGACGACCTCGGCGACCTTGCGGCGGATGACGGGGACGCGGCGCACCGACTCCGTGTACGCGGCGGAGGAGAACAGGCCGAGGAAGCGGCGCTCGCCGACGACGTTGCCCTCGGCGTCGAACTTCTTGACGCCGACGTAGTCGAGGTAGCTGGGGCGGTGCACGGTCGCGCGGCTGTTGGCCTTGGTCAGGACGAGCAGCTTGTGCTCGCGGGCCTTGGCGCGGGCGTCGGCGGGGAGCCGGTTGAAGGACGGCGAGACGGGGTGGCCGTGGTGGCCGTCGTCCTTGCCGCTGTGCTGCGGGTCGGAGCGCAGGATGCCGAGACCGGTGCCCGGGACGGCCGCGAGGGCGTCGCCGTCGACCAGGTTGTACTCGCGGTAGCCGAGGAAGGTGAAGTGGTCGTCGGCGAGCCAGCGCAGCAGCTCGCGGGCCTCTTCGAGCTCGTACTCGCGCAGGTCGGGGGCGGTGTGCTCGTCGGGCAGGCCGTCGGCGATGCGCAGCGCGGCGTCGCGCATCTTCTCCCAGTCCTCGACGGCCTCGCGCACGTCGGACAGGACGCGCAGCAGATCGGCGTTGATCTGCTTGAGGTCGGCCTTGTCGGTCTCGCGGTCGATCTCGACGTGGATCCAGGACTCGACGAGGGAGTCGTGGGGGCGCTCGGTGCGGGGGCCGTGCGCGTCGCAGTCGGAGCCGAGGATCTCGATCAGCTTGCCGGTGACGTCGCGGCGGACGACGACCTGGGGGTGGATCACGACGTGGATGCCACGGCCCTGGCGGGAGAGTTCGTTCGTCACCGAGTCGACGAGGAACGGCATGTCGTCCGTGACCACCTCGACGACCGAGTGGCTGGAGGTCCAGCCGTTCTCCTCGACCGTGGGGGTGTGGACGCGCACGTTCGCGGTTCCCTGCGGGCGGTGCTCGGCCAGCCGGTAGTGCGAGAGCGCGGCGCCGAACACGTCGACCGGGTCCCGGTCGCCGAGGTCCTCGGGCGCGGTGTGCAGGTAGTAGCGCTGGAGGTAGGAGAGCACGGTGTCCTGGTCGGGACGCTCCGCCTGCTCGGACCCAGTCGGAAGTAGCCCCCCGGCCGGGCTGTTCTCAGCTACCCGGGCCGCCCGTGCGAGCAGCTCGGCCTTTGCTTCGTCCAGCTTGGTCTGCATGTCCTCATGGCTCCTGTCGCGCGCCGTTGCGTGACGTAGGTGAAGGATTGATCGACGTAGCGCCGCGACGCAGGGTGTCCGTCTCCGGGCCCGACGCTATGCCGTAAAAGGAAAACGCCGGAACAGAATCAGCCAAGATCGACTTCCTCGGCTGCCGGTTCCGGCGAAGGGGACCAGCGACAGCCCGGGCGCGGAGACGCGCCGGGCGCAGGCCGGGGGCTTCGGCGCCCCCGATGAATATCGCGCTGATCACGGGTCCAGGCTATCCCCACCTCCCCCCGGCACGTCATGAGCTGTATGTGTACAAAACCAGGGGGGGAACTTTGACACTCTGGACAGCGACGCGGGCCGCGAAGAGTCTCGAGTGACTATTGAGCCAGTTCTCGTGCGGTGTGAACCGCCTCCGCGAGGGTGTCCACGACGGGCACACCCGCCGCCTCCAGGCTGCTGCGGCTGTGTGAACCACCGGTGTACAGGACCGCCCGTGCGCCCACGTGCGCGGCCGCCAGGGCATCGTCGACCGCATCCCCGATCAGGACCGTACGGGCCGCCACGACCCCCTCCAGGGCCTGGAGATGGCGTACGAGGTGGCCCGCCTTGGAGGTGTGCGAGGGGCCGGTCCGGCCGTCCACGCGCAGGAAGTGCCGGTCGATGCCGTGGGAGCGCACCAGCGGAAGCAGCCGCTCGTGCGGTGCCAGCGACAGCAGCGACTGGGTACGCCCCTCCGCCTGCCAGCCGCTGAGCAGTTCACGGGCGCCCTCGGCGAGCCCGGTGTGCTCGGCGAACGCCCAGTAGTGCCGGTGGAACGCCTCGTCCATGACGACCCACTCGGCGTCGGTGGGCAGCCGGCCCATGAGGCGCTCGTAGAAGCGGGGCACGGGGACGCAGTACAGGTCGCGGTAGCGCTCCAGCGTGATCGGCTCGAAGCCGAGCTCCGCGAACGACGCGTTCGTCGCGTCGATCACGGCGTGGATGTCGTGCAGCAGCGTGCCGTTCCAGTCCCACACGATGTGCGGTTCGTGCGGTTCGTGCGTTCCCTTGCGAATCCCCATACGAGGACGGTACCCGGCCGGTCAGCGGATCAGGTGGGGGATTTCCTGCACCCCGAACCAGAGCAGCTCGTGCTCCTCGGCCGCCTCCACGACCGCCTGCGCGTCGTCGTCACCCCCGTCGGCGGCCGCCACTGCTGCGGCCGCGGCGGCGACGTCGGCCACTGCCTCGGTGTCGTCGGCGTCGGCGTGCACGGCGCCCGCGGAGGTCAGCCGGATCGCGCCCTCGACGGTGACCTGGCCGAGAGTCGCCTCGTCGGTCACGGCGACGGCGGCGGCGGCCGCGTCCGGGATGTCGGCGGCGACGACCACACGGCGGCGGGCGGCGGCGGGCTCGCCGGCGAGGAGCCGCAGGGAGGCCACGGCCGCCCGGCCGAGGGCCGCGTACTCCAGCTCCTCGATGTCGTCCGAGACGTACCACTCGCGCAGGGCGGGGGTCACGGCGTAGGCGCACAGCGGGGCCGGGCCGAGCTCGCCCGCCTTGTGCGCCTCGGCGAGGCCGGTGAGGGTCAGGGGGACGTACACGCGCATGGCCGGCCGCTTTCCGTAGTCGGGAACGGACTCAGGATACGGCTGCCGGTCCCCCTTCGGGCTGTTGCCCCCGTACGGGCCCCCGTCCACCGCGCTACCGGCCGGTGGCCCTCTGACCAGCGCCGGAGCCGCCGACCTCACTCTGATAGGTGAACTCCGCCCGGCGCCCGGCGACCCCGGACGGCCGATTGCGCCGGGCTCCGCCGTGCCCGTACAAGATCCCCGACCAAGTTACCGCCCGGTACATCAAGGGGATCCATGAACAGGACCCGGCCTTCCGGACGCCACGACCAGCGCCGCCCGCCTGCGTACCCGCGCGTCCCGCGCCAGATCAAGCCGCACTACTGGTTCGCGGAACGGCTCCTGGCCGTCCTGAGCGGCCGGCGCCCGGTCCACTGGATGCTGGGCCACACCATCGGCGACGCCTACGAACAGCTCGTCGCGCTGGCCCCCGGAGCCCCGCTCCGCTCACCGGACCGCCTGAGCCCGCTGATCCGCCACTGCGGCCTCTCCCACCCCACCCAGGGCGTCATCGAGGCCTTCGCCCGCATCGGCACGGGCGACCGCGTCAGCGCCATGGCCTTCCGCCTCGAACAGGGCCCCGACCTCCGCTGGCGCTGCGCCGCAGTAGAAATCGCCCCCCGCCCCTGCCCGGACTAGTCCCGCCGTGTCCCCCCAGCAATCTCAGCCCCGCGGGCGACCCCGAGCAACCTCAGCCCCGCCGGCGACCCCGAGCAATCTCAGCCCCGCCGGCGTTTGAGGCGCGGGGTCCGGGGCGGAGCCCCGGGAGGGGTGCCGGGCGCAGCCCGTGCACCCGGCGGGTCCGGGGCGCAGCCCCGGGCGGTCCGCGTCGCCACGCGGTTTCGGGAAGGGGCGGGGTGGGGAAAGCCACCCCGCCCCACCCCAGCGGAGCGAAACGGCGGGGCCCGCCACCCCACCAGGGTGACGGGCCCCGCCCAGCCTCTCGGCTCAAAGACGCGCAAGCGGCGTTACTTCTTCCGCCGCCGCCCCCCGGCAGCCTTCTGCGCCTTACGACGCTCCGCCCGCGTCATCCCGTCACCCTCCGGCACGGTGTCGCCGAAGTCGCCCTCGACGACCCCGCCCTCCCCGTCCACCGTGGGAGCGGAGAAGTGCAGCCGGTCCGGCCGCTGCGGCGCGTCCAGGCCCTTGGCACGGATCTCCGGGCGGGAGTCCTGCGCCGGCACCGAGTCGGCGACCGGAACTTCCTCGACCTGCTGCTCGACCTGGACCTCCAGGTTGAACAGGTAGCCGACGGACTCCTCCTTGATGCCGTCCATCATGGCGTTGAACATGTCGAAGCCCTCGCGCTGGTACTCGACCAGCGGGTCCTTCTGCGCCATGGCACGGAGGCCGATGCCCTCCTGCAGGTAGTCCATCTCGTACAGGTGCTCGCGCCACTTGCGGTCCAGCACCGACAGAACCACGCGCCGCTCCAGCTCGCGCATGATGTCGGAGCCGAGCTGCTTCTCCCGCGCGTCGTACTGCTCGTGGATGTCGTCCTTGACGGTCTCCGCGATGAACTCGGCAGTGATGCCGGCGCGGTCGCCCGCCGCCTCCTCCAGCTCGTCGACGGTCGCCTTCACCGGGTAGAGCTGCTTGAACGCGGTCCACAGCCGGTCCAGGTCCCACTCCTCAGCGAAGCCCTCGACGGTCTCCGCCTGGATGTAGGCGTCGATGGTGTCGTCCATGAAGTGGCGGACCTGCTCCTGGAGGTCCTCGCCCTCCAGGACGCGGCGCCGCTCGCCGTAGATGACCTCACGCTGGCGGTTGAGGACCTCGTCGTACTTCAGGACGTTCTTACGCGTCTCGAAGTTCTGGGTCTCGACCTGCGACTGGGCGGACGCGATGGCCCGCGTGACCATCTTGTTCTCGATCGGGACGTCGTCGGGGACGTTCGCCATCGCCATCACGCGCTCGACCATCTGCGCCTTGAACAGGCGCATCAGGTCGTCGCCCAGGGACAGGTAGAAGCGGGACTCGCCCGGGTCGCCCTGACGGCCGGAACGGCCGCGGAGCTGGTTGTCGATACGGCGCGACTCGTGGCGCTCGGTGCCCAGGACGTACAGGCCGCCGAGCTCCTTGACCTCTTCGAACTCGGCCTTCACGGCCGCCTCGGCCTTGTGGAGCGCCTCGGGCAGGGCGTGCGCCCACTCCTCGATGTGCTCCTCCGGGTCGAGGCCGCGCTGACGCAGCTCCGCCTCGGCGAGGTCGTCGGGGTTGCCGCCGAGCTTGATGTCGGTACCGCGGCCGGCCATGTTCGTGGCGACCGTGACCGAACCGCGGCGGCCGGCCTGGGCGACGATCGAGGCCTCGCGGTCGTGCTGCTTCGCGTTCAGCACCTCGTGCGGGATGCCGCGCTTGGAGAGCTGCTGCGAGAGGTACTCGGACTTCTCGACCGAGGTGGTGCCGACCAGGATCGGCTGGCCCTTCTCGTGCTTCTCCGCGATGTCGTCGACGACGGCGGCGAACTTCGCGACCTCGGTGCGGTAGATCAGGTCCGGCTGGTCCTTGCGGACCATGTCGCGGTTGGTCGGGATCGGGACGACGCCGAGCTTGTAGATCTGGTGGAACTCCGCGGCCTCGGTCATGGCCGTACCGGTCATGCCCGACAGCTTCGAGTACAGGCGGAAGAAGTTCTGCAGGGTGATCGTGGCGAGGGTCTGGTTCTCGTCCTTGATGTCCACCCCTTCCTTCGCCTCGATCGCCTGGTGCATGCCCTCGTTGTAGCGGCGGCCGGCGAGGATACGGCCGGTGTGCTCGTCGACGATCATGACTTCGCCGTCGATGACGACGTAGTCCTTGTCCTTCTTGAACAGTTCCTTCGCCTTGATGGCGTTGTTCAGGTAACCGACGAGCGGGGTGTTCACCGACTCGTAGAGGTTGTCGATGCCGAGCCAGTCCTCGACCTTGGCGACACCGGACTCGTGGATGCCGACGGTGCGCTTCTTCTCGTCGACCTCGTAGTCGCCGGTCTCCTCGATGCCCTTGAGGGGCTGGCCGGGCTCGCCCTTGGTCAGGCGGGTGACCAGCTTGGCGAAGTCGCCGTACCACTTGGTGGCCTGGTCGGCCGGGCCCGAGATGATCAGCGGGGTCCGGGCCTCGTCGACGAGGATCGAGTCGACCTCGTCGACCACGGCGAAGTTGTGGCCGCGCTGGACGAGCTCGTCCTTCGACCACGCCATGTTGTCGCGCAGGTAGTCGAAGCCGAATTCGTTGTTCGTGCCGTACGTGATGTCGCATCCGTACTGCTCGCGGCGCTGCGCCGGCGACATGTTCGCCAGGATGCAGCCGACTTCCAGGCCGAGGAACTTGTGGACCCGGCCCATCAGCTCGGAGTCTCGCTCGGCCAGGTAGTCGTTCACCGTGATGAGGTGGACGCCCTTGCCGGACAGTGCGTTCAGGTAAGCGGGCAGGGTGCCGACGAGGGTCTTGCCCTCACCGGTCTTCATCTCGGCCACGTAGCCGAGGTGCAGGGCGGCGCCGCCCATGATCTGGACGTCGTAGTGGCGCTGGCCCAGGACGCGCTTGGCGGCCTCGCGCACCGTGGCGAACGCCTCGGGCAGCAGGTCGTCCAGGCTCTCGCCGTTCTGGAAGCGCTCCTTGTATTCGTCCGTGAGCGCCCTCAACTCGGCGTCGGAGAGGTTGACGAAGTCCTCTTCGATGGAGTTGACCTGGTCCGCAATGCGGTGCAGTTTGCGCAGGATCTTGCCTTCGCCTGCACGCATGAGCTTGTTGAAGACGGACACTGGGGCTGGTCTCCTTGCCGGTCGGGCCTGAGCACTGGTTCGTACACGGGCACGGCAGGTGGGCCCCACCGCAACGGCCATCGTAAGCGAGGACGTGGTCGCGCCGGGAGGTCCGCCGTCGCCCCGGGGCACCTGGCGCCCGGAATGAGAACGTACGGGGGGCATGGAAGGTGCCGTGTCTCGCGCAGTTCTCCCGAAAAGTGTTCGCCTTCACCCCTGTCAGTGCCGGGATCTAGGGTTCGGCCATGACCACTCTGACTGCGCCGAGCGTGTCCCTGTCCGCCGACGACGCCCGCCGGATAGCCCTGCGCGCGCAGGGGTTCCTGGGAGCGCCCGACCGCCGCGGCGGGGTCCGCGGCATGCTCCGGCACTTGGGCGCGGTCCAGCTGGACACGATCTCGGTGCTGGCGCGCTCACACGAACTGGTTCCGTACGCACGCCTGGGTGCGGTCGGCCGGTCCGCCGTGGAGGCGGCCTACTGGTCCGACGCGCACGCCTTCGAGTACTGGTCCCACGCGGCGTGCATCCTGCCGATCGAAGAATGGCCGCATTTCGCCTTCAGGCGCCGGGCCCGGCATGCCCGCGGGCACCGCTGGCACGTTCTGGCGGACAAAGAGCGTTCGACGAAGGCCGTGCTGGACCGGCTGGCCGCCGACGGCCCGCTGACCTCCACGGAACTCGGCGGCGCGAAGAACGGCGGCGAGTGGTTCGAGTGGTCCGAGACCAAGATCGCGGTGGAGTGGCTGCTCGACCTCGGCGAGGTCGTCTGCACCGAGCGCCGCGGGTGGAAGCGCGTCTACGACCTCCCCGAGCGGGCCATCCCGGCGCACCTCCTGCACGACGACCTGGACGACCGCGAGTGCCTGCGCCGCCTGGTCGCGCTGGCGGGCCAGTCGCTGGGCGTCGGCACCCGGGCCGACCTCGCGGACTACCACCGGCTCAAGGGCGAGCAGGTCGACGCGGTGATCGCCGACTCCGGCCTGGTGCCGGTCGAGGTGGAGGGCTGGCCGAAGGCCGCCTGGGCCGACCCGGAGGCGCTGGCCTCGGCGCCGCGCGGGCGGCACCGCACTACCCTGCTGTCGCCGTTCGACTCCCTGATCTGGGACCGGGCCCGCACCGAGCGGGTCTTCGGTTTCGCGCACCGCCTGGAGGCGTACGTCCCCAAGCCGAAGCGGATCCACGGGTACTTCGCCATGCCCCTGCTGTCGGGCGGACGGCTGCTGGGGCGGGTGGACCCCGCCCGGGAGGGCGGCACGCTCGTGGCCCGACAGGTCTCGCTGGAGTCCCCCAAGGCCGCCCTGCCGATGGCGCAGGCGCTGCGGGAGGCGGCCGAGTGGGTGGGCTGCGACGACGTCCGGATCGAGCGCGCCGCGTCCCCGGCGGAGGCGGCCGCGCTGACGAGCGAGCTCGCCGGGCTCGGCTGAGGGCCCCCGCCGGCGTCAGCGGATTTCGAGGATCTTCTCGCGCATCGCGTAGACCACGGCCTCCATCCGGGAGTGCAGTTGCAGCTTCTCCAGGATGTTGCGGACGTGGTTCTTCACGGTGTTCTCGGAGATGAAGAGCTCCTTGGCGATGTCCCGGTTGTTCATTCCGGTCGCCACCAGCTTGAGCACTTCCAGCTCCCGGTCGGTCAGCCGGGGCGCCGGCACCAGCCGGCGCTCGTCGGTGCGCTGGATCATCGACTTGAATTCGGTGAGGAGTTTCGACGCCATGGACGGGCTGATCTGCGACTGCCCGTCGGCGACGGCCCGGATGGCCGTGGCCACCTCGTCCGTGGAGATCTCCTTGAGCAGGTACCCGGTGGCACCGGCCTTGATCGCGTCGTAGAGGTCGGCTTCCTCGTCGCTGATGGTCAACATGATGATCTTCGCGGAGGGGGCCACCTCCTTGATCGAGGTGCAGGCCTCGATGCCGCCCCGCCGGGGCATGCGCACGTCCATCAGAACGATGTCGGGCAGCAGGTCCGCGGCCTTGTCCACCGCCTCCGCGCCGTCGCCCGCCTCACCGACGACCTGGATGTCCTCCTCCTGGGCGAGGACGATCTCCAGCCCCCGGCGGAAGAGGGCGTGGTCGTCCACGACGAGCACCCGGATCGGCTCGCCGCCCGGACCCGGGCGGCAGTCTGCGTCGGAGGCGTCGCTGCTCCCGTCCCGCACCGGTCCGAAACTGTCCGCCATCGTTCCTCCCCCTGAAGGCCGTGGCCCCGAAGTTCAAGTGCTGCACCAACCGGATTCCCGCGCACGCCGGTTGACTGGCCGCCATGATTCCATGCCCGAGTGACATGTCGGTGAGACTGTGGCTGCATACGGACGCCCCCGGGGGCGCACGAGGCGCTCCCGGGGGCACTCGTCAGGGTGTGCGATTTTCTCTACGAGACCGGCCGGTGGTCAGCCCCCGAGTGCTCCGCCGGCGCCCCGCGCCTCTTCCGAGGTGGACGCGCTGTCGGCATTCAGGTGAATGACGCCGTAGTCGTAGGCGTGACGCCGATAGACGACGCTGGGCTGCTTCGTGTCGGCATCGACGAACAAGTAGAAGTCGTGCCCGACCAGTTCCATCTCGTACAGCGCCTGGTCGAGCGTCATCGGTGTGGCCGAGTGGGTCTTCTCGCGGACGACGAGCGGGCCTTCGCCCTGCACCTCGAGCGAGCCGATCCTCGTGGTCGGGATCTTGTCCCCGGCCTCTTCCGGAGCGAGTTCACCGTTTCCGTTCAGGTACGCCGCGTCCGGTACGACGTCGACGACGTCGGCGGCCGAAAGCCTGCCGTTGCCGCGGCGTGTGCCGCGCTTGTCGTGCTGCTTCCGCAGTCGGGCCTCAAGCTTCTCCTGGGCCAGGTCAAGCGCCGCGTACGCGTCGGTCGCGGCGGCCTCCGCCCGGATCACCGGACCTCGCGAACGGAGGGTGATCTCCACCCGGTCGGAACGGTCGGCCTGACGCGGGTTGTGCTCCTTGGACACCTCGACGTCCAGGCTGATCACCTTGGCGTCAAGCTTCTGGATCTTCTCCAGGTTCAGCTTCTCGGCCACGTGCTTGCGGAACCGCTCGGGCACTTCGGTCTTGCGGCCCTTGACGACGATGTCCACGCAGAACTCCGTTCCCGGATTGCTCCGCCTCGCCGGCGAAGCGTCTCCCTTTCGCACCAGACCCCGGTGAGCACCGGAGCCTCGGACTTGGCGACTTCCACCTCCTCCTCCCCCATCGGCAAGATCTACACCCCACCGACTTCGGAGTCGAGAGACACCTTCTGAACGAAGATTCCGAAGAGCGCGTTCCGATACGTGGGGCCCAAGGCTCGCCATTTCCTTACAACCGAACATATCTCGCCAGGCCGGTTGTCGGCACCCGCTACTGGAACGTACCTCCGATCAGGTGTGTCTTCCCTCCTACCACCTGCAACGATGCTCGAATCCGATCAGTTCCAATTGTTTTCGAAGGAATCCGAACTCGCCGCGACGACAGCAGCATGCAGCCCTCCGAATCCCCCGTACGGCGTCCTCGGAACGGCCCCGGCAGCAGCCTGCCCGCCGCTGCCGGCACCGCCCCCGCACCCCACCGCCCGCGCCGCCTCCACCAGGGATGCACCGGTCGTCATGAGGTCGTCCACCAGGACCACGGAACGGCCCTCCAGCAGCCCCGCACCACCGGGCCGTACCTCCAGGGCCCCGGCCATGTTCGACAGCCGCTCCCGGGCCCCCAGCCCCGCCTGGTCGGCCACCGCGCGCCGCTGCCGCAGCACCCCCGCCACCCGCGCCGGAACCCCGGCCCTGCGCAGCTCCGCCGCAGCCGCCAGCGCGATCCTGCGCACCGGATCGTGCCCGCGCGCCCGCACGGCCCGGCGCGCCGAGGGAACGGGCACCAGGACGACCTCCCCCGGCCCGTGCCCCGGCGCCACGGAGCGCACCGCCCCGGCCAGCGCACACCCCAGCGCCCCCGCCAGCGCGAGCGCCCCGCGCTCCTTGTGCGCCAGCAGGACGTCCCGTACCGCGCCGCCGTATCCGGCGGCCGCATGCACCACCGGCAGTCCGGCCGGCTCCGGCCGGGGCCGCACCCGCCGCGGCCCGGACCCGTGCAGCGCCCCCAGGCACACCTCGCACAGCACGGCCCGCGGGCGGCCGCACCCGGCACAGGCCACCGGCAGCACCAGCCCGGCGAGCTCCTGCCACCACCCCCGCATGGCTCCAGTGTCGCCACCGGAAAGAAACACAGCGCCCCGCCTGTGGACAGGCGGGGCGCTGTGGACAACACGCTGCCCCGTGCGGGGCGGTCCGCGGAATCAGCCCGGATAGACCGGTGCCCGGCCGGGCACCGCGACCGTCCGCCACTGCGCGCCCTGCGGCAGCCACACGATCCCGTCCTCGTCCGAGAAGGCCACCACCGGCAGCCGCTCGTCCTCGGAGGCCGCGATCGCACTCACGCCCGTCGCTCCCGACAGGCTGCCGGACACCACGACCGACCCGTCGGCCTGCATGTACCGGGCCTGCACCAGGCCGCCGGCCTCCCGGCCGACCACCAGCAGCCGTCCGCGCGAGGCCCAGGACATCGCCGTGACCTGCTCCATCTGCGGGGCCGCGGGACGCAGTTCGCGCACGGAGACCAGGCCGTCCTCCGCCCTGCCCTCCGGCCGCTCGATCCGTCCGATGTGCAGTGTCTTTCGCTCGCCCTTGGACACCAGCAGGGCCATCCGCACGCCGTCCGAGGACACCCGCAGCGATTCGATGCGGCCGCCGTCCAGCCCGGCCACCTCGACCTTCTGCGGCTTGCCGGTCCCGCCGGGCAGCAGCCACAGCGCCGGGTCCGCGGGATTGCGGTCGGCCACCCACAGGTCGCCCAGCGCGTCCCAGCTCGGCGCCGAGAGCTTGTTCGACGCACTCTTCAGCGCGGGCTCGCCCACCGGTCCGCCGGTGGTCAGCGAGAGCACGTACAGCTCGTGACCGTTCTGGGTCACCACCGCCGCGCGCCGCTCGTCGTGCGCCACGGCGGCCGTGCCGACCTTGAGGCCGGAGCCGACGAGCTGGCCGGGCACCTGCTCGGCCGCCCGCGGCGGCTCCTCGCCATCCGCACCGTCGGCGTCGGCCGCGCTGCCGGGGTTCAACTGCATCTGGACGAGCCGGTGGTCGGTGTCGACGTAGTACTGGTGCTGCGTGGTGCCCGAGAAGCGGTTGGTCTGCGCCGAGGTCAGGTCGACCCTGCACAGCGGCGAGCCGTCGGTGCGCAGCAGCTCCACCCGGGCCACCCGCGAGGAGGTCAGGTCCCGGGCCGTGTACAGCAGTTGCGTGCCCATCTTTTCGCACTGCCGGCCGGCGACGTTCTCGGCCTTGTCGTTGAGCGGCACCTTCAGGGTGTTCTTCTCGTCGTACGTCAGCGTCCGGGTGCCCTCCTTGAGGGCCGTGCCGGTCGGGAAGCTCGACGTGACCACCGGGTCGAGCCAGGACGAGGGGCCCGCGAGCAGCGACTTCACCGTCTGCGTCATGGGGTCCATGCGCGATTCGGGGTCCTGGCGCTGGCGCACGTACACCGGGTCCGCGACGAGCATCCCCGACGCGAAGTAGTACTTGTTCACGGACTTGAAGATGCGCTGGAAGTCGGACTTGCCCAGGACCAGGCCGTCCGGCAGCACCGCGATCCGCCACTGCCCGTCCTTCTCGACGAGCTGGAGGTCGGCCTCGTACCGCCCGCTGCCCGTCTCCGGCTGGTACGCACTGCGCCCGTCGACCGTGGCGAGCCGCGTGCCCGTCAGCCGGAACTGCTTCCCCAGGGGTTCCTTCTCCGGTCCGCGGGCCGGCGGGATCTGGCGGCTGCTGAGCCCGGAGGAGAGCACGGTGATGCCCGCGCTCGGCTGCCACTTCTTCGCCGCTTCCTTCGTCAGGTACTGGCGGGCCGTGGCCAGCTGCGGGTCGTCGCTGGTCATCGCCTCCAGGAAGCCGTCGACGATCTCGAACGGCGAGGCCTTGTCCGGCGGCGGCACGGCGTAGACGCGCATCTGCGAGTCGACCCCGCGGGAGGCCTCCACCGCGCGGATCTCCCCGCTGTCGGGCATCGAGGCGCACCCGGCGAGCAGGAGCGCGCCGCAGCCCAGCGCCCCGGAGGCGCGCAGGGTCCGGTTGCCGGTACGGGGCCGGGCCCCGCCCTCGAACTCAGCGTCCACCTGCGCAGTCCTCCCCGTCCGCCCGGTCCGCACCGGACGCCTTCGTCGTCGTACCGGCCTTCGCCGCGCCAGCGGCCCCCACACCGTTGCCCTGCGCGTCGGCTGACTTCCCGTCGCCGACCGTGCCCGCCGCACCCTTCGCGTCCGCCGCTCCCGCCGCATCCCCGGCGCCCGCCGGCCTGGCCACCACCCGCGCACCGCTGCCCGGCAGCGCCGTCGGATCCGCCGGCACCGCGGCCGCGGCCACCGTGCGCGGGGGTATCGGATCCCTCCCGGCCGCACCGCGCTCGCCGCCCGGCTGGACCGGCAGGCCGCCGATCCGCCCGCCGGCCGCCGCCTGCGCCGCCTCGGCCTCCGCCTGGGCACGCGCCCGCGCGGCCCGCGAGTCCTCCGGCTCCAGCGGGATCGGGGAGCCGCGCAACGGCTCGTCCGCCGTACGGGGCAGGGTCAGGCGGAACTGCGAGCCGCCGCCCGGCTCGCCCCAGGCCTGCAGCCAGCCGCCGTGCAGCCGGGCGTCCTCGACGGCGATCGACAGCCCGAGGCCGGTACCGCCGGTCGTACGGGCCCGCGCCGGGTCCGCCCGCCAGAACCGGTTGAAGACCCGGGTCGCCTCGCCCGGCTTGAGCCCCACGCCGTAGTCGCGCACGGCGACCGCGACGGCCCCGCCGGCGGACGCCAGCCTGACCACCACGTCCCGGCCCTCGCCGTGCTCGACGGCGTTGACGACGAGATTGCGCAGCACCCGCTCGACCCGCCGGGCGTCGGCCTCGGCCACCACCGGCTGGGCGTCGCCCAGCACCCGGATCCGGGTGCCCTTGCGCTCGGCCAGCGGCTCGGCCCCGTCGATGACGCGGCGTACGACGTCCCGCAGGTCGATGGCCTCCGCCTCCAGCGCGGCCGCGCCCGCGTCGAACCGGCTGATCTCCAGCAGGTCGGCGAGCAGCGACTCGAACCGGTCCAGCTGCCCGACGAGCAGCTCGGCGGAGCGCGAGGTCACCGGGTCGAAGTCTTCCTTGGCGTCGTGGATGACGTCCGCCGCCATCCGCACGGTCGTCAGCGGCGTCCGCAGCTCGTGCGAGACGTCGGAGACGAACCGCCGCTGCATCCGGGACAGGTCCTCCAGCTGCTGGATCTTGTGCTGGAGGTTCTGGGCCATCTTGTTGAAGGCCTCGCCCAGCCGGGCGATGTCGTCCTCGCCGGTGACCTTCATCCGCTCCTGGAGCCGCCCGGCCGACAGCCGCTCGGCGATCCCCGCCGCCATCCGCACGGGCGTGACGACCTGGCGCACGACGAACCACGCGATGGCGCAGAGCAGCACGACCACGAACAGCCCGGCCGTCGCCAGGGTGGTCTTCACGAGGGTCAGCGACTCCTCCTCCTGCGTGAGCGGGAAGAGGTAGTACAGGTGGTACGGGTCGCCGTTGATGTCCGTCAGCCGCTTGCCGACGACGAGCGCGGGCTCGGCCTGCTTCCCCTCGCCCTCGCTGTAGCGGATCGACGAGAACGTCAGGTACGCGCCGCTGCCCTGGTCGACGTCGCGCCGCAGGGCGTTCGGGATGCTGGCGGCGGGGTCCACCCCGCCCGACGCGCGCGCACCGCGCACGCCGGACCCGGTGTCGCCCGTACCCGCGCCGAGGGCGACGACGCTGAACGCGCTCTGCCCGCCGCTGGACAGCGCCTCGACGAGGTCGTTCATCCACGCGGTGGCGTTGCGCCCGGTCTTGCCGTCGGCGGGTCCGCCGTCCTGGCCGTCACCGAGCGGAGGAGTGTTGGCCTTCTCCTGTGCGACCGCGAATCCGCCGCCGGCCTGGCTCAACGCGGCCTCCTCCTTCGCGGCGAGGAGGCCGTTGTTGACCTGACCGATGACGACGAAGCCGAGCAGCAGGACCACACCGAGCGACATCAGCAGCGTGCCGGCGACCACCCGCAGCTGGAGGTTGCGCCGCCACAGGCGCACGGCGGGCAGCAGGGGCCGGCGCAGCCACCGTACGAAAAGCCTCAGCACGGGGCCGCCGGGCGCTCTCTCCTGGAGCAGCCGGCCGCCCCGCAGGGTCCTGCCGGAAGACACGTCAGCTCGGTCCGGCCTTGTAGCCGACGCCGCGGACCGTCACGACGATCTCGGGGCGCTCGGGGTCCTTCTCGACCTTGGAGCGGAGCCGCTGCACGTGCACGTTGACCAGGCGGGTGTCCGCCGCGTGCCGGTAGCCCCAGACCTGCTCGAGGAGCACCTCGCGGGTGAAGACCTGCCACGGCTTGCGGGCGAGCGCGACCAGCAGGTCGAACTCCAGCGGGGTCAGCGCGATGGCCGTCCCGTCCCGCTTCACCGAGTGCCCGGCGACGTCGATGAGCAGGTCGCCGATCGTCAGCTGCTCGGGCGCCGGCTCCTCGGAGCGGCGCAGCCGCGCACGGATACGGGCGACCAGCTCCTTGGGCTTGAACGGCTTGACGATGTAGTCGTCGGCCCCGGACTCCAGGCCGACCACGACGTCGACGGTGTCGCTCTTGGCCGTGAGCATCACGATCGGCACACCGGACTCGGCGCGGATCAGCCGGCAGACCTCTATGCCGTCCCGTCCGGGCAGCATGAGGTCCAGCAGCACGAGGTCGGGCTTGGCCTCGCGGAAAGCCGCCAGTGCCTTGTCGCCGTCCGCTACGAACGACGGTTCAAAACCTTCTCCACGCAGCACAATGCCGAGCATCTCGGCCAGCGCGGTGTCGTCGTCGACGACAAGGACGCGTCCCTTCATGGTTGACATCATCCCATTAGCTAATCGTTACCTGGCGGTGAGCATTCACACAGCGGGACGGCCGACGTTCCGGTCCTGGTCCCCCGGGGGTGATCCGGCCCCCCAGTCTGCCCCGTCGACCGGAGACAATAGAAGGTGCCCGGAGGAACAGGGTGACGGAAGGGCCTGCAGGGGCCGGTCCACGCGCGGAGCACGCATGGCACGATGGCAGCCGACCAGCGCCCCGCCCCCGTACGGGCACGTGAAGGAGCGACGATGAACGACTCTCCGGGCTGGGCTTCGCCCGGATCCTCCCCGTCCGACGGCGATCGGCCCGACGCGGCAGCAGCACCCCACGGTGCGGACGGTACCCCGTCCGCCGACCCGGCCGGGACGCCCGCAGCGCCCGCGGCCGGCTCGAAGTGGTCGAAGGAGCAGCCGCCGCCCGGCCAGTGGACCGCCCCCGGACCCGGAGGAACCGCGCCCGGTCCCGTCCCCGGAGGACCCGCCCCGCAGCCCGGCCAGGGCTGGGGCAACCCGTACCCGGGCCCCGGCGCCCCGCAGCCCGGCTGGGGCGGCGTACCCGGCCCCGGGCCCGGCTGGGGCAGGCCCCCGGCGGCCAAGCCCGGCGTGATCCCGCTGCGCCCGCTCGCCGTCGGCGAGATCCTCGACGGCGCCGTCACCACCATGCGCGAGCACTGGCGTACGGTCCTCGGCATCACCCTCGCCTTCGCCGTGATCACCCAGCTCGCGATCACCCTGGTCCAGGGCTTCGCCTTCGAGGACCTCGGCGCGCCCGCCTCGGACCCCGACGACGTAGCCGCGGTCGCCGACCAGATGGCCGCCAGCCTGGCGGGCAGCGGTGTGGCCCAGGTGATCACGCTGATCGGCACGATCATCGCGACGGCCACCCTGACCATGGTCTTCAGCCGGGCCGTGCTCGGCCAGCCGTCGGCGATCGGCCCGGTCTGGCGCGAGGCCCGTCCCCAGCTGCTCAAGCTCACCGGGCTGACGCTGCTGCTGATGGTCCTGTTCGTCGCGATCTTCACCGTGGGCCTCCTGCCCGGCCTCCTCGCCCGGAACTGGCCCGTCGGCGTCCTCGGCTTCGTCGTCGCCCTCCTCTTCGCCGCCTGGCTGTGGGTGCGCTTCGCCCTCGCCTCCCCCGCGCTGATGCTCGAGAAGCAGACCGTCTTCAAGGCGCTGGGACGCTCCTCGAAGCTGGTCCGCGGCTCGTGGTGGCGGGTCTTCGGGATCACTCTGCTCACGCAGATCCTCACCAGCATCGTGGCCGGCATCGTCGTGCTGCCGTTCACGTTCGCGGGCATGGCGTTCAGCGACGGCGGCATGTCCGGCTTCATGAACGGCACCGGCGGCTTCGGCTGGGCCTTCCTGATCATCTCCGCCATCGGCGCGGTCATCGCCCTGACGATCACCATGCCGATCAACGCCGGCGTGACCGTCCTGCTCTACATCGACCAGCGCATCCGGCGCGAGGCCCTGGACCTGGAGCTCGCCCGAGCGGCCGGCCTCCAGAACTACGGCGGACCCGCCCAGCCGGGCGCCCCAGCCGGGGCCTGATGGGGTGACCGTGACGGGGGGACTCATGGTGCGTACGACAGCGCTGCTGTCCGGCGCGACCGAACCACCGGTGACGACACCTCGCGTACCCGCCCGCGAGGCGGCGGAGCGCGAGCTGTCCAGGCCGATGTACCACGAGAACGACCCCAGCCTCGTCCAGCAGGCTCTGAACGCCTTCTGGGAGTGGGTGGGGGACCTGCTCGGCGCCGCCTCCGCGGCCTCCCCCGGAGGCGCGCTGGGCCTCGTCGCGATCGTCGTCACGGCCGTCCTCCTCATCGCCGCCCTGTGGTGGCGGCTCGGCACCCCCCGCCGCGTCGCCACCGCCGCGGAAGCCCTCTTCGGCGACCGCCCGCGCACCGCCGCCGAACACCGCGCCGCGGCCGAGGAGCACGCGGCCGGCGGCCGCTGGACCGAGGCCGTCCAGGAACGCATGCGCGGCCTGGTCCGCTCCCTCGAAGAACGCACCCTGCTCGACCCGCGCCCCGGCCGCACCGCCGACGAGGCCGCCGCCGAGGCCGCCCGCTCCCTGCCCGGCCACAGCGCGGAGCTGCACGCGGCCGCCCGCCTGTTCGACGACGTCACGTACGGCGGCCGCACCGGCGACGACCGGGCGTACGCACGGCTGCGCGAGCTCGACGCGGCCCTGGAACGCACGACCCCGCTCCTCACCACCGCCCCGGGAGCCCCCCTGTGACCGGCCCCAGCGCCCCCGCGACGCCCACGAGCACCCCCGCACCCGGCACGGCCGCCGGAACCGGCAGCGGCGCCGACACGGGCAAGGCCGTCACCTCCACCGCGCGCAGCGCCCGCCAGCTCTGGCGCGGCGCCCGCGGCCTGCTCCTCGCCCTCGCCGTCCTGCTCATCGCGGGCGTCGCCCTCGCCGCCTTCAACTCCGGCGGCGAACACGGCCGCCTCGACCCCCGCTCCGCCGACCGCCCGGGCAGCCGTGCCGTCGCCGAGCTGCTCGCCCGGCAGGGCGTCACCACCCGCGTCGTGACCACGTCCGCCGAGGCCGCCGCGGCCGCCGCCCCCGACGCCACGCTCCTCGTCACCACCCCCGACCTGCTCGGCGAGAGCCAGCGCGCCGCCCTCAAGGCCGCCATGGACCTCTCCGGCGGCCGTACGGTCCTCCTCGCCCCGACCCCCGGGTCCCTGGGCTCCCTGGCCCCCGGAGTCACGGCCGAGCCCCCGACCGGCGACGACGTGCTCAGCCCCGCCTGCACCCTCCCCGCCGCCGTCTCCGCGGGCCGCGCGGAAACCGGCGGCATCCGCTACGCCACCCGGCTCCCCGGCGCCACCGGCTGCTACCCCAGCGACGGCATCCCGACGCTGCTCACCCTGCCCGCCCGCGGCACCGGCGAGACCGTCCTGCTCGGCGCCGACTCCCTCCTGACGAACGAACGCCTCGCCGAGGAGGGCAACGCCTCCCTCGCCCTCCAGCTCCTCGGCTCCCGCCCCCGGCTCGTCTGGTACCTCCCCTCCCTCGCCGACCCGGCCCTCACCGACGGCACCGAGCCCGAGCTCTCCTTCCTCGACCTCGTCCCCGACGGCTGGTCCTGGGCCCTGCTCCAGCTCGCGGTAGCCGCCGCCCTCGCCGCCCTGTGGCGCGCCCGCCGGCTCGGCCCCCTCGTCACCGAGAAGCTGCCCGTCGCGATCCGCGCCTCCGAGACCACCGAGGGCCGCGCCCGCCTCTACCGGGCGGCCGGCGCCCGCGACCGCGCCGCCACCGTCCTGCGTACGGCCTCCCGCACCCGCCTCGCCGCCCTGCTCGGCGTCCCCGCGGCCCACGCCCACGACCCGGCCGCCCTGCTGCCCGCGGTCTCCGCCCGGCTCCCCCAGGGCAGCCGGGACGCAGGCGCCCTCCTCTTCGGCACCACGCCCGCCGACGACGCGGCACTCGTCGCGCTCGCCGACCACCTCGACGCCCTCGAAAGAGAGGTCCGTACGTCATGACGGTCCCGCCCACCGGCCAGGCAGACCAGGCAGCCGACGCGGACGGCGCACGCGCCGCCCTGGAAGCCCTCCGCGCCGAGATCGGAAAGGCCGTTGTCGGCCAGGACCCCGCCGTCACCGGGCTCGTCGTCGCCCTCCTCTGCCGCGGCCACGTCCTCCTCGAAGGCGTCCCCGGCGTCGCGAAGACCCTCTTGGTCCGCACCCTGGCGGCCTCCCTCGACCTGGACACCAAGCGCGTCCAGTTCACCCCGGACCTCATGCCGAGCGACGTCACCGGCTCCCTCGTCTACGACGCCCGCACCGCCGAGTTCTCCTTCCAGGAGGGCCCGGTCTTCACCAACCTCCTCCTCGCGGACGAGATCAACCGGACCCCGCCCAAAACCCAGTCCTCGCTCCTCGAGGCCATGGAGGAGCGCCAGGTCACCGTCGACGGCACCCCGCGCCCGCTCCCGGACCCCTTCCTCGTCGCCGCCACCCAGAACCCGGTCGAGTACGAGGGCACGTACCCCCTCCCGGAAGCCCAGCTGGACCGCTTCCTGCTGAAGCTGACCGTCCCGCTGCCCTCCCGCCAGGACGAGATCGACGTCCTCACCCGGCACGCCTCCGGCTTCAACCCCCGCGACCTCCGCGCCGCCGGAGTACGCCCGGTCGCCGGCCCCGCCGACCTCGAGGCCGCCCGCCAGGCCGTCGCCAAGACCGCCGTCTCCCCCGAGATCACCGGCTACGTCGTCGACATCTGCCGCGCCACCCGCGAATCGCCCTCGCTCACCCTGGGCGTTTCCCCGCGCGGCGCCACCGCCCTGCTGTCCACGGCCCGCGCCTGGGCCTGGCTGACGGGCCGCGACTACGTCATCCCCGACGACGTCAAGGCCCTCGCCCTGCCGACCCTGCGCCACCGCATCCAGCTGCGCCCCGAGGCCGAGATGGAAGGCGTCACCGCGGACTCGGTCATCAACGCGATCCTGACCCACGTCCCCGTACCCCGCTGATGGCACTCACCGGACGCGCCGCCCTGCTGGCGGCCCTCGGCACCCTGCCCGTCGGCCTGCTGGAACCCAGCTGGACCGGCATCCTCGCCGTCAACGGCCCCCTGGCCCTGGCGTGCGCCTGCGACTACGCGCTGGCCGCCCCGGTCCGCACCCTCCGGCTGGCCCGCTCCGGCGACACCTCCGTACGCCTCGGCGAGTCCGCCGAGGTCCACCTGACGGTCACCAACAGCAGCCGGCGCCCCCTGCGGGCCCGCTTCCGCGACGCGTGGCCTCCCAGCAGCTGGGTGCCCGGCACGGAAACCGAAGCCTCCCGGCACCGGCTCACCGTCCCCGCGGGCGAGCGCCGCCGCGTCACCACCCGGCTGCGTCCCACCCGCCGCGGCGACCGCGAGGCCGCCCGCGTGACGATCCGCTCCTACGGCCCCCTCGGCCTGCTCTCCCGCCAGGGCAGCCACCTCGTCCCCTGGACCGTGCGCGTCCTGCCGCCGTTCACCAGCCGCAAGCACCTGCCGTCCAAGCTGGCGCGGCTGCGCGAACTGGACGGCCGCACCAGCGTCCTGACCCGCGGTGAGGGCACCGAGTTCGACAGCCTCCGCGACTACGTGCCGGGCGACGACACCCGCTCCATCGACTGGCGGGCCACCGCCCGCCAGCAGCAGGTCGCCGTCCGCACCTGGCGCCCGGAACGCGACCGGCACATCCTCATCTGCCTGGACACCGGCCGTACGTCGGCCGGCCGGGTCGGGGACGCCCCGCGCCTGGACTCCTCCATGGACGCGGCTCTCCTCCTGGCCACCCTCGCCTCGCGCGCGGGCGACCGCGTCGACCTGCTGGCCCACGACCGGCGCACCCGCGCCCTGGTCCAGGGCCGCGCCGCGGGCGATCTCCTGCCCGCCCTGGTCCACGCCATGGCCCCGCTGGAACCCGAGCTGGTCGAGACGGACGCCCGCACCATGGTCTCCACGATCCTGAGCAGCGCCCCGCGCCGCTCCCTGGTCGTCCTCCTCACCAGCCTCGACGCGGCCCCGATCGAGGAGGGCCTACTCCCGGTGCTGCCCCAGCTCACCCAGCGCCACACGGTGCTGCTGGCCTCCGTGGCCGATCCGCATATCGAGCAGATGGCGGCCTCCCGCGGCTCCGTCGAGGCCGTGTACGACGCCGCGGCCGGCGTCCATGCCCAGGACCAGCGCCGCCGTACGGCCGACCAGCTGGCCCGCCACGGCGTCACCGTCGTGGACGCCACCCCCGACCAGCTGGCCCCCGCCCTGGCCGACGCTTACCTCGCCCTCAAGTCCGCCGGCCGCCTCTGACCCCCGAAAACAAAAGAGGGCCCCCTTCCGGGGGCCCTTCTCCATGTGAACGCAGAAAAGCCCCGCACCATAAGGTGCGGGGCTTTCCCACAATGATTGTTCGGCGGCGTCCTACTCTCCCACAGGGTCCCCCCTGCAGTA
>NZ_JBVJWO010000023.1:0-27118 GCF_055602345.1 Streptomyces sp. NPDC037401
CCGCCCGGCTCCCGCACCTGCGGCGAGCCGGGCGGCGCGCTGCGAAATACTGGGTGCCGATCCGGCCGGACGGCCGGGACCCACCACCGAGGGGAGCGGACGTGCAGGGCAGCGGAGAGCAGGAGTTCCTCGCACTGGAGCGGGAGCTGTCCGTCTTCCTCCGGCGCGCGCGGGCGTCGTCGGGCGAGATGGCGCGCGAGCTGCATCCGGAACTGGAACCGGCCGCGTACGGGCTCCTCGTGCGCCTGGAGGACGCCGGCCGTCAGCGCGCGACCGCCCTGGCCGCGTACTTCGGCGTCGGCAAGGCGACCATGAGCCGCCAGCTGCGGGCCCTGGAGGACCTGGGCCTGGTGGCGCGCGAACCGGACCCGGCGGACGGGCGGGCCTCCCTGGTGGGGCTGACCCCGGAGGGCCGGGAGCGCTTCCTGAAGGTGCGGCACGCCCGCCGCGCGCAGTACATGCGCAAGCTGGCCGCGTGGGACCGGGGCGAGGTGGCGGAGCTGGCCCGGCTGCTGCACCAGCTCAACGAGGGCGCCGAGTCCTGAGGGGCACCCGGGCTCAGAGCTCGGCGTAGACGGCGGAGGCGTCGTCGTGCCGCTTGCCGCGCGGGACCGGACCCGGGCCCGACTCCAGGGCACGCACCCGGTCGATCAGCGCCTGGGCGCCCTCCTTGCGCAGCACGGCCATGCACTCCGCCCAGCCGCCCTCCCCGAAGGTGTCCGTCCAGCGGCTCGCGCCGTCCGTGAGCGCGGCCACCGCGCCGACCCGGTCGCGGGGGCTCGTACCCGTCACCGCGCGTCCGGCCACCGAGGGGTCCGCGGCGGCCGTGAAGAAGGCGCACTCCGCCCCGGCGGCGTTGCGCAGGGCGTCGGTCGCCGCCGCCGAACGCAGCACCTCGCGCGGCACCCGGTCCAGCCGGTCGTCGCGTACCGCGGTGACCTCGCCCTCCGGGGAGCGCAGCAGCAGGACCGAGTCGGACAGCACCAGGTGCTCCACGCGCTCGTCGTCCCAGCGGACCAGGACCACCGTCGCCTGCGGTGTGCGCACGTGAGAAAGGTCACACGATTCGCGGTGGCCGTCGGCGGTGTGCGCGATCGCCGCGGCAAGGATCTCGGAAAGTGCCATGTCCCGCCGCGAACCGGACAGTTCGGTCAGCCGCCCGCCGAGCCGGGCCGTGAACCAGGGCACCCCGTGGACGCAGCCGTCCTCCCCGGCCGGCGGAGTGACCCCGTCCAGCGCGACCAGCACTCCACCCCGGCCCGAGGCCGGAATCGCGGCGGACGCCCAGTCCTCATTGGGGCGTTGCGGATCCCCGGGGTCGGAAGCGATCTCGATGCGCATGGGCACAGTCTGCCCGAGTTGCCCGGATCTGGCCGAGGCTTGGGAGAGGGGGTCGACGGGACGCCCATCGCCGCAGGTCAGCGCGGGGTTACCGGCAGGGCGCGGCCGCAAGTCGGCGGAATGCGGCGGTCCGGCGTACCTGTGGGCGCGCATCCTGCCAAACGCGCCATCGATGTTTCAACCACGCGTCCGTCGAGGGGCCCCGGAGGGGGAGGGGCCGAGTTGATCGCCAACTCGCACCTGATGTTCACTCGTTCGAGTGGCCGGGCCGGCGATGCACGCCTGTCTCCCAAACACACTTGGAATGGTCTGAAGCGGTACGAGGGGGCAGGGGCGTTTACTTGTTGACCGGCCGTCACCTCGGCCAGGTAGCCCCCAGGCGCGGTCTGCGGGGAGAGCAGACGAGTACACGTACAGGATTGCGAGCACCGGTGCAGAAGAAGCGGTCTCGGAGGAACGGCAGCGGCACGGCAGGGCCAGAGCGCTCCGGAGGCACCGCGGGCAACGGGGCTGACGGCCGCTCCGTGCGCGTGCGCAGCCGGCTCGTCCTCAGCGTCGCCGTGGTCGGCCTCACGGTCCTCGGCGCGGGAGCTCCCGCCGCCGTTTCCGCGTCGGCCGAACTGAACGAGTCCCAGCGGCTGGTCACGCTCTCCGAGCACACCCGGCAGACCCTCACCCTCGCGCACGCGCTCTCCGACGAGCGGGACGCCGCGGTCGAGTTCGTCGCCGACGGCCGCGAGAACGCCGGGAAGGCCGCGGTCCAGGACCGCGCCGCCCGCGTCGACCAGCAGATCGGCGAGGCCGGCCCCGGGGCCGGCGAGGACCTCCGGCGCGCCCTCCAGCGGGTGAAGTCCGTACGCACGGCCGCCCTCACCGGCAAGGGCACCGCCCTCGCCACCCACCAGGCGTACTCCGAGGTCATCGGCGAGCTCCTCGCCCCCGCCGACGAGCTCGCCGAGCGCACCCCGCCGCGGGCCGCCGCCGCGCTGGCCACCGCCCGCGCCCTCGCCCCGCTCGGCCAGGCCGTCGAGCAGGCCTCCGCCACGCGCGCCCTGATCCTCGCCGCACTCGCCGTGCCGGAGGGCGAGGAACCCGAGACGGTCTACAACCCGGTCACCGGGCGGTACGAGGAATCCGGGCCCAGCCCCGAGGACAAGACCCGCGGCGAACTGACCGCAGCGGCCCAGCGCTCCCGGGTCCGGGAGCAGGCGGCCCTCGACGCCTTCGAGCGGGCCGCCGGAACCGACGTCCGCGAGACCCTCGCCGCGACGGTCACCGGTCCCGAGGTCAAGGCCGCCGACGGCTATCTCGCCAAGCTGGCCGACGGCACCGGCCTGACCGGATCCGACCGCAAGCTCGACGCCGAGGCCGTCGCCGCCGCGCTCACCGCGCGCATCGACCGGATGCGCTCGGTCGAGTCGACCCTGGCCGCGGAGCGCGCCACGGCGCTCGCCGGACTGCGCGACGACGACGTCACCGAGCTGGAAGTGCTCCTCGCCCTCGTCGGCCTGCTGTTCCTCATCGCGATCGGCGTCTCCACGGGCGTCGCGCGCACGCTGACCCGGCCGCTGTCGGTGCTCAAGCGGGGCGCCGAGCGGCTCGCGTCCCCGGAGGGCGCCGCGGACCCGGTCCGCTTCATCGGCCGCAACGACGAATTCGCGGCGGTGGTCCGGTCGCTCAACGCGATCCAGGCCCGCAACGAATCCCAGTCGACCTCCCTCCACACGCGGATCGCCGGCCTCGACGCCGACCGCCGCCGCCTGATCGACCGCAACGACACCCTCAGCGCCGCGAAGACGGCCCTCGACAAGGAACTGGCCGAGCTGCGCGCCAACCTGGCCGAGTACCGCCGCGTCATGTCCACCACCTCCGTCTCCCTCTCGCTGCGCACGCTGGGCCTGGTCGAGCGGCAGCTCGCGGTCATCGAGCAGATGGAGGCCAAGGAGCAGGACCCGGACCGGCTCGCGACCCTCTTCAAGGTCGACCACCTGGCGACCGTCATGCGCCGCCACAACGAAAACCTGCTCGTCCTGGCCGGCCAGGAGCACGCCCACGGCCACGCGGGCCCGGTCCCGCTGGTCGACGTCATGCGGGCCGCGGTCAGCGAGATCGAGCGCTACGAGCGCGTGGACCTCCAGACGCTCCCCGTGTACGCGCAGGTCGCCGGGCACGCCGCCGACGACGTCTCGCACGTCGTCGCCGAGCTCCTGGAGAACGCCACCACCTTCTCGCCGCCCGACGCGAAGGTGAAGGTCGCTGCCTGGCTGACGGATGCCGGCGAGGTCGTGCTGTCCGTCCAGGACGAGGGCATCGGAGTCACCGACGACCGCCTCGCCGCGCTCAACGCCCGGCTCGCGGACCCCGACGCGTACGAGCACGAGGAGGAGTCGGAGCACGGCCTCGGCCTCGGCCTGTACGTGGCCGGTCGGCTCGCCGCGCGCCACGGCGTCACGGCGGAGCTGCGCGCCCGCAGGGGCGGCGGCACGGAGGCGCTGGTCGTCGTCCCGGAGGCCCTGCTGCCCGCCGCACCGGCCGCCCCGGAGCACACGGCCGGCATCCCCGGAGCCCCGGCGCTGCACCTGCCCGGCGCGGTCGCGGAGGCCAACTCCAACACGCTGCCGCCGCGCCACCGCCGCCCGGACCCGGCGATCGCCCTCGCGGAGTCGGCCTTCGCCGAGGCGGCCGCGGCCGCCGCAGCGGCCGCCACCCCCGAGGCCGCGCCCGCGCCCGAGACCGAGGCCTTCACGCCGCAGCCCGCGCCCGAGGCCGAGGCCTTCACGCCGCGGCCCGCGCCCGAGGCCCTCACCGCGGAGCCGCAGCCCGAGCCCGCGCCCGAGCCCGCGCCCGAGCCCGCGTCCGATCTCGTGGACGCGCCGGAGCCCGAGCCGTTCCGGGAGTCCGCCGAGCCGCACGGCTTCGCCGCGCCGGAGGAGCCGCTGCCCCCGGCGGACGAGGTGTTCCGCGTACCGGCCCCCGAGCCCGGCTCCGGGGACGTACACGCGTACGCCGCGCCCGAGGAGCCGGCCGCCGGGCCCGAGCCGGAGGCGGTCGTCACCCGGCGCCAGGTCTTCGACGTGCCCGCTCCGGCCGTGCCGGAGGAGCAGCTTCCGCCGGCCGCCCAGGTGTTCCGGGTCCCCGCACCCGACGCCGAGCCCGAAGCCGAGCACGCACCTCAGCCCGAGCACACGCCCGAGCACACGCCCGAGCCCCCGCACACGCCCGAGCCCCGGGCCGAACACGAGCACCGGCACGCGCCCGAGCCGGAGGTCCGGCACGAGGACGAGCCCGACGCGTGGGTGCTCGCCGCACCCCTCCCGCAGCAGGCCGACGGCCGGCAGGACACCCCCGAGCCGGAGCAGCCGTACCGGCTCACCGACAAGGGACTGCCCAAGCGGACGCCGCGCATCGTCGAGCCCGCTCCCACGAGCGAGCGAAAGACCGCCCCGCGGGTTGACGCCGAGGAACTGCGGCGCCGTCTCGGGGGGTTCTACCAGGGGGCCCGCGACGGCCGGCGGGTGGTTGACGCCGAAATGGCCGAGCGGGCGAAGGACGAGGGGGACACCGTCGAGGAGGCACGCACGTGACCGCGCCCAGTACGTACGGACTGAGCACACAGGCCCGCAATCTTCAGTGGCTGCTGACCGACCTGGTCGAGGAGGTGCCAGGCCTCATTTCCGTGGCCGTGGTCTCCTCGGACGGACTGCTGCTGCTGTCCTCCGACCCAGGGCTCGCCGACGCACCCAAGAAGGACACGAAGGGGCCCCGCGGAGCCTCCGCCGACCTCGCGACCATCGTCTCCGGACTGGGCAGCCTCACCTACGGCGCCGCCCAGCTCATGGAGGCGGGCGGGGTCAAGCAGACCATGGTCTCCATGGAGCACGGCAGCGTCTTCGTCATGGCCATCAGTGACGGCTCGCTGCTCGGCGTCCACGCCACGCCGGACTGCGACATGAGCGTCGTCGCCTACCACATGGCGCTGTTCGTCGGCCGGGCCGGCCACGTCCTGACCCCCGAAGTCCGCAGCGAGCTGCGCCAGTCCCTGGAGAGAACACCGTGAGCGACCGGCTGCCGATACGCGGAGCCGACCGCCGCCCCGCCCGCGTCCGCCCGTACTCCCTGACCGGCGGCCGCACCCGCTTCGGGCACGTGCTGCTCGTGGAGACCTTCGTGGCCGCCCTCGACGCCAAGGCCGAGGGCCCGGCCCGGATACCCGAGATGCGGGCCATCGTCGAGGTCTGCCGCCGGATGCGCACGGTCGCCGAGATATCGGCCCTGCTGAAGCTGCCGCTCGGGGTCGTCCGCGTCCTGGTCAGCGATCTTGCGGACCAGGGAAGGATCCGCGTCTACGGCACCGGCCACGGCAGCGGCCGGCCCGAACGCGCTCTGCTCGAAAGGGTGCTCAGTGGGCTCCGCCGTCTTTGACCCCCTCACCGAGAGCGACGAGGGCATACAGCCCTGGCAGTACGACCGCTCCCGCGCCCCGATCGCCGTCAAGGTGGTCGTCGCCGGCGGCTTCGGCGTCGGCAAGTCCACCTTCGTCGGATGCGTCTCGGAGATCACCCCGCTGCGCACCGAAGCGGTGATGACCGAGGCCAGCATCCCCACCGACGACCTGTCCGCCACCCCGGACAAGAACACCACCACCGTCGCGATGGACTTCGGCCGCATCACGCTCGACGACGACCTCGTCCTGTACGTGTACGGCACCCCGGGCCAGGAGCGCTTCTGGTTCATGTGGGACGACCTGGTGCGCGGCGCGATCGGCGGCATCGTCCTCGCCGACACCCGCCGGCTCCCCGACAGCTTCCCCGCCCTCGACTACTTCGAGAGCTGCGGGCTGCCGTACATCGTCGCCGTCAACCACTTCGAGGGCACGCGCTCCTACGAGCCCGAGGACGTCCGGGAAGCGCTCACCGTGCCACCGGACGTACCGATCGTGATCATGGACGCACGCCTGCGGGCCACGGTGCTCGAATCGCTGCTCAGCCTCGTCGGGCACGCCCTCGACCACACCCCAGAACAGCCGGAGAGATAGAGCCATGCGGAAGATACTCGTCGTCGGAGCCGGCCAGTCCGGCCTCCAGCTCGCCCTCGGACTCCAGTCCAAGGGGTACGAGGTCACCCTCATGTCCAACCGGACCGCGGACGAGATCCGCAGCGGCCGCGTCATGTCCACGCAGTGCATGTTCGACGGTGCGCTCCGGCACGAGCGCGACCTCGGCCTGAGCTTCTGGGAGGGGCAGGCTCCGAAGATCGGCGGCCTCGGCGTCTCCGTCGCCGCCCCCGACGCCTCCCGGCCCGTCGACTGGCTCGGCAGCCTCCGCGGCTTCGCGCAGTCCGTCGACCAGCGCGTCAAGATGGCCGGCTGGCTCGACACCTTCGCCCAGCGCGGCGGCCAGCTCGTCATCCACGGCGCGAGCGTCTCCGACCTGGACTTCTTCTCGAAGACGTACGACCTCGTACTCGTCGCCGCCGGCAAGGGCGAACTCGTGTCGATGTTCGGCCGCGATGCCGCCCGCTCCCCGTACGACGCCCCGCAGCGCGCGCTGGCCGTCAGCTACGTGCACGGGCTCGGCCCGCGCCCCGAGCACCCGGATACGGAAGCGGTCCGCTGCAACCTCGTCCCCGGCGTCGGCGAGCTGTTCGTGATGCCGACCCTCACCACCTCCGGCCGCGCCGACATCCTCTTCTGGGAGGGCATCCCCGGCGGTCCGGTCGACGTCTTCCAGGGCATCACGGACCCCGCCGAGCACTTGGCGCTCACCCTGGAGCTGATGGAGAAGTTCACGCCCTGGGAGTACGCGCGCGCCACCAAGGTCGATCTGACCGACGCGGGCGGCACCCTGGCCGGTCGGTACGCCCCGGTCGTGCGCAACCCGGTCGGGCGGCTGCCCGGCGGCGGGCTGGTCCTCGGCGTCGCGGACGTCGTCGTCGCGAACGACCCGATCACCGGCCAGGGCTCGAACTCCGCCGCCAAGTGCGCGGCCTCGTACCTCTCCTCGATCCTCATGCACGGCGACAAGCCGTTCGACGAGGCCTGGATGAAGGCCACCTTCGACAAGTTCTGGTTCACCACCGGCAAGCCGGTCACCCAGTGGACCAACGCCATGCTGGGCGTCCCGCCGGAGCACGTGCTGAACCTGATCGGCGCGGCCGGGCAGCTCCAGCCTGTGGCGGACCGTTTCGCCAACGGCTTCGACAACCCGGCCGACTTCGACGGCTTCTTCTACGACCCGCAGGACGCGGCCGACTACCTCGCCGAGGTCGCCTCGTCCGTCGCCTCCTCGGCCGGTGCGTCCCCGAAGGAATCCGCGGAGGCCCCCGCGGAGGACGCTGCGGCCGAATCCGCGGGCGCCTCCTCGGACGCGTAACCCGTGTCGTCCCCCGCCGCCGCTTCCCCGGGGAGCGGCGGCGGGGCGTACCCGCCCTCCGGCAGCGGTTGTCCCTGCGGGTCCGGCCGTACGGCCCCCAGCAGCGGGTTCGCCGCGAGGGGGGACACCTTCACGCGCGCGCCCGGCCGCGGTGCCTGCACCACCTTCCCGTCGCCCAGGTAGATCGCCACGTGGGTGGCCTTGGGGAAGTAGACGACCAGGTCGCCGGGGCGCAACCGGTCCAGGGGCACCTTGGGCAGCTGCGCCCACTGCTCCTGGCTGGTCCGGGGGATCGTCCGTCCCGCGTGCGCCCAGGCCTGCGAGGTGAGTCCCGAGCAGTCGAAGGACGACGGCCCCTCCGCGCCCCAGACGTACGGCTTGCCGATCTGCCGGGTCGCGTACGTGACCGCCGCGCCGCCCGCGGCCGTGGGGGTACGGGCCGTGCCCGTGCTCCCGGGCGTGCCGAGCCGCCCCGAGTCCTCCAGCTTCTGCTGGGCCTCGGCGTCCTCGGTGCGTTCGCGTTCCGCGAGCTGGGCGAGCTGCTCGGCCGTGAGCGTGGCCAGCAGCCGCTGCACCTCGCCGAGCTGCCGGCCGACCTCGTCGCGCTGCGCCTTCTGCCGTGCGACCAGGGCCTGCTGCGTGTCCAGGGCCTTGCGGGCCTCGGTGGCCAGGTCGTCCGCGCGCTGCTCCGCGCCGGAGAGCCGGGCCAGTACGGCGGCCCGGTGGGCGGCCTCCCGCACGGCCATCCGGCGCTCGTCCACGACCTGCTGCGGGTCGCCGGACAGCAACATGCGGGCGTACGGCGAGAAGCCCGCCGCGCCCTGGTACTGCTGCCGTGCCAGCCGGCCGGCCAGGGCCCGTTCGGTGCCGAGGGCGTTGCGGGCCCTGCCGAGGTCCCCGCTGAGCCGGCGCTCCTCCTGCTGCCGGGCCTTGAGCGCGGCCTCGGTGGCGTTGTACGCCTCGGAGGCCTCCTCGGCGCGCTGGTACAGCGTCTGCAGGCGGGTCAGCAGCTCCGCGATGCCCTGCCCCGGGGCGGCCGGAGCCGCCGCTGCGGCCGGGACGGCGGACGCCGCGGCCGCGGGCGGGTCCGCCGGGTCCGGGGGCACCGCCGTGGCGGGCAGGGGGGCGGCCGTGACCAGGGCGGTGGCGGCCGCGGCGGCCACACAGGCCGTGCGCAGTGGTCCTCGTGACATGTGATCACCTCCGACGGAGGGATCGTGCCACGCACATTGCAGTGAAATAGTACGAATCGCCCACTCGTGTCGACGCGAGTGTGGCTGTCACCCGCCCGGCGGAACCTCGCGGTCCGGCTTGGACCAGGGCCACTTCAGCCGGTCGCGCTTGCCGGTCGGGTCGAACTCGTACTTCCAGCCCCGCTGGAGCTTGAGCCGCTTCGAGTACCCCGCGGGGACCCGCCGGTACACCAGCACCGTCGGCGGGCCGCCGTCCGCGTCCGGGACCGGGATCTCGTACACCTTCGGCGGGTGCCCGGTCGGCCCCAGGAGGATCGGCAGGGAGCGGCCGTCCATCGGGCCGCCGAAGAAGTGGATGCTCTCGCTTTTCACAGCCCTACAGTAGGTGCGCCGCCTCCGAGACCACCGGGATCACCCGGCGGGCGAGGACGCCCACCGGGCCTTCGGCGGATTCGAGGGCCAGCGCCGCGCGGGCCGCGGCGGCCGTCTGCGGGTCCGTGGCCGCCGTCGCCGTCAGCAGCGCGATGAACTGGTCCACGAGCCAGTCGCGCAGCTCCTCCAGCGGCGGCTGCTTGCCCTCGTCCAGCCAGATCAGGGACGCGGCCTCCACCGCCGTGATCCAGGTGCGGACCATCATCCGCAGCCGCGGGCCCGGCACCGGCACGGCGAGGTGCACGAGAATCTGCTCGGCGGCCGTGCGCCGGATCCCGTCCACCGTCGCAGTGGTCCGCGAGGTCTCCACGACGCTGCCGCCCTGGAGCAGCGCGCTGAAGCCGGCGTCGTGCTCGTCGACGAAGGCGAGGTAGCGGTCCAGGGCCCGGGAGAGCCGGCGGGTGAGCGGGCCCGCCTGCGGTTCGGCGAAGCACAGGGCGAGCTCGTCGGCCGCCGACCGCAGCGCGGCCTCGTACAACTGCTGCTTGCCGCCCGGGAAGTACCGGTAGACCAGCGGCCGCGAGACCCCCGCCGCCTCCGCGACGTCGTCCAGCGACACGTCCTCGGGTGCGCGGTGCGCGAAGAGCTGGAGGGCGGCGTCGAGCAGCTGGCCGCGCCGCTCTTCGACGCTCAGCCGGCGGTACGACCGCGTCGGCGTGGTCGGGGTCATGCCCGCAGGGTAACCGTTCCCAATCAGTGGGCAGGAGTGCGTGTTGGACCCGCGTTCTGGCACTGCGCGCATCCCGAACGGTTTTGGATGCGCTGGTCTCCCGCGTTCGTTGTGTGGTCCCCGCTTGTGCTTTTGGATGTGCGCGAGCTGACAACGCCGGGAGAGCGCCCACTGATCGTGCGCGGCCCCACCCGCTCGGCCGGGACCGGCAACGTGCCCTCACGGAACCAGCGATACGCGGTCTGCGGATGCACACCCTGCGCCTTCGCCCGCTCCTTGAGGTTCGTTCACCCGACCGTAACGACACCCAATCAAATGCACTATCACTCACGAGCGCGAACCAAAGGACCAGCAGTGCCCAACCCCGCGGCGCGCCGGTCAGGCCAGGAGTCCGGACCTCTGCCACAGCTTCCGGCCCACTCCGCGAAGTACGCCGATGTCGTCGAGGAAGTCGGTGAGCCGCCTGGCGCCCGTCTGCATCACCTCGCGGCGGTGCCCGCTCGCCTTCACCTGGGCCACGGCCTCGCGCCGGTCGAGGCCGACGTTCGCGTACACGGCCGGGTTGACGAAGGCCACGGAGAAGACGCGGGCGGCCTCGCCGCAGCTGATCCGGGTCAGCTCCTGCTCCCAGCGCGGCGCGGTGACCATCTGGCGGCGCAGCTCCTCGCGGGCGTACCGGACGTGCCGGGCCTCCTCGATGACGTGGATCCGGGTGACCCCGCGCACGAGCGGCTGGATCCGCTCGTCCGGGAAGGTGAGCCGCTGCATCCAGTCGAGCACCTCCTCGCCGAGCAGGGTGCAGGCGAAGGAGCCGGGGGTGGTGGAGACGGTCTTGAGCATCCGGCCGAGGTTGTGGTTCGTCCTCGACACCGGGTACGCGGGCGCCCCGTGACGCTGGATCATGCGGGCGAACATCATCGAGTGCCGGCACTCGTCGGCGATCTCGGTGAGCGCGTAGCGGACGTGCATGCTGGTCAGGGGCTTGTCGTAGATGTGCCGGACGAGCAGCTGCATCAGGATGATCTCGAACCAGATGCCGAGGGAGGCGAGCGCGGCGGCCTCGTGCCGGGCCAGCTCCATGCGCTGCTCCTCGGCCATCTTCTTCCACATCGGGGTGTCGTAGAGCGAGACCAGCTCCGGCGGCCAGTACCACTTGCCGTCGACGGGAGGGGCCTCCCAGTCGAGTTCGCGGTCCGGGTCGAAGGAGTGCTTGGCGGAGGAGTCGAGCAGCCGCTCGGCGACCTGCTCGCGGTCCTTGAGCAGCCCGAGCGCGTCCCTGAGGGCGGCACTGTCGGTCACGGTGGTCATGGCGGGGGCACCTCGCCGAATGAGGGGTTACCAGCGGTCACTGCTTATGAGACTGCCTGTCAGCAAGGTCGTCAATCCCTCGCGCACGAGTTGTTGACCCCGCGTCTACCAACGTGTGACGCTGCCAACTGTCCAGACCTGTACGGCACTCCGCATCTTCCGTCGGATAAGGGGGCGTCGGTGTCGACGCACGAGCTCTACACCAAGGACCCGGGTGAACCGGTGTGGCAGATCCCCGCGACCGGCGTCGCCCGGTTCAGCTGGGAGTACGACGAAGGCCGCGAGCGGCTCCTCGCCCTCTACCAGAAGGGCAAGGACAAGCAGTGGGACGGCATGAAGCGGATCGACTGGGACCTCGAAGTCGACCCGTACGACCCCCTGGGCACCCCCGACGAGGCCATGACCCTCTACGGCACCCGGCACTGGGCCAAGCTCACCGAGAAGGACAAGGGCGACCTGCGCCGGCACTACACCTCCTGGCAGTTCAGCCAGTTCCTGCACGGAGAGCAGGGCGCCATGGTCTGCGCGGCACGCATCGTGGAGTCCGTACCGGACCTGGACGCCAAGTTCTACTCGGCCACCCAGACCATGGACGAGGCCCGGCACGCCGAGATCTACGGGCGCTTCCTGCACGAGAAGCTCGGCATGCTGTACCCGGTCAACGACAACCTCCAGGCGCTGCTGGGCGACACCCTGCGCGACTCGCGCTGGGACATGCCGTACCTGGGCATGCAGGTGCTCATCGAGGGGCTCGCGCTCGCCGCCTTCGGGATGATCCGCGACACCACGCCCAAACCGCTGCCCAAGCAGATCCTCGCGTACGTGATGCAGGACGAGGCCCGGCACGTGGCCTTCGGCAGGATGGCCCTGCGCGACTACTACGGACAGCTGACGGACGCCGAGCTGCGCGAACGCGAGGAGTTCGTCATCGAGGGCTGCTACCTGATGCGGGACCGGCTGCGCGGGGTCGAGGTGCTGGAGAACTTCGGCATCCCGAGGAAGGAGGCGGACGAGCTCTCGGAGAACTCCGAGTTCCTGCACCTCTTCCGCAAGCTGCTCTTCAGCCGGATCGTGCCCTGCGTCAAGGACATCGGACTGTGGGGCGAGCGGCTCCAGAAGGCCTACCTCGACATGGGCGTCTTCGAGATGGGCGACTCCAACCTGGACCTGCTGATGAGCCAGGACGAGGAGATCGCCGAGGCCCTCGACCGCGAGCGGTTCGCGGCCGAGGAGCAGGAACGGATCGCCGAGGTGGAGGCCGCCATCGCCCACGGAGCGCAGTCCGGGACGGCGTGAGGACGGCGGCGCGCGGGCCGGACGCGGACGCGCCCGTCACGCCGGTCCGCCGCTCGCGGGTGCCGCGCTGCCGGCCGGGCCGACCGGGTCGGCGGGGCCGGGCGGGAACGAGCTGCGCAGCGTGAAGGCGTACGGCGTCGGGCCGTGCTCCCGCAGGTGGACGATCCGCTCCTCGGCCTCCGCCACCGTGGGCCGGTGGCCCGCCGGCACCCACCACAGGGCGGTCACGGCCTCGGTGAGGTGCTCGAACCACTCGCGGCGGCGGGACAGCAGCTCGCGGTGGAGCCCCTGGTACATGAACGCGGTCAGCGAGCCGGTGTCCCGCCACACCGACATGTTGATCATCATCTTGTCGTCGTTCAGAACCCGGTACGCGGTCGCGTCGCCGGAGTCGTCCTGGAGCCGCCAGACGAATCCGTCCGCCCGGTCGGCCACGGCGTTCACGGGCTCCAGCCCGTCCATGAAGTCCTTGAACTCCGGTGCGTCGGTGGGGTACTTGACGCGTCCTATGTTGACCTGTGCGAGCTCGTGCAGGTGAGAGTCGGTCATGTCCGCAGCCTAGGCACGCGGCCGGGCGCTCCGGCAACGCCTTATCGCGATGCGGGACGGGCCGCGTCCGACAGGGCCGCCTCCATCACCGCCCGCGCGATGGGTGCCGCACTGCTGTTGCCGCTGATGTCCCCGCGGTCGGCCTCCGCGTCCTCCACGACCACCGCCACCGCGACCGCCGGCAGCGGCGAGCCCTCGGGCCTGGCCCATGCGATGAACCAGGCGTACGGCGTACCGGCGTTGCCCAGCCCGTGCTGCGCGGTGCCGGTCTTGCCGCCCACCTCGGCGCCGGGGACGGCGGCGTTGCGACCCGTCCCGTCCTCCACGACCCGGACCATCATCTGCTGGAGCCGCATCGCGGTGGCCGGGTTCATCGCCCGCCCCAGCGGCCGCCGGCCGCTCTGCCGGACCAGGCCCCCGTCGTCCTCCGTGGTCCGCTCCACCAGGTACGGGTACATCACTTCCCCGCCGTTGGCGACGGCCGCGGCGACCATCGCCATCTGGAGCGGTGTCGCCTTGGTGTTGAACTGCCCGATGGAGGACAGCGCGAGCTGGTCCGGGCTCATGTCCGTGTCGAAGTTCGACCGGGACACCCAGGACGGAACCCGCAGTCCCGGGTCGTTGAAGCCGAATCGTTCCGCCGCCTCGACCATCCCGCGCAGTCCGACCCGGACGCCGATCTTCGCCATCACCGTGTTGCAGGACCACTGCACCGCCTCGGCCATCGAGGCGTCCCGGCAGCCGGTGCCGGCGTTCGGCAGCACGGTCCGCGTGCCCGGCAGCGGGTACGGGTCGGGCGTGTCG
This sequence comes from Streptomyces sp. NPDC037401, assembly GCF_055602345.1. Taxonomy (NCBI): domain Bacteria; kingdom Bacillati; phylum Actinomycetota; class Actinomycetes; order Kitasatosporales; family Streptomycetaceae; genus Streptomyces; species Streptomyces sp. NPDC037401. The sequence continues at coordinate 13,965 of NZ_JBVJWO010000023.1, forward strand.
GTCGGCGCCCGCGGATCCGTGACCGCACCGGAGTCCAGCGCGGCCGCCGCGGTCACGATCTTGAAGGTGGAGCCGGGCGGATACGTCTCCCGCAGCGCCCGGTTGAGCATCGGCCGGGTCGGGTCGGCGTTCAGCCGCCGCCACGCCTCCTTGACCCGGGTGCCCGTCCCGGACAGCACACCGGGGTCGTACGACGGGCTGCTCACCAGCGCGAGGATCCGGCCGGTGGCGGGCTCCAGCGCGGCGACCGCGCCCCGGCGGCCCGCGAGCCCGGTGTACGCGGCCAGCTGCATCTGCGCCTTCACGGTGGTCGCCGCGTCCCCGCCCGGCGGGCGCCTGCGCAGCACGTCGTTCCACACCGGGATCAGCGAGAGGGCGGGGTCGGTGCCGGACAGGATCCCGTCCTCGGCCCGCTCGACGAAGCTCGTGCCGTACGTCTGCGAGGAGAAGCCGGTGACGGGCGCGTACAGGGGCCCGTTCAGATAGGTGCGCTCGAAGCGCAGCAGCTGGCCGCTGTCCCGGGAGCCGGTGACCGGCTTGCCGTCGACCAGGACGTCGCCGCGGGGCTTGGCGTACCGCGCGATGCTCTCGCGCTTGTTGGCCGGGTTCCGGGCCAGCGCGCCCGCCTCGGTGACCTGGACGCGGATCGCGTTGAGCAGGAGTGCGACGAGCAGCAGTGCGCAGAACCCGGCCGACCAGCGGATGTAGCGGATCATTCCTCCCCCTCGTGGGCGGGCCCGGGTCTGCGGGCGCAGTCGCTCAGCCGGATCAGCAGCGCGACGATGATCCAGTTGGTGACCACGGACGAGCCGCCCTGTGCGAGGAAGGGCATGGCCATGCCGGTCAGCGGGATCAGGCCGGTCACCCCGCCGGTGATCACGAAGACCTGGAGGGCCACGATCGCGGCCAGGCCCGTCGCGAGCAGCCGCCCGAAGGGGTCGCGCAGGGCGAGTCCGGCCCGGAAGCCCCGCGCGACCAGCAGCCCGTACAGCAGCAGGATCGCGCTGAGCCCGGCGAAGCCGAGCTCCTCGCCCGCCGTGGCCAGGATGAAGTCGGACTTGGCGGCGAAACCGATCAGGATGGAGTTGCCGTGCCCGAGGCCGGTGCCGAGCATCTCGCCCGCGCCGAAGGCGAAGAGGGACTGGGCCAGCTGGCCGGGGCCCTGGCCGCGCTCGATGGAGGCGAAGGGGTTCAGCCAGTCGTCGACCCGGCTGTTCACGTGCGGCTCCAGGGTCCCGACGGCGTACGCGCCGAGCCCCGCGAGCAGCAGTCCGACCGCGATCCAGCCGATCCGCCCGGTGGCGACGAACAGCATGATCACGAACAGGCCGAAGAAGAGCAGGGAGGTCCCGAGGTCGCGTTCGAGGACCAGCACGCCGACGCTGAGCAGCCAGATGCCCAGGATCGGACCGAGGACCCGGCCGGGCAGCAGCCGCAGCCTGCCGATCACGCGCCGGCCGGTGAGGGCGAGCGCGGTGCGGTTCGCGGCGAGGTACGCGGCGAAGAAGAGCGCGAGCAGCACCTTGGCGAACTCGCCCGGCTGGAAGGAGAGTCCGCCGACCCGGATCCAGATGTGGGCGCCGTTGACCGCGGGGAAGAAGACCGGGACCAGCATCAGGACCAGGGCGGTGACCACCGAGAGGTACGCGTACCGCTGGAGCACCCGGTGGTCGCGCAGCACCACGACCACCGCGACGAACAGCGCCATCCCCAGCGCGGACCAGACCAGCTGGGTGCGCGCCGCGGGATGGTCCGGGGTCTCCAGGTCCAGCCGTGAGATCAGCACCAGGCCCAGCCCGTTGAGCAGGACCGCGATCGGCAGCAGCAGCGGATCGGCGTACGGGGCGCGGAAGCGGACGGCGAGGTGCGCGAGCAGGGCCGCGGAGCCGAGGGCGGCGGCGTATCCGGACGTGTCCGGGGGCAGGTGGCCGCGGGTGGCGAGGCCGGCGCAGACGTAGCCGAGGAGGACGATCAGGACGGCGCCCGCGAGGAGGGCCAGCTCGACGCCCCTGCGCTTGGGGTGGCGTGGATCGAGCGGCGGGGCGTCCGTCGCCTTTGCCGTCAATGCGGTCATATTGGCAACGTAGCAAGCGCTCGAAGCTTATGCCCCTTTATGTCTGGTCATGTCATAGTGTGCCGAAGAAACGTCAGAAGCGGACAGGGGAGCGGTACATGGGGCCTGTGGAGTTCATCGTCCTCGCGTTTCCCGAGGAGCAGCTGCGCGTCCAGGCGGTGACCGCCGTCCTGGGGCTGCGCAAGACCGGGAACGTACGCCTGATCGACGCGCTCGTCGCCACCCGGACGGCGTCGGACGACGTGCTGGCCGCCGAACTCGACGAGTTCCACGAACTCCGGGGCCTCCTGACGGGCCGGGAGGCGGAGCCGCTCATCGGCCCCGAGGACGTCCAGGAGGCCGCGAGCCTGCTGGACCGCGGCACCTGCGCCCTGCTGATCCTGGTCGAACACGTCTGGGCCGAGGACGCGGCGGTGGCGGTACGGGCCGCCGGCGGACGGATCGCGGGCTCGGTCCGGATCCCCGTCGACCGGCTGGAGCAGGTCCGCGCGGCGAAGGGAGCCTGAGGTGTTCGTACGCCCCGTCCACGAGGTGGTCCGCCCCGCCGAGCGGCCCGCGGGCGCCCCGCTGCTGCGCGGCATGCTGACGAGCGGCGTGTACGTGTGGGACGCCGCCGCCCCGGCCGGCCCCGCGGCCGCCGCTCCGGCCGCGGGCTCCGGCGCCCGGGGCGCCCCCCCGGCGGGCTCCGCCGCCGGGGGGTCCCCCGCCCGGGAGCCCGCCGCGACCGGGTCGGCCGACCTCGCCGGGCAGCTGGCGAAACTGGCCGAGCTGGCGCGCGAGGACCTGCTGACCGCAGAGGAGTTCACGGCGGCGAAGGCCCGACTGATCGGCCCGTAGGGCGCGCCCCCGCCGTCCCTCCCGGGCCGGCGCGCCCCGGCGCGCACGCTTCCGGGGCGGCCCCGGCCTGCCGACCTCTCACCGCAGGCCCTTCAGCACGTCGGCGCCCGCGGCGATGACTTCGGCGAGCCGGTTGGCGAGATCGGCGTTGCATCCTCCGAGCCGGACGAAGCCGTGGCCGGCCACCGGCCCGTCGTTGGACAAGGAGGGAAGGGTCAGGTCCGCGCGGGCGAGGGCGGCCTTGAGGTTGCGGACGGCGTCCTCGCCCGCCTCGTAGGCGGCGTCCTGGCGCCGCTTGTACTGGACGCGTTCGGCATAGGTCATCTCGTACGGCATCGTGCCGACCTCTCGTGCAGGCGTGTCGACCAGGGCGGGGCAGACCGTCGGACTGAGTCTGCGCACGGCCCGTGACCATCGCTTTCGATCTTCGTTCCACAGGTGCGGGCGTGCACCCGTGGGACGGGGCGGAAGGGACCGGCTCGGCCGGGGAGGCGGCGGCTGCCCACCGGCCGCCGGTGAGGAGGGAATCGCAGGACCCGGACGTCGTCCTGCGTCGGCTTGCGCACGCGCAGGCAGGTCCGCATGCGTGCGACCGTCATGCGTCGTACCGGAAGCCCTGTCCGAGGGACGGGGGGCGGGCGGCCCGGTCGTCCGCGGCGGTGTAGCCGGGAGGCACGCCGCTCCGGCTGCGCGTGGCGGCCGCCTTCTGGCGGAGCGGCGTCGGCGCGAACGGCATCGGGTTGCGGTGCCGCGGAGCGGCTTGCCGAGGTGGTCGCGTGAGCGTGATCTGCCGGACCAGCTGCTGGAAGCAGGCCAGCGCTGCCACCGCGGGAAGAGCGGATACCGCCCCGGCGACGATCGTCCTGGGCGCCTGTGCCACGCACAGAAGCGTGGCCAGCGTGGAGAACAGCAGGACGATCGACCAGGAGTGCAGCGCCCGGCGCTGGTGCAGGGCCGATCTGAGGATGGACAGGGAGGCGACCATCCAGGGGCCGTAGATCAGCAGCGGCCACCAGCTGACCACCGCGGGCGCCGTGTGGGGGCCGGCGCTCTCGCGCAGGGCGTCGCAGATGGCGAGCCCGCTGAGGATGCTCACCACGGAGGCGATGGCGCCGACCAGCGCGGCCGTGAACACGCTGCTCGTCTCCAGCAGTGTCACCACCGGCGTTTTCGACGTGTGTCGGCGGTGCCCGCCGGAGGGCTGTTCGGGAGCGTGCCCGGGGGAGCCGTGGTGCAGCGCGGCGGCGCCGAGAGTGTCGGCCGTGCCGCCGACGCCGTCGAATCCGTCGCGGGCGAAGGGCTCCGGCGGTCCGGGGACGGCGTTCTCCTGGAGGAGGATGGCGAGTTCCTCCGCCGGGTTCCACGGCGGGTGCACCTCGCCGAGCCCGCCGAGCGGTTGGCCTGGGCCGGCCTGCTGGGCGTGTTCCGGCCTGCCCCACACCGGGGGCGCCTCCTGCGGGGGGTGGAGGGTGTGGATGTCCGGGTACCCGTACGGCTCAAACACGGGGGTTGCCACCCGGGCACTGGTCGGCGGCCGGTGTGGGCACCGCCGTGTTCCCCCACTGCCTGCCGAGCTCGCCCTGGAGCGCGGTCATCGCGCGGAGGAAGTCCTCGAGGGCGGGGGACGAGTAACGCAGGTGGATCTCCCGCGTCTCGTGTTCCAGCGTTGCGTGGCGGGTCCCGCCGCCGTCACCCGAACCCGGAGTGAAGATCCATTCCCCGAGCCGGACGGCACCGGAGCGGATGTGATCTCTCTCCCCGTTTTCCCCTGCAATCTTGCCGAAGCAGATGGGGAACTTTGCTGTTGTCATATTCCATAAACGCAGTCGATGTTGGTCCGGGTATGCGCCATCCGGGTGATGGTCCGGTTGAATTAACGCCGATCTTGCCTTATCGGTTCTGCGGGCGGATGAGGAACACAGTGCAATCGAATCCTTTTCCTTTCGGCCCGCGCCGGGCGCCGGGACGGGCGACCGGGCGCCCGTTCGGCCGACGCGCACGGCCCACCGATCATCGGTAGATCGCATGGCATGGAGAGGTGACCATCGGGTGCGCATGGCTGCAATCGGAGGACTGCGCGCAACCCGGCATATGCCAATGCGTTATGCCGTGAGTTCGCTGCGGCTCCGCCCGGCGGACCCCTGAACCCGCGCCAGCCTTCGAAAGGACTAGCCATGGGCGGAATCCTCCTGTGGATCGTGCTGATCTCTGCCGTATTGGGTGCAGGTCTCACAGCGTTGAGGTCCTCGGGGAGCGGTCGTCTGTGGCACGTGGACGCTGTCGAGTTGGGGCGTCAGGAACGGTTCGAGCACGTCCTGTCCCTTCACGTGGACGCCACCCGGCTGTCTCGCGAGCCGGCCGCGGCGCAGGCGGTGCGACCGAGAGCGGCCCCTGGCTCCCCCGGCCCGCGCGTCGAGTCGCTCCCGGTGGGATATCGCTGAAAAACCCCGGCAATGCATTGTCGTGCGGATAAAACCCCGGCAAACCGTACATCGCCGGTTTTCGACCCCAGGGCGGGCCGCGTAAAGCAGAGGTCTGTTCAATTCTCGGTTTATGCGCCTGCGTACGAGGTGAGGGATGTGGCAGAAATGCCTGAACCGAAAGAAGTGTCGTCGAACTCCTGCCGAGAGGGTCCTTCCCGGCGGTCGGCCAGGGGCCGCCACCCACCCTCGTGGTCCCTCCGCCAGCTGGTGTGCACGGTGCGCGCGGCGCTGGGGCGGCTGACGCGCCGCCTGGCGGAGGCAGGCGCGGCCGGCGGACGTGTCCCGTCCCGCACGTCGGGCTCGCTGCCGGCACTCCGTGACGAGTACCGGGCCGGCTTCTCGCTGCCGCCACCCCCTCCGGTGGGCGACCTCCGGGAGTGTCCGTGGTGTCCGTCCCTCGGACGCGCCGAGACCCCGGGCACGACCGCGCACTCGGAGAACCACTGGACGTGACGGGGGGCTGCCCGCGGGCCTGAGCCTTCTCTTCCTGATCGTGGCCGACCCGCGCCGCCCGGCACCGCGCCCCGCCACGTCGTCCGGGCACCCGTTCTGGAAGAGACGACTCAGGTCAGGGGAGGGGACTCGCCCGGAGGCGGCGCCGGCAGGGTGAGGGTGGCGAGCGCACCGCCGTCGGGCGCGTTGCGGAACTCCAGCTTCCCGCCGATCGCCTCCGCCTGGCCCACCGCGATGGTCAGCCCGAGGCCGTGGCCCTTGCCCCCGGCGCCCGCCTCCGTACGGAAGCGCTGCGGGCCGTGGGCCACCAGGTAGTCGGGGTAGCCGTCGCCGTGGTCCCGCACGGTCACCACCGGCCCGTCGACGGTGAGCACCACCGGCGCCCGGCCGTGCTTGTGCGCGTTGCCGACGAGGTTCCCCAGGACGCGTTCCAGGCGCCGCCGGTCCGTCTCCACGTACAGGTCGCGTACGACGACGACCTCCGTCTGCGTGCCCGAGGCCCGCACCGCGCGCTGCGCCAGCGGCGCCAGCCGGTGCAGGTCCGTCTCCAGCCGCTCGCTGCCCGAGTCGAGCCGCGAGATCTCCAGCAGGTCCTCCGTCAGCTGCCGCATCGTCCGCACCCGCTCGCGCACCAGCTCGGTGGGCCGGCTCTCCGGCAGCAGCTCCGCTGCGGCCGTCAGCCCGGTCAGCGGGGTGCGCAGCTCGTGCGCCACGTCGGCGGTGAACCGCTGCTCGGCCAGCAGTTTGGCCTGCAGGGTCGAGGCCATCGTGTCCAGCGCGGCGGCGACCGTGGCCACCTCGTCCTGGTGGCGGTGCGGGTCCCCGGTGCGCGGGTCGCCGACCCGGGCGTCCAGATCGCCCTGGCTGATCCGGCGCGCCACGGTCGCCGTCAGGTGCAGCCGCCGCGTGATCCTCGTGACCGCGAACGCGCCGACCAGCAGGGTCAGGCCGATCGCCAGCACGGACGAGCCGATGATGGCGTTGTCCAGCCCGCTGATGGTGTTCGCGCTCTGGGTGTAGTCGAAGGTGGTGGCCAGCGCCCGGCCGTCCGCGGGAGCAGCCGCCCACATGACCGGACTGCCGCCCAGCTCCGCGACCACGGTGCCGCGCTGACCGCTGACCGCGAGCCGGCGCAGGGAGTGCGGCAGATCCGCCGGGTCGATCGCCGAGCCGTGCGGGAGCGAATCGCCGGCCTCGTAGGCGCGGGCCGCCTCGGTCAGCTTGGTCAGGGCCTTCTCGCGGGCCGTGTGCACGGTCTGGCGGGTGACCTCCACGTGCACCAGGGCGCCGAGCACGGCCGCGAGGGTGCAGCACATGACGACGATGAAGCACGCCGATTTCCAGGTGAGGCTCGCCGTCCAGGCGGGCAGCCGCAGCTTCATCGCGCACCCGGGGTGGCGGCGGAGGTCGCGGCCGGCGGGGCGGCGGACGGCGGGGACGGGGCGGGGAGCTTGGGGGAGGCCGTGGAGCCGTTCTGCTGCGGGAGCCGCACGATCTGGTCGCGCGTCATGATCATCGTGCGCTGCTTCGGGTCCCAGGACCAGGCGATGTTCCACTCGTAGCCGGGGTTCCCGCCCGGCACCCGCAGGATCACGTCCCGCCCGGCCAGCTCCACGCTGATCACGGACTCGATGGTGCCCATGATCCGGTTGAGCCGGCCGTCGGGGTCGGCGGTGTAGGCGCGCAGCGCGAGCTGGTGGTCCGGCAGCTCGATGCCGAGGATCAGCTCGTCGCGCCCGTTGCCGGTCAGGTCGCGGTAGTACGGAGCGAGCACCGGGCAGCCCGGCTTCCCGGCCGCCTCGCAGGAGTCGAGCTCCTTCACCACCTGGTCGGGCAGCCAGTCGGGCCCGGTCTGTACGCCCTGGTTCATCTGCTGCTCGGCCTTGACGAGCGCGAGCGGGTCCACCTGGTGCACGTTCTGGCGGGTGACCGGCGGGATGCCCTTGACGTACTCCGGCGGGCTGCCGCCCGGCTCGGCGGGCAGCGCGGAGGCGCCCTTGCGGTGCGGCCACAGGTGCACCGGTCCGCTCGCGATGGGCGTGGGGCCGGCGCTCTCCAGCCGGCCCGTACTGCCGCAGCCCGCGGCCAGTACGGCGACGGGCAGCAGCAGCGCGGCGGTGCGAGCCGTGCGACGCAGCTTCACGGGTGGGTACGTCCTCCTGGTCCCGGCGGCGCCGCGGCGGATCCGCGGGGGTCGCTCCTGTCCCTGTTCACCTTATTCGGATTATCTGGATGTAAGTCCCATTTGCCCTCGTGCGGGATGCGGCGGGGGAGCCGGGAGGGAGGGGGTTCACACGGCGGTGCGCCCGCGGCGCATCATCGCGAAGCCGAGGCCCGCGGCGCCGACCGCCGCCATCCCGCCGCCGGCCGCGAGCATCAGCACGCCACCGCCCGGCTGGTCCGCGACCTCACCGAGGTTCAGCGCCTCGACGGTGCCCGGCGCAGCCGCCCGGACCGCCCCCGCCCCGGCGTCCCCATCGCGCCTGGCGGTCTTGTAGCCGTCGAGCCGCTCGGGGGCCGCGCCGGCGGCCGTCCGCCCCTCGGTGCCGTTCACCCACGAGGACAGCCGCCCGTCGGCGTCGAGCGCGACGTGGAGCCCGTCCTTGCCGTAGGCCGCGGCGCCGTCCCCGGCGGTCAGCGTGGTCTGCTGCCGCGTACCCGAGGCGGGGGCCAGGATGTCGGCCTCGTAGCGCGGGCCGATCCGGTACACGTGCGCGGTCGAGACCCCGTCCGCGAGGGAGAGGCTCCTGACCAGCGTGCGCTGGGGCGCGGGAGCGGCCGGAGCGCCGTCGGCCAGAGCCCGGGCGGCGGGCAGGGCCAGCAGCGGAGCCGTGAACGCACAGACGGCGGTGGCGCGGACCACGGTGCGGCGGAGGGGGTTCACGGGGTGTCCTTAGCGGGTCGTTCCTGCGGGATGCCGCCACGCTAGGTCCGCGCCGTTGCGGCGGTGCCGCTGCCGTGTAACAGCCGCCCATAGCTGTCCCCGCGGGTTCGTTACACAGCGTCCCGTCGCGTCGGACTCATTGCCCCGTGCGCGTCCGGGGTGCTCCCATGGTCGGGGGCGAGGGCGGCGCGAGGCACCAGCGGGGGGTTGGCGATGCGCGGACTGCGAGTGACGCCGGGCGGGCGGCCGGGCCCGGACCGGCTGTACGTGACCGAGCCCGACGGGCACGCCGTGGCCTGGTACGACCGGGACGCCGGGCGGATCAGCGTGCTCGCCGAACGGTACGCCGAGCCCGTGCTCTCGGCCCTGCGCCCGTATCTGACGGGCACCTGGACCATCGGCCCGCCGCCCGTGCCCGATGCCGGGACCCTGGCCCGGCTCGCCCTCCACCCCGACGACGACCTCGCCCCGAACCGCCCCGGCGAACTGCTCCTCGGCGAGCTCGAACACGGCGGCGCGGGCACCCGGACCCGGCTGCGCAACCGGCACGCCCTGCTCGCCCGGCAGCGGTTCGGCGCCGAGCTCGACACCCTCGAAGGCGCGGGCTGGCGGATCCTGCACGACGTACCGCTGCCGGGCGCCGCGTGCGTCGACCACCTGCTGATCGGGCCCGGCGGGGTGCTGGCCGTCCGCACGGCCGCGGCGCGCCGCCAGCGCGCCTCCGTCGGCGACCTGCTGCTCACGCTCGGCCGCGCCGAGCCCACCCCGGACCCCCGCTGGGCCCGCCGGGCCGCCGACCGCGCCGCCCACGCGCTGGGCACCCCGGTGGTCCCGGCGCTGGCGGTGATCGACGCGGCCCGCGTTTCGGTGGCCCCGACCCAGCGCGACGTCCGCGTCCTGCGCGAGGGCGCGGCGGCGATCCTGTCGACCCTGACCGGCATCCTGAAACCGGCGGAGGTCGAATCCCTGCACACGGCGGCCCGCAACCGCCGGACCTGGACGGGCCCTTGAGCCGGCCCTCGACCACCTGAACCCGGCCCCGGGCCGCGGCGCGGACCGAGTGTGGCGCTCGTTGGGGCGCGGGCTCGGGCTCGGTCCGGGGTCCGGTCCTGATCCCGAGCGCCTCGTCCGGTAACGGCCCGGGCCGCGGTCCGCCGGGTCCTGAGCCGGGCCTGGGCCGGCACCCGCTCCGCGGTCCGGCGGGGCGCCGCCTCCGTAGCGGCCGGCCGCGGTGGGCACCGGGCCCCGTGGGGCCCTACGGCTGGTCCGGCCGGATGCGGAGGACCTCCGGGGGCGGGTGGCGGGCCGTCGTGTGGCGCACCTCCACCGCCAGGGGCGGGTCCAGGAGGCGGTACGGGACCTCGCCGAGGCCGATCGCCGTGACGGTGCCACCGGCACCGCCGGCACCCTCACGGCGATCGCCCCCCGCCGCCCCCGGGCCCGCCACCGCCGCCGCGACCTCCGCCCGCAGGGCCGCCGGGAGCGGGCTCGACACCACCGGGGTGTCGTCGCCCGGCAGCACCAGCACCAGGCTCGCGGGCCGACGTGCCGTCCCCGTCCAGCCGATCGCGGCCGCGTCCGTCGTATCCGTGTGGCGCAGCTTCTGCCAGCCGCGCCGCCCCTGCGGGTACGCCTGGTCCAGCCGCTTGATCACCAGCCCCTCGATCCCGCTGGCGGGCAGCGTCTCGTACCAGGTGGCGGCCAGCTCCGGGTCCGTCGTCATCGGGACCGGCTGGAGCGGCGGCCCCAGGGGGAGCAGCAGGTCGACCAGGAGCGCCCGCCGCCGCTCGTACGGCCGTGCCCGCAGGTCCAGCCCGGCCAGCGCCAGCACGTCGAAGGCCGCGTACGACGCCGGCAGGGTCTGCGCGAGCACCGTCGCGCGGGCAGCCGTGGCCGCGGCCCGCCGCTGCACCAGCGCGAAGTCCGTACGGCCCGCGTGCCACACCACCACCTCGCCGTCGAGGGTGGTGTCCGCCGGCAACTGCCGTGCCGCGGCGGCCAGATCGGGGAACGCGCTCGTGACGATCCGCCCCGAACGCGCCTGCAGCACCACCTCCGTGGCCGTGCGCACCACGACCAGCCGGTGCCCGTCGAACTTGGGCTCGTACGCCAGACCGTCCCCGCGCGGCAGCGTCCGTACGGGTGCGGCGAGCGCGACGCGGATCACGACGCGCCCCCGGTCGGGGCAGCCGGCAGCGGGCGGGCCCGGTCGGGGTCGGCCACCGGGGCGAACAGGTCCCCGTCCCGCTCCAGCCGCGGCGCGATGTCGTCCGCGAGGAAGACGAGCCGTTCGGGGCTCCGGCAGGCCTCCACCTCCGCCCAGGACACCGGCGCGGACACCGTGGGCCGGGTCCGCGCCCGCAGGGTGTAGGGCGCGGCGGTGGTCTTGGCGGCGGCGTTCTGGCTGTGGTCGACGAACACCTTCCCGGGCCGCAGCACCTTGGCCATCTTGTGCACGACCAGCTGCGGCAGCTCCTTCTCGGCCTCCTGCGCCAGCGCCTTCGCGTACGCGGAGACGTCCGCCGACGGCGTCGGCTCCAGCGGCACGGACAGGTGCAGCCCCTTGGACCCGGACGTCTTCGCGTACGCGTCCAGCCCGTCGGCGGTCAGCCGCTCGCGCAGCCACAGGGCGGCCGCGCAGCACTCGACGACCGTGGCGGGCGGCCCCGGGTCCAGGTCGAAGACCAGCCGGTCGGCGACCGCCGGCGACCCGGCCGGCCACTGCGGGGTGTGGAACTCCACGACCAGGTTGGCGGCCCACATCAGGCTCGCCAGGTCGGTCACGAGCACCTGCTCCGCCTTCTGGTCCTCGGAGCGCGGGACCCGGGCCGTCTTCACCCAGGCGGGCGTGCCGGGCGGCGGATTCTTCGTGAAGAACCTCTCGCCGTCGACGCCGTCGGGGTACCGCAGGAAGGAGAGCGGCCGGTCGTGGATGTGCGTCAGCAGCGCCCCCGCGACCGTGGCGTAGTAGTGCAGCACCTCGCCCTTGGTGAACCCGGTCTCCGGGTAGAGCACCTTGTCCAGGTTGCTGAGCGCGAGGCGACGCCCCTCCACGTGTGTGATCGGCGTCATACGATGAGACTGCCACGGGGGGCGCCAAAGGGCACGAAGGGAACGAACGGCGCGAAAGGACCCCGTCGTGCGATCCATCTGGAACGGCGCGATCTCGTTCGGCTTGGTCAGCATCCCGATCAAGCTCGTGAACGCGACAGAGAACCACTCCATCTCGTTCCGCCAGATCCACACGGCCGACGGCGGCCGGATCCGCTACCGCAAGGTGTGCGAGCTGGACGGCGAGGAGGTGACCACGGCCGAGATCGGCAAGGCGTACGAGGAGCCGGACGGCTCGGTCATCCCGATCACGGACGAGGACCTGGCCGCGCTGCCGCTGCCGACCGCGAAGACGATCGAGATCGTGGCGTTCGTACCGGCCGAGGAGATCGACCCGCTCCAGATGGACACCGCGTACTACCTGGCGGCGAACGGCGTCCCGGCCGCCAAGCCGTACACCCTGCTGCGCGAGGCGCTCAAGCGCAGCCGCAAGGTGGCCATCGCGAAGTTCGCGCTGCGCGGGCGGGAGCGGCTGGGGATGCTCAGGGTCGTCGACGACGTCATCGCGATGCACGGACTGCTGTGGCCGGACGAGATCCGGGCGCCGGAGGGGGTGGCCCCGGAGGGAAACGTCACCGTGCGCGAGGCCGAACTCGACCTGGCCGACGCGCTGATGGGGACGCTCGGGTCGGTGGACATCGAGTCGCTCCACGACGACTACCGGGCGGCCGTGGAGGCGCTGATCGCCTCGAAGTCCTCGGGCGAGGTCCTTGCTCCGGCGTCGGAGTCCGAGCCGGGCGGCCAGGTGATCGACCTGATGGCGGCGCTGGAGCGGAGCGTGCGGGCGGCGAAGGAGTCGCGGGGCGAGGTGGTGGCGGGGGCCGGCGGCGAGGCGGAGGCGGAGGCCGAGGTCACGCCGCTGCGGGCACCGCGCACGACGCGTGCGCCGAAGGCGGTGGGCGGCAAGAAGTCGACGTCCGCCCAGCCGGCCGCCAAGTCGACCAAGGCTGCCAAGGCCGGGGATGCGACGAAGACCGCCAGGGCTTCCAGGAAGTCGACATCGACTACGGCGCAGACCACCAAATCGGTGAAGACGGTGAAGACGGCGAAGACGGCGAAGTCCGCGACGACGGAGAAGAAGACGGCCGCGGAGAAGAAGACGACCGCAGCGAAGAAGGCGGCGCCGCGGAAGCGGACCTCGGCCTGAAGCCTGAATCGGCTCGGACGTCACCGCACGGGAGTGGGGGGGGGGGGGGGGGGGGGGGGGGGGGGGGGGGGGGGGGGGGGGGGGGGGGGGGGGGGGAGGGGGGCGGGGGGGAGGGGAGGGGGGGGGGGCTGCTCCACACGTCCTACGGACCGCCGCAGCTCCTCT
>NZ_JBVJWO010000023.1:27128-87354 GCF_055602345.1 Streptomyces sp. NPDC037401
CCGCGCGTTCCCCCCTGTACCGCCCGCCCCACCGCCCCCCCCCCCCCCCCCCCCCCCCCCCCCCCCCCCCCACGGCCCCCCCCCCCCCCCCCCCCCCCCACTCCCGTGGACGGTTCGAAGAGTGGGAACGACGATCAGGCCGGCTTCATCCGGCTCGGGCCGCCGAAGCGGGTTCCGCGGTCTTCCTTGGCGGCGGTGGGCGGAGCGGTCGGCGGGACCGCTGGAGGGGCCGCGGTGCCTTCGTCCTGGTGGGCGGCGGTGCGGGAGCCGAAGTTCCCGTACCCCTGCATCTCGTGCGGCCTCAGTCCGCTTTCCGGGAACTCCACGTACTCCCGGTCCTCACAGATTTCCGCTTGGCCGGAGGCAGGCAGCTTCGGCTGGCTCTCGGCGCTCGGGGGCGCCGGTTCGCGGTCGCGTACTCGCTGGCCCAGCCAGAAGGCGAGCATCAGGAACACCACGACGATGATGCCCACGGCCAGGAACCATACGATGTCCGAGAGTATGTCCATATCATGAAAATACCCCCAAAAAGGTCGCGCTAAGCGTCGTAGTCGCCGCGCCGGAGTGGTGGTGTGCCGGCTGCCGGGGCATATACCCCGGGTGGCAGAGGGTGCGCAGTGGGGGGAGCAGAGATGACGCCGACGCGCCGCACACGGTCGACATGAAGTGGCTCGCACGCCGCCGGGCCACTCGCGGTCCCGGCGCCGCCCAGGTCTCCGACACCGGCCACAGCGGCGGCGGCACGGTGACCACGGAGACCACGGAGACCACGGAGACCGACCACGCCCCGCACCCCCACCCGCCCTCGGGGCGGCGGGGCCGGGGGGCCCGGCGTGCAGGCGTGCCGGGCAGCAGCACCCCCCCGGCGGATGGGCACCCGCATGAAGGCCACCCTGCGGAGGGCCACCCTGCGGAGGGCCACCCTGCGGACGGCCGTGCTGCCGACGGTCCCCGCCGCCGGCCCGCCCGCGAACCCGGCCGCCCGCCCGACCGCCGGCCCGCCGCCGAGCCCGTCCAGGTCGGCACCGGCCATGTCCAGGTCCGGGTCCAGGTCGGCAGCGTCCCCGCCCTCGCCGCCGCCTTCCAGACCCGGCCCGGTCTGCGCAGCCGCATAGACGAGGCCCGCAGCGGCCAAGCGACCGTCGTCCTCACCCAGGCGTCGACGGACGAAGTCTCTACGGGCGACGGGGGCGGAGTCGGCACGACCCAGCTCGCCGCCGCGTACGCGCACCAGGCCCTCGCCGACGGCACCGAACTGGTCGTGTGGGTGAACGCCGCCGATGCGGCCCGGGTGCCCGCAGCCTACGCCCGGGCCGCGCACCGGATCTCAGCCCTCGGCGGCCCCGGCAACCGCGACAGCCCCGCCGGCATCGACAGCCCCGCCGGCCCCGACAGCCCCGCCGGCCTCGACAGCCCCGCCGACGCCGACGATCCCCGCGACCCCGGCCGGGACGCGGACCCGGACGCCGAGGCCGACGCCCTCGCGTTCCTCGACTGGCTGGCCACCACTCCCCGCGCCTGGCTGGTCGTACTCGACGACATCACCGACGCCGACGCCCTCGCCCGCTGGTGGCCCCCCGTCTCGCCGACCGGTTCGGGGCGGGTGCTCGCCACCACGCGGCGGCGCGACGCCGTGCCGGCGGGACAGGGGCGGGCCGTCGTGGACGTCGACGCGTACAGCCCCGCCGAGGCCGTCGCCTACCTGCGCAGCCGCCTCACCGGCGCGGGCCGCACGCACCTGCTCGACGACCGGGTGACCGCCCTCGCCGAGCGCTTGGGCAGGCACCCGCTCGCCCTCGCCCTCGCGACCGCGTACATGATCAACGTCGACGCGCGGTGCGGCGAGTACCTCGACCTCTTCACCCGGTGCCACCAGCGGCTCGGCGCGTCCGGGCCGCCCCGGCAGCCCGCGGCAGCCGGAGGGCACGCACGACACGTCGCCGCCGCCCTGCTGCTCGCCCTCGACGCGGCCCAGGAGTGCGACCCGGTCGGACTCGCCGTCCCCGCCGTCCGCCTCGCCGCCGTACTCGACCCGGCCGGCCACCCGCGGGCCCTGTGGAGCAGCGACGCCGTCGTCGCCCACCTCGCCGCGGCCGCGGGCACGGACGTCGACGCGGGCCAGGCCCGGGCCGTCGTACGCCTGCTGCACCGGTACGGCGTGATCACCCACGACCACCGGGCGGGACCGCGGGCGGTACGGATCCACGCCCTGACCGCACGCGCGGCCCGCGAGTCCACCCCCGCCGGGGACCTCCCGGCCATCCTGACCGCGGCCGCGGACGCCGTACTGGAACTGTGGCCGGAAGCCGACCGCGCGGGGGAGCCCCCCGGAACGGACACCGACACCACCACGGCCACGGCCACGGCCACGGCCACCGGCACCGGCACCGACCCCGACGCGGACCTGGGCGAGGCGCTGCGCGCCAACGCCAACACGCTCGCGTACGAGCCGTCGGACACCCTCTGGACCCCCACGGTCCACCCGGCACTGAACCGCGCCGGGCACAGTCTGCTCGACGTCGGCCTCCACCGGGCGGGGATCGCGTACTGGCAGTACCTGAGCGCCCGTTGCGAGGAGGTCCTCGGCCCCGAGCACCGCACCACCCTCGCCCACCGGGCCGGCCTCGCCGTCGGCTACGCAAAGGCCGGCTACGGCAGCGAGGCCCTGGACCTGAAGGAGCAGATCGTCGCCGACCGGGCACGGCTCTTCGGCCCGGACGACCCCGAGACCCTGACCGCCCGCGCGAACCTCGCCGTCTCGTACCTCGACGTCAACCGCTTCTCCGAGGCCGTATCCCTCCTCGAAGAAGTCGTCGCCGCACACGAGCGACTGCACGGCGACACCGCCCCGCGCACCCTCGAGGCCCGGGCCGGCCTCGCCTCGGCCCTGACGATGGCCGGCCGCACCGAGGACGCCCTCGCGCTGCGGGAGGAGATCCTCGAAGCGCACGAACTCCGCCTGGGCCGCGACGAACCCGCCACCCTGACCGCAGCCGCCCGCCTCGGCGTCTCCTTATGGTCGGCGGGCCGCCTGACGGACGCCGTCACCCTCCTCGAACGCACCGCCGCCGACCGGGCCCGGGTCCTGGGTCCGGAACACCCCGACACCCTCGTCTCGATGTCCCACCTGGCCCACGCGTACTGGTCGGTGGACCGGCGTGCGGACGCGATCACCCTCCACGCCCGCGTCGCCGCCACCCGGGAACGCCTCCTGGGCCCCGACCACCCCGACACCGTCGAGGCCCGCGCGACCCTGTCCCAACACCTGCCCCCCACCAAAAAACGCTGGTGGCACCGCACGACCCGCCGCTAGGCCGCCGTTATGCCCCGGCAGTCAGGGTGCTGAGGACCTCCGCACAGATCGCCATGGCGGTCTCCGCCGGGGTACGGGCCCCCAGATCCAGGCCGATCGGACCGTGGATCCGGCCGAGCTGCTCCTCGCTCGCCCCCGCCGCGAGCAGCCCGTCACGCCGCCGCGCCTGCGTCTTGCGCGAGCCGAGCGCACCGACGTACGGCACCCCGCCCGTCAGCGCGGTCCGCAGCGTCGGCACGTCGAATTCCGGGTCGTGGCTCAGCATCACCAGGCACTCCGAGCCCCGCCCGGACCCGAGCAGCTCGGCCGCCTGTGCCCCGTCGGTGGTGGTCACCGCCTGCCAGCCCAGCAGCCGCGCCTGCCGCCCGATGAGCTCGGCCAGCTCGCCCCCGCCGCCGATCACCAGGTACGGGTCCGCCGGCAGCGCCTCGATCAGCACCAGTCCCGCGTCCCCGTCGCCGCACCGCGCGTCCCGCCCGGCACGGTGGTACCCGAGCATCTCGACCGCCCGCTCCTCGGCCTCACCGGCCCCGGACCCTCCCCCGGCCCCGGGGGTCGCGCCGGGCCGCACCACCGTACTGACGACGTGCCGCCCGGCCTCGTCGAGCCGCGACACCAGCGCCGCCCCGGCCCCCTCGCCGAGCAGACGCCACCACTCCCCGGGTACGGAATCCAGCGGCTGCAACAGAACCTCCGCCTGACCGCCACAGGTCAGCCCGGCCACCTCGGCCTCGCTCCCGTGCACGGACACCTCGCACACGCGCGCCGTGTCCCCGGCGGGCACGGCAGCCGCCTCGGCCACCAGCTGTGCGTCGAACACCCCGCGGTACAGGCTCCCGACGCACGCCCCGCGCGGATCGACGAGCACGGCCCCGCCGGGCTCACGAGGCCCGAAACCCTGCTCGGTGACGGGCCGCGCCAGAAACGCCCCGCGCCCCTCGACCGCCCACTGCCGCGCCGTCTCCACGAGCTCCCGCATCACGCGCCGCCCCTCTCAGAGAACTACCTGGTCAGCCCCAACATATGCCCGCCCCCACCCCACACGCCCGCGCCGGCCCCAGGTCAGTCGGATCCCCCAACCCCACCCCCCGCCAACCCCCCTCCCCCTCGTACATCCCTCCTACAGCCCCAGAGACGTCCTGCATGACGCAGGGCCGGGGATCTGTCCGTCAGGGTGCGTAAGAAGTACGGGCACGACCGGCGTACGTGAACGACGCGGACGGCAACGTCGTCGCACGGGTGGACCGGCGCAGCGGCCATCTGGAGCCGATTCGGCCCGAGTTGTGCCGTTGAGTAACGTTTTGCCGAGTTCGGCACTGCTGCGGGAAGAGGCGGCCTCGCCCCTGGCGCACCGCCGTACGACCTCCGGTCCCGCAACCACGCCGCCGGCCTGGACGGCAGCGAGGAGCGATGCGCCAGGGAAGCAGCGACGCTCGTCCCGGCCGACGCCGGGGCGGCGAAAAGGCTGGTGCGCGGCGCCGACGGAAGCGGGTAACGTCGTTGTCATGTTCTTCCAGACGCCGGTTTACGAGTGAGAGCGTGACGGGCCCCTGCTGACGCCCTTCGACGTCGCCGCCCGTCACCCACCGATGAATGCGCAGATCACTCCACACAACGACCGGGAGAACCCGTGACCAAGAGCAAGAACATCAACAACCCCGTGGGCCAGGGCGGCGGCCAGCGCAAGAGGCTGTCCCGCGCCGAACGGCAGAACAACGGTCCGCACCGCAACCTCGACCGCCAGGGTGCCGCCGACAAGAAGGCGGAACTGCTGCGCAAGATGCGCGAGAAGACGGGCGCAGCCGAGGGCGCCGGCCAGGCGGGCGACGACACCGCACAGAGCTGACGCACCGCCGCCGCAGGGCCCGGACCGCGACGCGCGGCCCGGGCCCAGCTGCCGCATCGAGGCGCGGCGTTCGGGCGCCACTCACGCGCGAACAGTGACAGACAACGAGAAAGCCCCGAACTCAGTGGAACTGAGTTCGGGGCTTCTTCTTTGGCACTTGCGCTGGTCAGCGGATGATTTCGCTGTTCCAGCGGAAGTGCCCCCGGCAGGATTCGAACCTGCGCACACGGCTCCGGAGGCCGTTGCTCTATCCCCTGAGCTACGGGGGCGTGTCGTTCGCTGTGCGGCGACGGGTTGAACACTACCAGCTTCCATGGGGTGATCAGGAACGGGTTTGCGGGGGACCGGGGGGTGGGTCGCCCGGAGGGGGTGGAAGTGGGGAAAACCCGGACGCGGGGGCCGGGGCCGACCTACTCTCGAGTTGTGCCAGGCGCGTCGGGCCGGGTGCTTGTTGTCGACGACAACAAGGTCATCCGGCAGCTGATCAAGGTCAATCTCGAGCTGGAGGGCTTCGAGGTCGTGACCGCGAGCGATGGTGCCGAGTGCCTGGACGTGGTCCATGACGTGTGCCCCGACGTCGTGACCCTGGACGTGGTCATGCCGCGGCTCGACGGGCTCGGGACCGCCGCGCGGCTGCGGTCCGATCCGCGGACCAGTCACCTGCCCGTCGCCATCGTGAGCGCCTGCACCCAGTACGAGGCCGAGGGCGGGGCCGCGCTCGGCGTCGACGCGTTCCTGGCCAAGCCCTTCGAGCCGGCCGAGCTGATCCGGCTCGTGCACCGGCTCATGGAGCACGAGGGGCGCCGCGCGAGGGCGGGACGCGCCCGCGGCTGAGCCCGTCGGGCCGGGCCGGGAGGGCCGGGCGCCCACATGGCGAAACTGTTCGCGGTCCGGACCCCCTCCTCGCCTAGGCTGGACCCGTGATCCCCGCCGACCTCTCCCGTACCGTCGTGCGCGCCGTGCGCAGCGCCGTCGAGGACGGAGAGCTGCGTGTCCGGGTGCCCGACCGGGTGGTCGTCGAGCGGACCAGGCCGGGGGGAGTGGGGGAGTACGCCTGCAACATCGCGCTCCGGCTGGCGCGCGAGGCCGGGCGGCCTCCGTACGAGCTCGCGGAGCTGCTCGCCGGGCGGCTCGCCGGGAACCCGGGGATCGCGGCCGTCGAGATCACCCGGCCCGGGTTTCTGAACTTCTCCCTGCGGAGCCCGGCCCGTCAGCTCGTCGGCGTCGTCGGCGAGCAGGGGGCGCGGTACGGGCACGGGGACGCGCTGGACGGATCCTTCTACGCCCGCCCCGACGGCGGCGAGCTGCGGGGCGCCGTCGTGCTCGGGAGCGTCGGGCGGATCCTGGAGGCCCAGGGGGCGCGGCCCGGCACTGCTCCCGCGGCCGCCGCCGATCTTCCGCTGCCCGACGTTGCCCCGCTCGCTCTGCGCGACGCCGACGCGTACGAGCGGCTCGGCGCGGCCGACGCGCGCTGGCTGATGCTCGCCACCCCCGCCCGCGAGACCCTCCGCCTCCCCGCCGGCGTGCTGCCCCAGGACGAGTCCAACGCGTGCTTCCGGGTCCGCTACGCGCACTCCCGCTCCCGCGCCCTGCTGCGGGGCGCCGGCGCGCTGGGCGTCGAGCCCGTACACGAGGACCCGCAGGGCGCCGGCGCGCTGCTCGCCCTGATCGCCGAGTACCCGCTCGTCCTGGAGGCCGCCGCCCACCACCGGGCCCCGGAGCGGATCACGCGGCACCTCGCGCTGACCGCCGACGCCTTCCTGGACTTCCAGTACGACGTGCTTCCCAAGGGGGACGAGAAACCCTCGGCCGCCCACCGCGCCCGGACGGCCCTCGCCGCTGCCGCCGGGACGGTGCTCGCCGGTGGCCTGTCCCTGCTCGGCATCGACGCCCCAGACATCCTGTAGAACAAAGAGAGACCGACGATGAGCCGTTCCGCGCACCCCGCAGGGCCCCGCCACGGGGACGTACTCCCCGAGAGCCACTACACCGCGCCGCCCTCCGACCTCAACGCCCTCGACGAGAAGGTCTGGGCGAAGACGGTCGTGCGCGGCGACGACGGTGTGGTCTCCGTCGGAGGCATCGAAGTCACTCGGCTCGCCGAGGAGTTCGGCACCCCTGCCTACTTCCTCGACGAGGCCGACTTCCGCGAGCGCTGCCGCGCCTGGGCGCACGCCTTCGGGCCCGGCGCCGACGTCTTCTACGCCGGGAAGGCCTTCCTCTCCAAGGCCGTCGTGCGCTGGCTGAAGGAAGAGGGGCTCAACCTCGACGTCTGCTCGGCCGGCGAGCTGAGCACCGCCCTCGCCGCCGAGATGCCGGCCGAGCGCATCGCGTACCACGGCAACAACAAGTCCGTGGCCGAGATCCGCCGGGCCATCGAGGCCGGGGTCGGGCGGATCGTTCTCGACTCCTTCCAGGAGATCGCGCGCGTCGCGCACATCGCCGCCGAACTGGGCGTCCGCCAGCGCGTGCAGATCCGCGTCACCGTCGGAGTCGAGGCGCACACGCACGAGTTCATCGCGACCGCGCACGAGGACCAGAAGTTCGGCATCGCGGTGGCCGACGGGCTGGCCGCCGAGGCCGTACGCCGCGCCCTCGGGCACGACAGCCTCGACCTGATCGGCATCCACTCGCACATCGGCTCGCAGATCTTCGACATGGCCGGCTTCGAGGTCTCGGCCCGGCGCGTGGTGCAGCTGCTGGCCGCCGTCCGCGACGAGCACGGCGTCGAGCTGCCCGAGATCGACCTCGGTGGCGGCCTCGGCATCGCCTACACCGCCTCGGACGACCCGCGCGAGCCCCACGAGATCGCCAAGGCGCTGACCGAGATCGTCACCCGCGAGTGCGAGTCCGCCGGGCTGCGCACGCCGCGGATCTCGGTGGAGCCGGGCCGCGCGATCGTCGGGCCCACGGCGTTCACGCTGTACGAGGTCGGCACCATCAAGCCGCTGGAGGGGCTGCGGACGTACGTCAGCGTCGACGGCGGCATGTCGGACAACATCCGCACCGCGCTGTACGACGCCGAGTACAGCGTCGCGCTCGTCTCGCGCCGCTCCGACGCCGAGCCCATGCTGTCCCGTGTGGTCGGCAAGCACTGCGAGAGCGGCGACGTCGTCGTACGGGACGCCTTCCTGCCCGCGGACCTGGCGCCCGGCGACCTGATCGCCGTACCGGCCACCGGGGCGTACTGCCGCTCCATGGCCAGCAACTACAACCACGCGCTGCGGCCGCCGGTCGTCGCCGTGCGCGAGGGGGCCGGGCGCGTGATCGTCCGGCGCGAGACGGAGGAAGATCTCCTGCGCCTCGACCTCGGATAATGAAATAGGTGTCTCACGCACTGGACGGAGGGTGGAAACTTGTGTCCAGTGCGTGAGACTGGGTGACACCTAGCTTGTAAAAGGCTTGCAGAGCGCAAGCCGTGTTTTTGACGAAAGGCGTAGGTCGAATGATGCGTACGCGTCCGCTGAAGGTGGCGCTGCTGGGCTGTGGAGTGGTCGGCTCAGAGGTGGCGCGCATCATGACGACGCACGCCGACGACCTCACAGCCAGGATCGGGGCGCCGGTCGAACTGGCCGGCGTCGCCGTGCGCCGCCCCTCCAAGGTGCGCGAGGGCATCGACCCCGCGCTCATCACCACCGACGCGACCGCCCTGGTCAAACGCGGCGACATCGACGTGATCATCGAGGTCATCGGCGGCATCGAGCCCGCCCGCACCCTCATCACCACGGCCTTCGAGCACGGGGCCTCCGTCGTCTCCGCGAACAAGGCCCTGCTGGCCCAGGACGGCGCCGCCCTGCACGCCGCCGCCGAGCAGCACGGCAAGGACCTCTACTACGAGGCCGCCGTCGCCGGCGCCATCCCGCTGATCCGCCCGCTGCGGGAGTCCCTCGTCGGCGACAAGATCAACCGCGTCATGGGCATCGTCAACGGCACGACGAACTTCATCCTCGACAAGATGGACTCGACCGGCGCCGGCTACCAGGAAGCGCTCGACGAGGCCACCGCCCTCGGGTACGCCGAAGCCGACCCGACCGCCGACGTCGAGGGCTACGACGCCGCCGCCAAGGCCGCGATCCTGGCCGGCATCGCCTTCCACACCCGGGTCCGCCTCGACGACGTGTACCGCGAGGGGATGACCGAGGTCAGCGCCGCCGACTTCGCCTCCGCCAAGCGCATGGGCTGCACCATCAAGCTGCTGGCCATCCTGGAGCGCGCCGCGGACGGCGAGTCCGTCACCGCCCGCGTCCACCCGGCGATGATTCCGCTGAGCCACCCCCTGGCCTCCGTGCGCGAGGCCTACAACGCCGTCTTCGTCGAGGCGGAGGCGGCCGGGCGGCTCATGTTCTACGGTCCGGGAGCGGGCGGCGCGCCGACCGCCTCGGCCGTCCTCGGCGACCTCGTCGCCGTCTGCCGCAACAAGCTCGCCGAGGCAACGGGGCCGGGCGAGTCGGCGTACACCCAGCTGCCGGTCAGCCCGATGGGCGATGTCGTGACCCGCTACCACATCAGTCTCGACGTGGCCGACAAGCCGGGCGTGCTCGCCCAGGTGGCGACGGTCTTCGCCGAGCACGGCGTGTCGATCGACACCGTCCGGCAGCAGGGTAAGGACGGCGAGGCCTCCCTCGTCGTCGTCACCCACCGCGCGCCCGATGCGGCCCTCTCGGGGACCGTAGAGGCGCTGCGGAAGCTCGACACCGTCCGCGGTGTCGCCAGCATCATGCGCGTTGAAGGGGAGTAAGCACCCATGAGCAGCAATCGCACCCACCAGTGGCGCGGCATCATCGAGGAGTACCGGGACCGCCTGCCGGTGACGGACACGACTCCCGTGGTGACGCTCCGCGAGGGCGGCACGCCCCTGGTCCCCGCGCAGGTGCTCTCCGAGCGCACGGGTTGTGAGGTGCACCTCAAGGTCGAGGGTGCCAACCCGACCGGTTCCTTCAAGGACCGCGGCATGACCATGGCGATCACCAAGGCCAAGGAGGACGGCGCGAAGGCCGTCATCTGCGCCTCGACCGGGAACACCTCTGCCTCCGCGGCCGCCTACGCGGTCCGCGCGGGCATGGTCAGCGCCGTGCTCGTGCCGCAGGGCAAGATCGCCCTCGGCAAGATGGGCCAGGCGCTGGTGCACGGCGCCCGGATCCTCCAGGTCGACGGGAACTTCGACGACTGTCTGGAACTCGCCCGTCGTCTGTCCGAGAACTACCCGGTGGCGCTGGTCAATTCCGTCAATCCGGTGCGCATCGAGGGTCAGAAGACCGCGGCGTTCGAGATCGTGGACGCGCTGGGCGACGCCCCCGACATCCACGTCCTGCCGGTGGGCAACGCGGGCAACATCACCGCGTACTGGAAGGGCTTCAAGGAGTACCGCGCCGACGGTCTGGCCACCCGGACCCCGCGCATCTGGGGCTTCCAGGCCTCCGGCTCCGCGCCCATCGTGCGCGGCGAGATCGTCAAGGAGCCGCACACCATCGCGACCGCCATCCGGATCGGCAACCCGGCTTCCTGGGACTACGCCCTGGCGGCCCGGGACGAGTCGGGCGGCTTCATCGACGAGGTGACGGACCGCCAGATCCTGGCCGCGTACCGCCTGCTGGCCGCCCAGGAGGGCGTCTTCGTGGAGCCCGCCTCGGCCGCCTCGGTGGCCGGTCTCCTCAAGGCCGCCGAAGCGGGCCTGGTGGACCCGGGCCAGAAGATCGTCTGCACCGTCACCGGCAACGGCCTCAAGGACCCCGACTGGGCGGTCGCCGGAGCGCCGCAGCCG
The DNA here is from genome assembly GCF_055602345.1 of Streptomyces sp. NPDC037401. Lineage (NCBI taxonomy): Bacteria > Bacillati > Actinomycetota > Actinomycetes > Kitasatosporales > Streptomycetaceae > Streptomyces > Streptomyces sp. NPDC037401. The sequence continues at coordinate 38,049 of NZ_JBVJWO010000023.1, forward strand.
GTCACCGTGCCGGTGGACGCCGAGGCCGCCGCGGCCCGCCTGGGCCTGGTGTAACCCAACCCGGTCGGTACTGCGACAAAGGGGCACAGGAGGCTCGCGACACGCATCGTGCGCCTCCTGTGCGCCCTATGTCGCGACAGAACCTTCCTTCGATAGGCTGTACTTACATCCGTCAGCCGCATATGCCGTGCCTGAGCTGCATATGCCCGGGGTCTGCTGTCAGTGGCCCGTCAGGTCTGTGGATGTCGTACCTTCTGCAGTACATTCGCCGCGAAATCTCGCAGCCAGTCACAAGGAGTGTCATCGAGCGATGGCCGGTCCAGCGTTCCGCGCCGCCGCCGTACGGGTGCGCGTCCCTGCCTCCAGCGCCAACCTCGGCCCGGGCTTCGACGCCCTGGGCCTCGCCCTGGGGCTCTACGACGACGTCGTCGTACGGGTGGCCGACTCCGGCCTGAACATCGACATCGCGGGCGAGGGCGCCGACACCCTGCCCCGCGACGAGAGCCACCTGCTCGTACGCTCCATGCGCACGGCCTTCGACCTGCTCGGCGGGCAGCCGCGCGGCCTCGAGGTCGTCTGCGCCAACCGCATCCCGCACGGCCGCGGCCTCGGCTCGTCGTCCGCCGCCATCTGCGCCGGCATCGTCGCCGCCCGCGCCGTGACCATAGGCGGCGAGGCCAAGCTCGACGACACCGCCCTGCTGGAGCTGGCCACCGAGATCGAGGGCCACCCCGACAACGTCGCCGCCTGCCTGCTCGGCGGTTTCACGCTCGCCTGGATGGACGGCGGCTCCGCCAAGGCCATCAGGATGGAGCCCAGCGATTCCATCGTTCCGGTGGTCTTCGTCCCCTCCAAGCCGGTGCTGACCGAGACCGCGCGCGGACTGCTGCCGCGCACCGTCCCGCACGTCGACGCCGCGGTCAACGCCGGCCGTGCCGCGCTGCTCGTCGAGGCCCTGACCAGGCGCCCCGAGCTGCTGCTGCCGGCCACCGAGGACCGGCTCCACCAGGACTACCGCTCCCCGGCGATGCCGGAGAGCGTGGCCCTGGTCAACCGACTGCGCGCGGACGGAGTCCCCGCGGTCATCTCCGGCGCGGGCCCCACGGTCCTCGCGCTGGTCGAGAACAGCGCCGCCGACAAGGTCGCGCTGCTCGCGGGCGAGGGGTGGGCGGCCAACCGGCTGGCCCTCGACGCCGCGGGCGCGAGCGTTCTGCCGCTCGGCGGCTGAGCGCGGAGGAGGCGCTCTTGCGCGAGGGCACGCAAGAGCGCGTTTGCCGGTGAGTCACGCGATTGCCGGTGAGTGAGAGGGGGAATGTCTGTTGGATCCGGTAGTGTTAACCTCAAGTACGCATCCGAAGCCTTTGTGGCTCGGTGCTCAGTGTCCCCATCCGGGACCACCTTTCTTCCGGGAGCCTCCCCAACTGCTTTGATCACTGCCAGGCAGTTTCGAGCACGCTCCGGAATCGGCGTGACATTCCCACGCTTCCAGCTGGGGGGCTTCGCCGGAACCCATGCACATGCACTAATTCTTCCGCCGTATTTGTACCGGCGGACCACCGCCCCGGCACGGTCCAAACGAATGGGCCGAGGTCGGACAGCACAACCGGTCGCCGAGCCAGACAGGCCGACGTCCGCTCCAGGGAAGGACCCTTCGTGAGCGACACCACCGATCTGATGGGCGTTGCCGACACCTCTGTCGACAGCAGCGCGCCCGCCGCGGGCGCCGCGCCCAAGCGACGCCGCTCCGGCACCGGCCTCGAGGGCATGGTCCTGGCCGAGCTGCAGCAGGTCGCCTCCGGCCTCGGTATCAGGGGCACCGCGCGGATGCGCAAGAGCCAGCTGATCGAGGTCATCAAGGAGGCGCAGGCGGGCGGGGGCAGCACCCCCAAGGCCGCGGCCGACGCCGCCGAGACCAAGCCCAAGCGCCGCGCCACCTCCAAGGCCCGTACCGCCGACGCCGCGCCGGCCGAGGCCGCCGAGGCTCCGGCCGCTGCCGCGCGCGCCGAGAAGCCTGCCGCGCAGCAGATCGACATCCCGGGTCAGCCGGCCAGCGAGGACCAGCCGGCCGGCGAGCGCCGCCGTCGCCGGGCCACCGCACCCTCGGGCAGCCCCGAGCAGTCCGCCGCGGCCACCGCGCCCGTGCAGACCGAGGCGAAGACCGAGACCGTCCAGGCGGAGGCCAGGGCCGACGCCGGTGCCGTGCAGGCGCAGGACGGCGCCGAGGGCCGCGGCCGTCGTGACCGCCGCGACCGCGGTGAGCGCGGTGAGCGCGGTCAGCGCGACCGCCGCGAGCGCGGCAAGGGCGAGGAGCAGCAGGGCGCCGGCCAGCAGGACCGTCAGGACCGCGGCCAGGGCGGCCAGCGCCAGCAGCAGGGCGGCCGAGGCCAGGGCCAGGGCCAGGGTCAGAGCCAGGGCCAGCAGCAGCGGGACAACGGTCCCCAGGACGACTTCGACGACGAAGGCGGCCGCCGTGGCCGTCGCGGCCGCTACCGGGACCGCCGCGGGCGTCGTGGCCGTGACGAGTTCGGCGCGGGCGCCGGCGAGCCGCAGGTCGCCGACGACGACGTCCTGATCCCCGTCGCGGGCATCCTCGACATCCTCGACAACTACGCCTTCATCCGGACCTCCGGCTACCTGCCGGGCCCGAACGACGTGTACGTCTCGCTGGCCCAGGTCCGCAAGAGCGGCCTGCGCAAGGGCGACCACGTCACCGGTGCGGTCCGCCAGCCGAAGGAGGGCGAGCGCCGCGAGAAGTTCAACGCGCTCGTGCGCCTCGACTCGGTCAACGGCATGGCGCCGGAGTCCGGCCGCGGCCGCCCCGAGTTCCAGAAGCTGACGCCGCTGTACCCGCAGGACCGCCTCCGCCTGGAGACGGACCCGGGCGTGCTGACGACCCGCATCATCGACCTCGTCTCGCCCATCGGCAAGGGCCAGCGCGGTCTGATCGTGGCCCCGCCGAAGACCGGCAAGACCATGATCATGCAGGCGATCGCCAACGCGATCACCACGAACAACCCCGAGTGCCACCTGATGGTCGTCCTGGTCGACGAGCGTCCGGAAGAGGTCACCGACATGCAGCGGTCGGTCAAGGGCGAGGTCATCTCCTCGACCTTCGACCGCCCGGCCGAGGACCACACCACGGTCGCCGAGCTGGCCATCGAGCGCGCCAAGCGTCTCGTCGAGCTGGGTCACGACGTGGTCGTCCTGCTGGACTCCATCACCCGCCTGGGCCGCGCGTACAACCTCGCGGCGCCCGCCTCCGGCCGCATCCTGTCCGGTGGTGTCGACTCGACCGCGCTGTACCCGCCGAAGCGCTTCTTCGGTGCCGCGCGCAACATCGAGGACGGCGGCTCGCTGACCATCCTGGCCACCGCGCTGGTCGACACCGGCTCGCGCATGGACGAGGTGATCTTCGAGGAGTTCAAGGGCACCGGCAACATGGAGCTCAAGCTCGACCGGAAGCTCGCCGACAAGCGCATCTTCCCGGCCGTCGACGTCGACCCGTCGGGCACCCGCAAGGAGGAGATCCTCCTCAACAGCGAGGAGCTCAGCATCGTCTGGAAGCTGCGCCGGGTGCTGCACGCGCTCGACTCGCAGCAGGCGATCGAGCTGCTGCTCGACAAGATGAAGCAGACGAAGTCGAACGCCGAGTTCCTGATGCAGATCGCCAAGACGACCCCGTCGGGCAAGAACGACGACTGACGGAGCGTCGGCCGAATCGGCTGACGAAACGTCAATCGATGCAACCGCCCCGGCACTTCGGTGCCGGGGCGGTTTCGTTTTGTCCCCGGTGCGTCACGGGTATTTCCGTGTCTTGTAACAGACTCAACCTTCCTTCGTAACTCGGCCTCTATTGATTGGAGTTGGACGCGGACACGTCATATGGTGAGCGGGCCGCACATCGGGGGACATCGGTCGCGCTGCCGGAACAGACGCTTCCTCATCAGCGTCTGCCAGGCGCTTCTGCCCTTCGCGTCACCGCGCTTCGCCTGCCGAAGCCTCCCCGGGCGTGCACGAGTATCCGTTCTACGGGGAGTTTGAGTGTTCCTTTCCAAGACCGTGCGTCGCTTCACCACTGCGGGCTTCGCGTCCGCGATAGCCGCCGGCCTGCTGGCCACCGGTGCGGCTCCGGCCGGTGCCGCCACCGCCGCTGAGCCGACCGACGCGCAGCTCATGAACATCATCAAGAACGTCACCGCCAACGACGCCCCGCAGCGGGAGTCGTACATCATCGGCGGCGCCAAGACGTCCATCAAGAAGTACCCCTTCATGGCGCAGCTGTTCGTCCAGGACAGCCAGGGCCGCGGCTACTTCTGCGGCGGTTCCGTCGTCAACTCGCGCAAGATCGTGACCGCTGCCCACTGCGTCAAGGGCCGCAACTACGTCACCAAGGGTGTCGTCGTCACCGGTGCCACGCACCTCGCCGACAGCAGCAGCCTCTACGGCGGCAAGGTCTTCGCCGTCAAGAAGCAGTGGATCCACCCGAAGTACAACCCGAAGACGTTCAAGAACGACATCGCGGTCCTGACGCTGGCGAAGAAGACCAACGCCAAGCCGATCAAGGTCACGACCGCCACGGACAAGGCTTCGTACCGTCCGGGCACCAAGGCCGTCACGGCCGGCTGGGGCCGCTACAGCTCCCGCAGCAACAACATCTCGCCCAACCTGAAGCACGCCGTTCTGCCGATCCAGGCGGACTCCACGTGCGGCAGCCGCTACGTGTGGGGCAACAAGTTCATCAAGGGCGCGATGGTCTGCGCCGGCAAGAAGACCACCGGTAGCGACCGCACCACCGTCACCACCTGCAACGGCGACTCCGGTGGCCCGCTGATCGTCAAGGGCCGCCTCGTGGGCGTTACGTCCTGGGGTGTCGTGAACTGCGTGCAGAAGGGTGTCTACCCGGTGTTCGCGAAGTACAGCGCGTACGCCAAGATCGTGGCGCCGCAGCTGCGCAACTAGCGGCACCCCCCTGCCGCGAGGCGGGTCCGATGCGCAAGGATCGAACCCGCCTCTCTTGATTCCGGCGCGCGTCTCCCACCCGGGGGGCGCGCGCCGGCCAACTTCGAAGGATGACGCGTGCACATACGCACTCGTGGTGGCCGTCTGCAGAGCAGAAGGCTTCTCGTGGCCCCCGTGGCCGTGTCCGTTCTCGCCCTCGCGGGCGCGACCCTGACCGCGACCGGCGCTCAGGCCGCCGACACCGGGACCACCGCCGCCGCGGACTCCGCGCCGGTGAAGACCGACGGGGTCAAGCAGCGCACGGACGCCTTCAAGGCGCTGCGTGCTGCCCAGGGCGACAAGCCCACCGCCGGAGCCATGATCATCGGCGGGTCGCAGACCTCGATCGACAACGCGCCGTGGACGGCGCAGCTGTTCTGGATCGACCCGTCCAACCCCGAGAACGGCTCGTTCTGCGGCGGCTCCGTCGTCACTCCCACGAAGATCGTGACCGCCGCGCACTGCGTCGAGGGTCTCAACTACGCCAACGGCGGCCACATCGTCACGGGCGGGACGCAGCTGGCCAGCGTCTACTCGGACGGCACCGTGGTTCCCAACGGCGGCACCGTCTACAAGGTGCAGCGCCAGTGGATCCACCCCGGCTACAACAACAGCACGTTCGACAACGACGTGGCCGTGCTCACCCTGAGCTCGAAGACCTCCGCGAAGAACCTGCCGCTCGCCCGGAGCACCGACACCGGCGCCTACACGCCCGGCGCCATCGCGACCGTGTACGGCTGGGGCCTCACCTCTTCCGGCGGCAGCCTGTCGCCGTACCTGAAGAAGGCGGACCTGCCGATCGTCGCGGACAGCACCTGCGACAACTTCTGGGACCCGCAGACGCAGTTCTTCAAGGCCCACATGGTCTGCGCGGGCAAGCCCGCCACCGGTTCCAACACCGGCACCAACACCGCGTGCAACGGCGACTCCGGCGGCCCGCTCGTCCGTAACGGCCGCCTGATCGGCATCGTCTCCTGGGGCGTCGTCGGCTGTGTCCAGCAGGGCGCCTACGGCGTCTACGCCAAGGCCACCGCCTACGCGGGCGCGCTGCGCGCCGAGGTCTACGACGCGAACTGGAACCGCGACTCCGCCGCGGACCTGATCGCGCGGAACTCCTCGAACGCCGACCTGTACCCGTTCTACTCGAAGCTCACCTCGCTCTCCAAGGGCAGCAGCGCCGGTGACGCGACGACCGCGAACCTGATCCGCCAGACCGACCTGAACCGGGACGGTGCGCAGGACCTGATCCGCCGCAACGCCAGCGGCGACATCTACCTGCAGAACGGCGCCACCAAGACGTGGTCCAAGGTCACCACCGGCTGGCAGACCCGCCGCCAGATCGTCGCCCCCGGCGACGTGACCGGCGACGACCTGCCCGACGTGGTGTCGGTCACCTCCAACGGCGACCTGTACATCAACGCCGGCAAGGGCAACGGCACCTTCGGCTCCGGCGTCAAGGTCGGCTTCGGTTGGCAGGGCTACAACGCGGTCCGCGGCTACGGCGACCTGAACGGTGACGGCAAGGCCGACCTCGTCGCCCGTGACGCCGCCGGCAACCTGTACCTGTACAAGGGCAACGGCGTTCAGAGCGCGAGCGCCTTCGCCGCCCGCGTCAAGATCGGCGGCGGCTGGCAGATCTACAACCAGATCAACATGGTCGGCGACGTCAACAACGACGGAAAGGCCGACCTGCTGGCCCGCGACAGCGCCGGAACCATGTGGCTGTACCGCGGCTACGGCAAGTCCACCGGTGCGACCTTCGCCACACGCGTGAACTTCGGCGGTGGCTGGAACGCGTACAACCTGTTCGGCTAAAGCCCAGGTGAGCCCGCGATAACGGGCTGATCACGGCGTCAAAACGTGTCACCCCTGTGCCCACCGTGTCCACACGGTGGGCACAGGTCGTCGTGCAACCCTTTCTCCCCGCCACCCGTCTCCCCTGACGGGAAGCGGGGGGACGACAGCACCCGGGGGACATCGCCGGAGAACTGAGGAGAGCATGACGGAGGACAGCAGGGGCCGGGCCGCGGGCGGGCGGGGCCGGCGGCGCAAGCAGGCCCCGCGGCGCAAGGCCCTCGCGATCGTCGCCTGGACGGCGGCCGGAGTGGTGGTGCTGGGCGGCGGCGGCCTCGGCTACTTCTACGTCAAGTTCAACGGGAACCTGAAGAGCGTCGACATCGACGCCGCGCTCGGCAACGACCGCCCCGCTGACGTCGACAACGGCTCGATGGACATCCTCGTCCTCGGCTCCGACTCGCGCCGCGGCGGCGACAACTCCGACTACGGGGCCGACGACGGCGGCTCGGCCCGCTCCGACACGGCGATGATCGTCCACCTCTACGAGGGCCACAAGCAGGCCAGCGTCGTCTCCATACCCCGCGACACCCTGGTCACCCGGCCCTCCTGCACCACGGAGGGCGGCAAGACCGACCCCGGCGGCGAGCGCCAGATGTTCAACGAGTCGTTCACCATCGGCGGGGCCGCCTGCGCGGTCAAGACCGTCGAGAAGATGTCGGGGATCCGCATGGACCACTACATCGAGGTCGACTTCACCGGCTTCAAGAAGATCATCGACAAGCTCGGCGGCGTGGAGGTCACCACCACCAAGCCGATCAAGGACGGCGCCAGCCACCTCGACCTGGGCGTCGGCACCCACCAGCTCAACGGCGAGCAGGCCCTCGGCCTGGTCCGCACCCGCAAGAGCGTCGGCGACGGCAGCGACCTGGGCCGAATACAGCTCCAGCAGGCCTTCATCAAGGCACTGATCAAGCAGGTCAAGGGCATCGGGGTGTTCGACAACCCGACGCGGCTGCTCGACCTCGCCGACACCGGCACCAAGGCGATCACCACCGACAGCAAGCTCAGCGACGTCAAGGACCTCATGGGCTTCGCGGCCGGCCTCGCGGAGATCGACCCCCACGACCTGAAGATGATCACCCTTCCGGTCGCCGCGGACAGCATCGACCCCAACCGCGTCGTGCCCCTGTCGAAGGAGTCCGGCCAGGTCTGGCAGGCCCTCCTCGCCGACCGGCCGATCCCCGCCTCGGCCACCGAGAACTCCGCCGGCGACAAGGGAACCGCGGGCTCCATCGTCAAGGAATAGATGCCCGCCCGCCCCCGTTGAGGGGAGCGTCCTCAAATTTTGTCAGGCGGGCCAGTCCTGGCAGACTGGTACGTCGGCCCCGGTTCACGCAGCGCGCAATTCCGCCGCATGCGACCCGGTGCCCTCCCGAAACTAGGAGACACCTTGAAGCACGAGATCCACCCCGAGTACGTCGAGACCCAGGTCAGCTGCACCTGCGGCGCGTCGTTCACCACCCGTAGCACCCTGACCGAGGGCTCCATCCGTGCCGAGGTCTGCTCCGAGTGCCACCCGTTCTACACGGGCAAGCAGAAGATCCTCGACACCGGTGGCCGTGTGGCCCGCTTCGAGGCCCGCTTCGGCAAGGCCGCGGCCAAGAAGTAGCGCGACTCCGGCGCCGGTCACCGGTCGCCCCCTGTTCACGCGGGGGCGGCCGGACCGGCGCCTTTGTCGTCCCGCAGCCTTCCCGTCTCTTCCCCCAGGAGCCCCCCGATGTTCGAAGCGGTCGAGGAACTGATCGGCGAGCACGCCGATCTCGAGAAGCAGCTCGCCGACCCTTCGGTCCACTCAGACCAGGCGAACGCGCGCAAGCTCAACAAGCGCTACGCCGAGCTGACCCCCATCGTGGGAACCTTCCGCGCCTGGAAGCAGGCCGGTGAGGACATCGAGACGGCGAAGGAGTTCGCGGCCGACGACCCGGACTTCGCCGCCGAGGTCAAGGTGCTGACCGCGCAGCGCGAAGAGCTCACCGAGAAGCTCCGCCTGCTGCTGGTCCCGCGCGACCCCAGCGACGACAAGGACGTCCTCCTCGAGATCAAGGCGGGCGCGGGCGGCGACGAGTCCGCCCTGTTCGCCGGCGACCTCCTGCGCATGTACCTGCGCTACGCCGAGCGCATCGGCTGGAAGACCGAGATCATCGACTCCACCGAGTCCGAGCTCGGCGGCTACAAGGACGTCCAGGTCTCCGTCCGCACCAAGGGCGGCCAGGGTGCCACCGAGCCCGGTCAGGGCGTCTGGGCCCGGATGAAGTACGAGGGCGGAGTGCACCGCGTCCAGCGCGTCCCCGCCACCGAGTCCCAGGGCCGCATCCACACCTCCGCCGCCGGCGTGCTCGTCACCCCGGAGGCCGAGGAGGTCGAGGTCGAGATCAACGCGAACGACCTGCGCATCGACGTCTACCGGTCCTCGGGCCCCGGCGGCCAGTCCGTCAACACCACCGACTCCGCCGTGCGCATCACGCACCTGCCCACCGGCGTCGTCGCCTCCTGCCAGAACGAGAAGAGCCAGCTCCAGAACAAGGAGCAGGCCATGCGCATCCTGCGGTCGCGCCTGCTGGCCGCCGCGCAGGAGGCCGCCGAGCAGGAAGCCGCCGACGCCCGCCGCAGCCAGGTGCGCACCGTCGACCGCTCCGAGAAGATCCGTACCTACAACTTCCCGGAGAACCGGATCTCGGATCACCGGGTCGGCTTCAAGTCGTACAACCTGGACCAGGTCCTGGACGGCGACCTCGACGCGGTCATCCAGGCCTGCGTGGACGCGGACTCCGCGGCCAAGCTCGCCGCCGCACAGTAAGCCCGGCCCGTCCGGCCTGCCCGGACAGGCCGCACCAGGCCAACCCCTGTACGACCCCGGTGGAGGAAGCGTGAACCTGCTGCTCGCGGAGGTGGCCCAGGCCACCCAGCGGCTGGCCGCCGCCGGCGTGCCCTCACCGCGCTTCGACGCGGAAGAGCTCGCCGCGTGGGTGCACGGCGTCAAACGGGGTGAACTGCACAACGTCAAGGACGCCGACTTCGACGCGCGCTACTGGGAAGCCGTGGCGCGCCGCGAGGCCCGCGAGCCGCTCCAGCACATCACCGGCCGCGCGTTCTTCCGCTACCTGGAGCTCCAGGTGGGCCCGGGCGTCTTCGTGCCGCGCCCCGAGACCGAGTCCGTCGTCGACTGGGCCATACACGCCGTACGGGCCATGGACGTCGTCGAGCCGCTGATCGTCGACCTGTGCACCGGCTCCGGCGCCATCGCCCTCGCCATGGCCCAGGAGGTGCCGCGCTCGCGCGTGCACGCCGTCGAGCTGTCCGAGGACGCACTGCGCTGGACCCGCAAGAACGCCGAGGGCTCCCGCGTCACCGTGCACCAGGGCGACGCGCTGACCGCGCTCCCCGAGCTGGACGGGCAGGTCGACCTGGTGATCTCGAACCCGCCGTACATCCCGCTCACCGAGTGGGAGTACGTCGCCCCCGAGGCCCGCGACCACGACCCCGAGATGGCGCTGTTCTCCGGCGAGGACGGCCTCGACACCATCCGCGGCCTGGAGCGCACCGCACACCGGCTGCTGCGCCCCGGCGGCGTCGTCGTGGTCGAGCACGCGGACACCCAGGGCGGCCAGGTCCCGTGGATCTTCGCCGAGGAACGCGGCTGGGCGGATGCCGCCGACCACCCCGACCTCAACAACCGCCCGCGCTTCGCCACCGCCCGCAAGGCCATGCCGTGACGACGCCCCACCCCGCCCCCACCACCCCGCACGAGGAGGCCCGCTGATGGCCCGGCGATACGACTGCAACGACGCGACGGACCGCAAGACGGGTCTGCGTGAAGCGGCATCGGCCGTCCGCCGCGGCGAGCTGGTCGTGCTGCCCACCGACACCCTCTACGGGATCGGTGCGGACGCCTTCAGCGCCGAGGCCGTGGCCGACCTGCTGGCCGCCAAGGGCCGTGGCAGGTCCATGCCCACCCCTGTGCTCATCGGCTCGCCGAACACCCTGCACGGGCTCGTCACGGACTTCTCCGAGGCCGCCTGGGAGCTCGTCGACGCCTTCTGGCCCGGCGCGCTGACCCTGGTCGCCCGGCACCAGCCCTCCCTGCAGTGGGACCTGGGGGAGACCGGCGGCACCGTCGCGATCCGGATGCCGCTGCACCCGGTCGCCATCGAGCTGCTCACCGAGGTCGGCCCGATGGCCGTCTCCTCGGCCAACCTCTCCGGACACCCGGCGCCGGAGGACTGCGACGCCGCCCGCGCGATGCTGGGCGACTCCGTCTCCGTGTACCTGGACGGCGGGCCCACGCCCGGCATCGAGCCGTCGTCGATCGTGGACGTCACCGGCAAGGTGCCCGTCCTGCTCCGGGCAGGGGCGCTGACCGCCGAGCAGCTGCGGGAGGTCGTACCCGACCTCGAGGTGGCACCGTGAGCCCTCAGGGGCGTGGCATAGCCGGCACGGACGCGTTCCGCATCCTCCACGTCAGCACGGGCAATGTGTGCCGCTCGCCGATCACCGAGCGGCTCACCCGGCATGCCCTCGCCGACCGGCTCGGCGGCGACCGCCCGGCCGGCGGCCTGATCGTGGAGAGCGCCGGCACCTGGGGCCACGAGGGCGCGCCCATGGAGGCCAACGCCGCGGCCGTCCTGGCGGACTTCGGTGCGGACGCCTCCGGCTTCACCGGCCGCGAACTGCTCGACGAGCACGTCATCCGCGCCGACCTCGTCCTCACCGCCACCCGCGACCACCGCGCCCAGGTCATCTCGATGGGCCACTCGGCGGGCCTGCGCACCTTCACCCTGAAGGAGTTCACCCGCCTGGTCCGCGCCATAGACCCCGCCACGCTCCCGCCCCTGGACGAGGGCATGGCCGAGCGCGCCCGTGCCCTGGTCCGGGCGGCGGCGGCCCTGCGCGGCTGGCTGCTGGCCCCTTCGGCCGAGGCGGACGAGGTGTACGACCCGTACGGCGCGCCGATCTCCTTCTTCCGCTCCATCGGCGACGAGATCAACCAGGCGCTGGACCCGGTGGTCACGGCGCTGACGGGCGTCACCACGCCCCGCTGAGCCGCCGCGGGCGCCCTGCTCGGCGCCGCACCGGGCAGAGCAATCCGGAATGCCCGTATTCGGTGCGTATGGGGTGGTGGCGGCCTACAGTGGGCGTACTGCCCCCACGCGTCGGAGTCGCGCCATGACCACCGTCAGCAACCCCGCCCGCCCGGCCGCCGCCGACTACGACCTCCTGCGCCGCCGTGACCCCGCCATCGCGGACGTTCTCGCGGGCGAGCAGCAGCGCCAGGCCACCGGCCTCCAGATGATCGCCGCCGAGAACTTCACCTCGCCCGCCGTGCTGGCCGCCCTCGGCTCCCCGCTCGCCAACAAGTACGCCGAGGGCTACCCCGGCGCCCGCCACCACGGCGGCTGCGAATACGCCGACGCCGCCGAGCGGATCGCCGTGGAGCGGGCCTGCGCGCTCTTCGGCAGCGAGCACGCCAACGTCCAGCCGCACTCCGGCTCCGCCGCCGTCCTCGCCGCGTACGCCGCACTGCTGCGCCCCGGGGACACCGTGCTCGCGATGGGCCTGCCGTCGGGCGGCCACCTCACCCACGGCTCCCCGGCGAACTTCTCCGGCCGGTGGTTCGACTTCGTCGGGTACGGCGTCGAGGCCGAGAGCGGGCTCATCGACTACGACCAGGTCGAGGCGCTCGCCCGCCGGCACCGCCCCAAGGCCCTCGTCTGCGGCTCGATCTCGTACCCCCGCCACCCCGACTACGCCGCCTTCCGGCAGATCGCCGACGAGGTCGGCGCCTACCTGATCGCCGACGCCGCGCACCCCATCGGGCTCGTCGCCGGGGGAGCGGCGCCCAATCCCGTCCCGTACGCCGACATCGTCTGCGCCACCACGCACAAGGTCCTGCGCGGGCCGCGCGGCGGGATGCTGCTGTGCGGCACGGGCCTCGCCGAGCGGGTCGACCGCGCGGTGTTCCCCTTCACCCAGGGCGGCGCCCAGATGCACACCATCGCCGCGAAGGCCGTCGCGTTCGGCGAGGCGGCGGCGCCGTCGTTCACCACGTACGCCCATCAGGTGGTCACCAATGCGAGGGTTCTGGCGGCGGCGATGGAGGGCGAGGGCCTGCACGTGACGACCGGCGGCACCGACACCCACATGATCACCGCCGATCCCGCCCCGCTCGGCCTCGACGGGCCCGCCGCCCGCCGGCTGCTCGCCGCCGCCGGGATCGTCGTGGACACCTGCGCGCTGCCGTACGGCGCCCAGCGAGGCATCCGGCTGGGCACCGCCTCCGTGACCACCCAGGGCATGGGCCGCGAGGAGATGACCCGGATCGGCACGCTCTTCGGGGCCGCCCTGCGCGGGGACACGGACGTACGGGCCCTCGCGGCCGAGCTGGCGGGGAGATTTCCCCCGTATCCGGACCGGTGAAGGCGGACGGGGTGATCTGCAACCATGTACGGTCCCCCGCATGTCCTCACGTCAGGGGGCATCGCAGCTAATGTGTGGGGCTGAGATGGCCGGCGATACATCTGGGGCAGCCCGTGCGTGAATACCTGCTGACGCTGTGCGTCACGGTCGCGGTGACCTACCTGCTCACCGGACCGGTGCGCAAGTTCGCGATCGCGGCCGGCGCGATGCCGGAGATCCGCGCGCGCGACGTCCACCGCGAGCCGACTCCCCGGCTGGGGGGCATCGCGATGTTCGGCGGTCTGTGCGCCGGCCTGCTGGTCGCCGACCACCTCGAGAACATGAACGGCGTCTTCGAGCTGTCGAACGAGCCACGGGCGCTGCTCTCCGGGGCCGCCCTGATCTGGCTCGTCGGCGTGCTCGACGACAAGTTCGAGATCGACGCCCTGATCAAACTCGGCGCGCAGATGATCGCCGCCGGCGTGATGGTGATGCAGGGTCTGACCATCCTGTGGATCCCCGTCCCGGGTGTCGGGACGGTCGCGCTCACCCAGTGGCAGGGCAACCTGCTCACCGTCGCCCTCGTGGTGATCACCATCAATGCGGTGAACTTCGTCGACGGCCTCGACGGGCTCGCGGCCGGCATGGTCTGCATCGCGTCCGCGGCGTTCTTCCTGTACTCCTACCGGCTCTGGTTCGGGTACGGGATCGAGGCGGCGGCGCCCGCCACCCTGTTCGCGGCCATCCTCATGGGCATGTGCCTGGGCTTCCTGCCGCACAACATGCACCCCGCGCGGATCTTCATGGGCGACTCCGGCTCGATGCTGATCGGCCTGGTGCTGGCCGCCGGCGCGATCTCGATCACGGGCCAGGTGGACCCGGACGCCCTCCAGGTGTGGTTCGCGAGCGAGCGCAGCGCGACCCACGCGATGGTGCCCGTCTTCATCCCGCTGCTGCTGCCGCTGACGATCATCGCGATCCCGATGGCGGACCTGCTGCTGGCGATCGTCCGGCGCACGTGGAACGGCCAGTCGCCGTTCGCCGCGGACCGCGGCCACCTCCACCACCGTCTGCTGGAGATCGGCCACTCGCACAGCCGGGCCGTGCTGATCATGTACTTCTGGTCGGGGCTGGTCGCCTTCGGCGCGGTGGCGTACTCCGTGCACTCCGCCTCCAGCTGGATCGTGCTGGTGCTGCTGGGCCTGAGCGCCGTGGGCCTCGTCCTGCTCCTCCTGCCCCGCTTCAGCCCGCGCACCCCGCACTGGGCGGAGCGCATGGTCCCTCCGCGCTACCGGCACGCCGAACGGGCGGCAGAGGCGGCCCTGGCGGACGCCACGGCCGAGGAGCCGGCCCGCCCGAAGGTCACCGTCGGCGTCTCGGGGGCCAACGGCGCCACGGCCGTCGGCGCCCGCGCCCGCGTGCCCGACCGCGACAGGGCCGAGTCCACCCGCTGACCGCCGGCCGGTCGGCCGGCGCCCGTGCGCGGAGGTCAACGGGACGTGCACGGCGGGCGACGTTTTACCCACGGCAGGTCGACTGAGGGCCGAAACACGGCGTTGACGATTCGGATGTCGGTGCTCAATAGCAGACATAACGACGTCCCGGGGTGCACACACGCGCATGGTCACTCTCATGTGTGACAGTCGGCACACCTGGCAGGTAAAGACCTCATCAAATAGTTTGTGATACCGTTCACTAAACCCGGCGACAGAGCCGAAGGACCGTAGTGCGACGGCCCATCGGCCCGAGGAGCTATCTCGGACCGGGCTTACGCTCGTCCCCGACGAGTACCGTGCCCCCACCACCACGCGGAGCAATTCGCCATGCGCTCTGAAGACACCCGATCCCTCCTGCGTACCGTCGTACCCACTGCTGCCGCCGGCGCTGTTGCCGCCGCGATCAGCGGTGTCGTCGCCGGCGGCAAGGGCGCGCTCGGGGCCGTCGTCGCGACGCTGGTCGTGATCCTCTTCATGGGGATCGGCGTGGTGGTACTCCAGCGCACCGCCAAGTCTCTGCCGCAGCTGTTCCAGGCCATGGGGCTGATGCTCTACACCACCCAGCTGCTGCTGCTGTTCGTTTTCGTCGCCGTGTTCAAGGACACGACGCTGTTCAACCCGAAGGCCTTCGCCGCGACGCTGGTCGCCACCACCCTCGTGTGGATCGGCGCCCAGGCGCGTGCGCACATGAAGGCCAAGATCCTTTACGTCGAGCCGGATTCCGAGAAGGGCGACAAGCCCGGAAACCCGGGGTCTTCGACGTGAAGGGTAGGGGCGGGATAAGTGCGCGTTCGGGATCCTGCTATCGTCCGGTGCCAACTGCGGCATCGCGGGCGCGGGCATCTGAGCTGACGCCTGCTCAAGCGCGAGGCTCACTGCCTGCCGGCCGCCCCCACATTTGCAAGACCAGTCCAGTGCCGAACCGCGGCTTCTCGCCGCGCCGACACAACGAGGTTGCCGTACCTATGCGCCACGCTGAAGGAGCCCGCGGTGAGTGCTGATCAGACCCAGTTGGCCTTTGACTGGAGCTGCCGCATCCTGTCCGACAACGGCTGTGGCTTCCCCGCTCCGGGCCTGCACTCCTTCCTCTTCCAGCCGATCTTCACGGTCGGCGGGTTCGAGTTCAACAAGGTGATGCTGCTCGCCCTGATCACGTCCCTCCTGGTCGTCGCCTTCTTCTGGGCGGCGTTCGGCAAGGCGAAGGTCGTCCCGGGCAAGCTCCAGATGGTCGGCGAGGCCGGTTACGACTTCGTCCGCCGCGGGATCGTCTACGAGACCCTGGGCAAGAAGGAGGGCGAGAAGTACGTCCCCCTCATGGTCTCGCTGTTCTTCTTCATCTGGATCATGAACATCTGGTCCGTGATCCCGCTGGCGCAGTTCCCGGTGTCCTCGATCATCGCGTACCCGATCGTGCTGGCCGCGATCGTCTACGTGGTCTGGGTCTCCCTGACGTTCAAGCGTCACGGCTTCGTCGGGTTCTTCAAGAACGTGACCGGCTACGACAAGTCGCTCGGCCCGGTGCTGCCGCTCGTCATGGTCATCGAGTTCTTCTCGAACCTGATCGTCCGGCCCTTCACCCACGCGGTGCGACTCTTTGCGAACATGTTCGCGGGTCACCTGATGCTGGTCATGTTCACGGTTGCCTCCTGGTACCTGCTGAACGGCGTGATGATCCCCGCCGCCGGTGTCTCCTTCGTGATGACGATCGTCATGATCCTCTTCGAGCTTTTCGTGCAGGCGGTCCAGGCGTACGTGTTCGTGCTCCTCGCTTGCTCCTACATTCAGGGCGCTCTCGCCGAGCACCACTGAGCCAAACCCGCCCCGCAAAACCCCAGTCGTCCGGTGGCCAACCCCCACCGGTCTCTGAAAGAGAAGGAAGATCCGGCATGTCTCAGACCCTTGCAGCCGTCAGCGGTTCCCTCGGCTCCATCGGCTACGGCCTCGCCGCCATCGGCCCCGGCGTCGGCGTCGGCATCATCTTCGGTAACGGCACGCAGGCCCTCGCCCGTCAGCCCGAGGCTGCCGGCCTGATCCGCGCCAACCAGATCCTCGGCTTCGCGTTCTGTGAGGCGCTCGCCCTCATCGGCATCGTTATGCCGTTCGTGTTCGGTAAGTAATCACTTCTTACTGACACTTTTCGACGAAAGGCACTGATGTGATCGCCAACCTGGTTCTGGCGGCCGGAGAAGAGCAGAACCCGCTCGTTCCTCCGGGCCCCGAGCTTCTGATCGGCACCATCGCCTTCGCCATCGTCTTCTTCTTCTTCTGGAAGAAGCTCCTCCCGAACATCAACAAGGTTCTCGAGGAGCGCCGCGAGGCGATCGAGGGTGGCATCGAGAAGGCCGAGGCCGCTCAGACCGAGGCCCAGAGCGTGCTGGAGCAGTACAAGGCCCAGCTCGCCGAGGCCCGCCACGAGGCCGCGCGCCTGCGCCAGGAGGCGCTGGAGCAGGGCACTGCGCTCAAGGAAGAGCTGCGCGCAGAGGGCCAGCGGCAGCGTGAGGAGATCATCGCTGCCGGCCACACCCAGATCGAGGCCGACCGCAAGGCCGCGTCCCAGGCGCTTCGCCAGGACGTCGGCAAGCTGGCCACCGATCTGGCGAGCAAGCTCGTCGGTGAGTCCCTCGAGGACCACGCCCGGCAGAGCCGGACCATCGACCGCTTCCTCGACGAGCTCGAGGAGAAGGCCGAGGCGGCTCGATGACCATGCACGGAGCGAGCCGCGAGGCACTGGCCACCGCAGGCGAGCGTCTCGACGCGCTGACGGACAACACGTCCGTCGACGCCGGGAAGCTCAGCGGTGAGCTGGCTGCCGTCACCGCGCTGCTCGACCGCGAGGTGTCGCTGCGTCGGGTCATCACGGACCCGGCGCAGGCCGGCGAGGCCAAGGCCGAGCTGGCCGGACGCCTGCTGGGCGGACAGGTCGGCGGGGAGACCCTCGACCTGCTGTCCGGCATGGTCCGCTCCCGCTGGTCGCAGTCGCGTGACCTGGTGGACGCGCTGGAGGAGCTGGCGGACACCGCCGAGCTCACCGCCGCCCAGCAGGCAGGCGTTCTCGACAACGTCGAGGACGAGCTGTTCCGCTTCGGGCGGATCGTGTCCTCGAGCACCGAGCTGCGCGCGGCGCTGACCGACCGCACGGCCACCGTCTCCGCCAAGAGCGGGCTGCTGCGCAGCCTGCTCGGCGGCAAGGCGAACGCCGTCACCGAGCGTCTGGTCACCCGTCTCGTCACTCACCCGCGTGGCCGTAGCCTGGAAGGGGGACTCGAGTCCCTCTCCAAGCTCGCCGCTGCGCGGCGTGACCGCATGGTCGCCACGGTGACCACCGCGGTTCCGCTCAGCGACGTGCAGAAGCAGCGTCTCGGCGCGGTGCTGGCCAAGCTGTACGGCCGCCAGATGCACCTGAACCTCGACGTGGACCAGGCGGTCCTCGGCGGGATCTCGGTGCGGGTCGGTGACGAGGTCATCGACGGCAGCCTCTCGGAGCGTCTCGCAGAGGCGTCCCGGCGCATGGCCGGCTGACCAAGCCACCACAAGCAGAAAAGCATTTCCAGCGGCCCGGTTGGGCCGTGCAGAACTTGCAGAAGATTCCTGGGGGCCGCCCCCAGACCCCTAAGAAGCTTCAGGCCCAACAAGGAGAGCAGGGAACCCAGATGGCGGAGCTCACGATCCGGCCGGAGGAGATCCGGGACGCGCTGGAGAACTTTGTCCAGTCGTACAAGCCGGACGCGGCCTCGCGCGAGGAGGTCGGAACGGTCAGCGTTGCCGGCGACGGCATCGCGAAGGTGGAGGGCCTGCCCTCCGCCATGGCGAACGAGCTGCTGAAGTTCGAGGACGGCACCCTCGGTCTCGCCCTCAACCTCGAGGAGCGCGAGATCGGTGCGGTCGTCCTCGGCGAGTTCAGCGGTATCGAGGAGGGCCAGCCGGTGCAGCGCACCGGTGAGGTTCTCTCCGTCGGCGTCGGCGAGGGCTACCTCGGCCGCGTCGTCGACCCGCTCGGCAACCCGATCGACGGTCTCGGCGAGATCGCGACCGAAGGCCGCCGCGCCCTCGAGCTGCAGGCCCCCGGCGTCATGGTCCGCAAGTCGGTCCACGAGCCCATGCAGACCGGCTACAAGGCCATCGACGCCATGGTGCCCGTCGGCCGTGGCCAGCGTCAGCTGATCATCGGCGACCGTCAGACCGGCAAGACCGCGCTGGCCGTCGACACGATCATCAACCAGCGCGACAACTGGCGCTCCGGCGACGTGAACAAGCAGGTCCGCTGCATCTACGTCGCCATCGGCCAGAAGGGCTCGACCATCGCGTCCGTTCGCGGCGCCCTGGAAGACGCCGGCGCGCTCGAGTACACGACGATCGTCGCCGCCCCGGCGTCCGACCCGGCCGGCTTCAAGTACCTGGCGCCGTACACCGGCTCCGCCATCGGCCAGCACTGGATGTACGCCGGCAAGCACGTCCTGATCATCTTCGACGACCTGTCGAAGCAGGCCGACGCCTACCGCGCCGTGTCGCTGCTGCTGCGCCGCCCGCCGGGCCGTGAGGCCTACCCGGGCGACGTCTTCTACCTGCACTCCCGTCTGCTGGAGCGCTGCGCGAAGCTCTCCGACGACATGGGTGCCGGTTCGATGACCGGTCTGCCGATCGTCGAGACCAAGGCGAACGACGTGTCGGCGTTCATCCCGACCAACGTCATCTCCATCACCGACGGCCAGTGCTTCCTGGAGTCCGACCTGTTCAACGCGGGCCAGCGCCCGGCGCTGAACGTCGGTATCTCGGTCTCCCGCGTCGGTGGCTCCGCCCAGCACAAGGCCATGAAGCAGGTTTCCGGCCGTCTGCGCCTGGACCTCGCCCAGTACCGTGAGCTGGAGGCGTTCGCCGCCTTCGGTTCCGACCTGGACGCCGCGTCGAAGGCTGCACTGGAGCGCGGCAAGCGTCTGGTCGAGCTGCTGAAGCAGGGCCAGTACCAGCCGATGCCCGTCGAGGAGCAGGTCGTCTCCGTCTGGGCCGGCACCACCGGCAAGATGGACGACGTCCCGGTCAACGACATCCGTCGCTTCGAGTCGGAGCTGCTGGAGCACCTGCGGGTCAGCCGCAAGGACCTCCTCACCTCGATCGCCGATGGCGGCAAGATGTCGGACGACACCCTGCAGTCCGTCGCCGACGCCATCGCCGACTTCAAGAAGCAGTTCGAGACCTCGGACGGCAAGCTCCTGGGCGAGGACGCTCCGGCGGCCGTCAACGTCTCCAAGTGACGACGGAAGGGACCTGACTCATGGGAGCGCAGCTCCGGGTCTACAAGCGTCGCATCCGTGCCGTCACGGCGACCAAGAAGATCACCAAGGCGATGGAGATGATCGCCGCCTCGCGCATCGTCAAGGCGCAGCGCCAGGTGGCGGCATCGACGCCGTACGCGACCGAGCTCACCCGTGCGGTGACCGCGGTGGCGACCGGTTCGAACACCAAGCACGCCCTGACGACCGAGGTCGAGACGCCGACCCGTGCCGCGGTTCTGCTCATCACGAGCGACCGCGGTCTGGCCGGCGGCTACTCCTCCAACGCCATCAAGCAGGCGGAGCGGCTCACCGAGCGGCTGCGCGGCGAGGGCAAGGAGGTCGACACCTACATCGTCGGCCGCAAGGGTCTGGCCTACTACGGCTTCCGCGAGCGCAAGGTCGCGGATTCGTGGACCGGCTTCACCGACAGCCCGGCCTACGCCGACGCCAAGCGCGTCGCGGGACCGCTGATCGAGGCCATCCAGACGGAGACGGCCGAGGGCGGCGTGGACGAGCTGCACATCGTCTACACGGAGTTCGTGTCGATGATGACGCAGAGCGCGGTCGACGGCCGGATGCTGCCGCTCAGCCTCGACCAGGCCACGGAGGAGACGGGGACGAAGGCCGAAGTCCTTCCCCTGTTCGACTTCGAGCCGTCGGCGGAGGACGTCCTCGACGCGCTTCTGCCGCGCTACGTCGAGAGCCGCATCTACAACGCACTGCTGCAGGCTGCCGCTTCCGAGCACGCCGCCCGCCGCCGCGCGATGAAGTCGGCGACCGACAATGCCGGGGATCTCATCAAGAGCCTCTCCCGGCTTGCCAACGCGGCCCGCCAGGCCGAAATCACCCAGGAAATCAGCGAGATCGTCGGTGGCGCGAGCGCCATGGCTGACGCGACCGCGGGGAGTGACAAGTAATGACGACCACTGTTGAGACGGCCGCCGCCACGGGCCGCGTCGCCCGGGTCATCGGCCCGGTCGTCGACGTGGAGTTCCCCGTCGACGCCATGCCCGAGATCTACAACGCCCTCAAGGTCCAGGTCGCAGACCCGGCCGAGGACGGCAAGCTCAAGACCCTGACCCTCGAGGTCGCGCAGCACCTGGGTGACGGCCTCGTCCGTACCATCTCGATGCAGCCGACCGACGGCCTGGTCCGCCAGGCCCCGGTGACCGACACGGGCACGGGCATCACCGTTCCCGTCGGTGACTTCACCAAGGGCAAGGTCTTCAACACCCTGGGTGAGGTGCTCAACTACCCGGAGGCGAACGCCGAGGTCACCGAGCGCTGGGCCATCCACCGCAAGGCGCCCCGCTTCGACGAGCTCGAGTCGAAGACCGAGATGTTCGAGACCGGCGTCAAGGTCATCGACCTTCTCACCCCGTACGTCAAGGGTGGAAAGATCGGTCTGTTCGGTGGTGCCGGTGTCGGCAAGACCGTTCTGATCCAGGAAATGATCTACCGCGTCGCCAACAACCACGACGGTGTGTCGGTGTTCGCGGGCGTCGGTGAGCGTACCCGTGAGGGCAACGACCTCATCGAGGAAATGGCCGACTCGGGCGTCATCGACAAGACGGCGCTCGTCTTCGGCCAGATGGACGAGCCCCCGGGCACCCGTCTGCGCGTCGCGCTCGCCGGTCTGACCATGGCGGAGTACTTCCGCGATGTTCAGAAGCAGGACGTGCTCTTCTTCATCGACAACATCTTCCGGTACACCCAGGCGGGTTCCGAGGTGTCGACCCTGCTCGGCCGCATGCCCTCCGCGGTGGGTTACCAGCCGAACCTGGCCGACGAGATGGGTCTCCTCCAGGAGCGCATCACCTCGACCCGTGGTCACTCGATCACCTCGATGCAGGCGATCTACGTCCCCGCGGACGACCTGACCGACCCTGCGCCGGCGACCACCTTCGCCCACCTCGACGCGACGACGGTTCTTTCCCGTCCGATCTCCGAGAAGGGCATCTACCCGGCCGTGGACCCGCTGGACTCGACGTCCCGCATCCTCGACCCGCGGTACATCGCGGCGGACCACTACGCCACGGCGATGCGCGTCAAGGGGATCCTCCAGAAGTACAAGGACCTCCAGGACATCATCGCGATCCTCGGTATCGACGAGCTGGGCGAGGAGGACAAGCTGGTTGTCCACCGTGCCCGTCGTGTCGAGCGCTTCCTGTCGCAGAACACGCACGTCGCCAAGCAGTTCACCGGCGTCGACGGTTCGGACGTCCCGCTCGACGAGTCGATCACCGCGTTCAACGCGATCTGCGACGGTGACTACGACCACTTCCCCGAGCAGGCGTTCTTCCTCTGCGGTGGCATCGAGGACCTGAAGGCCAATGCCAAGGAGCTGGGCGTCTCCTGAAGCCGCGCTCATCCGTGAGCACAGCTGACTGACGGAGAGGGGCGGGTGTGTCCCGTCCCTCTCCCCACGCCCATTAGAATTTGACCCAACACCCGGCCGACCCGCCGGGTGGAGACCCGAGGAGCCACCTTGGCTGCTGAGCTGCACGTCGAGCTGGTCGCCGCGGACCGCAGTGTCTGGTCCGGCGAGGCCACTCTCGTTGTCGCGCGCACCACGTCCGGCGACATCGGCGTCATGCCCGGTCACCAGCCGCTGCTCGGTGTGCTGGAATCGGGCCCGGTGACCATCCGTACCACCGAGGGTGGAACCGTCGTCGCTGCTGTGCACGGCGGATTCATCTCCTTCGCCGACAACAAGCTCTCGCTGCTCGCGGAAATCGCCGAGCTTGCCGACGAGATTGATGTCCAGCGTGCGGAGCGGGCACTGGAGCGCGCCAAGTCGGAGGCCAACGCGGCCGCCGAGCGTCGCGCCGAAGTCCGGCTGCGTGCGGTGACGGGGTCCTGACCCCGTTACCGGAAGAGCTTTACCCTCTCAGCCGCGGCCCGCTGGAATTTTCCAGGCGGGGTCGCGGCTGAGGCGATGCAGGTGCACGTGACGGTGCTGTTGTCATAGCGTCATTCGGATGAGCGAGGAGGTCGGTGAAGATGCTCCTCGCTCTGCTTGTGAGCGGCCTGGTCGTCGCCGTGGTGGTGATCGGCCTTTTCGTCTTCGGTCTGCGACGGAGGCTGATCCAGCGCTCGGGCGGCACGTTCGACTGCAGCCTGCGCTGGGACGTGCCCGAGGAGACCGACCTGTCCGGCAAGGGCTGGGTCTACGGGGTCGCCCGGTACAGCGGCGACCGCATCGAGTGGTTCCGCGTCTTCAGCTACTCCCCGCGGCCGCGCCGGCTGCTGGAGCGCTCCTCGATCGAGGTGCTCGCCCGTCGCGCGCCCGAGGGCGAGGAAGAGCTCGCCCTGCTGTCCGACGCCGTCGTGCTCGGCTGTCTCCACCAGGGGACCCGCCTGGAGCTGGCGATGAGCGAGGACGCCCTGACCGGATTCCTCGCCTGGCTGGAGGCCGCGCCTCCCGGGCAGCGCGTCAATGTGGCCTGACCCGGTCTGATCCGGCTTGATCCGGTCTTGCGGCGCCGCCGTGCTTACCCCTTCCGGGCGGGATCGTTGGGCCGGACGGCTGCACCGCGGTGACGCGTGCGCCGCCGGATTCGTTGTGCTGCGGAACGTACGCCCGTACGTTCCTCACAGGAACGAGGTCCGCGCCCCATGACGTCCCCCCGAGTCTTCCGCCTGTCTTCCGCCACCGCCTCCCTCATCCTTGCCGCCGGCGTGCTCACGCTCGGCGGGGCCTCCGCGCACGCCGCGCCGGGCGTGCTGTGCGACGACGGCGTGTGGGCGCTGCCCGGCGGCCTGTACACCGTGTGCGAGAACGGTGACTTTGTGGTCCACGAGTGCCCGCCCGGCAGCTCGGCGGTCCAGATCGACCACGGCATCGCCACCTGCGAGTGGGACGACTGAGGCCCGCCCGCGGCAGGAGTCCGCACGGCAGAAGCCGGGGAGCGGGGGGCGGACCCCTCTCCCCGGCTTCCGTTCGGGAGCGGCCGGCTACTGCAGACCGGTGTGGACGGCGTTCGCGAGCTCACCGTTGGCGGTGTCCCCGCTGAATTCCCAGAAGAAGGCTCCCTTGAGCCCCTGCTGCTTGGCCCAGGTCATCTTTCCGGCGACGGTGGCGGGGGTGTCGTAGCTCCACCAGTTGCTGCCGCACTTGGCGTAGGCCGTGCCGGCGATCGTGCCGGTGGCCGGGCAGGTGTTCTTGAGGACCTTGTAGTCCTCGATGCCCTGCTCGTAGGTGCCGGCGGCGGGGCCGGTGGCGGTGCCGCCGGGGGCCGCCTGGGTGACGCCGGTCCAGCCGCGGCCGTAGAAGCCGATGCCGAGGTTCAGCTTGGAGCCGGGGATTCCCTTGCCCTTGAGCTTGACGATCGCGGCCTCGGAGTTGAAGCCGTCCTGCGGGATGCCGGCGTACGCGGTGAGCGGGGAGTGCGGGGCCGTCGGGCCCTGCGCCGCCCAGGCGCCGAAGAAGTCGTACGTCATGACGTTGTAGAAGTCGGTGTACTGGGCCGCGCCCGCGTAGTCCGCTGCGTCCAGCTTGCCGCCGTTGGAGCCGTCGGCGGAGATGGCCGCGGTGACCAGGTTGTTCGCGCCGAACTTGGCCCGCATGGCCTGCATCATGTTCTTGAAGGAGGCCGGACCCGAGGTGTCGCAGGACAGGCCGCAGGCGTTCGGGTACTCCCAGTCGAGGTCGATGCCGTCGAAGACGTCGGCCCAGCGCGGGTCCTCGACGAGGTCGTAGCAGGACTGGGCGAAGGCCGCCGGGTTCTGTACGGCCTGGCCGAAGCCGCCGGACCAGGTCCAGCCGCCGAAGGACCACAGGACCTTGATGTGCGGGTACTGGGCCTTGAGCTTGCGGAGCTGGTTGAAGTTGCCGCGCAGCGGCTGGTCCCAGGTGTCGGCCTTGCCGTCGACGCTCTGGTCGGCGGTGTACGCCTTGTCGTAGTCGGCGTAGGAGTCGCCGATGGTGCACCTGCCGCCCTGGACGTTGCCGAAGGCGTAGTTGATGTGCGTGATCTTGGCGGCGGAGCCGGAGGTGACCAGGTTCTTCACGTGGTAGTTGCGGCCGTAGACGCCCCAGTTGGTGAAGTAGCCGAGCTTGACCCTGGCGCCCGGGTCCGGGTTGCCACCGCCCCCTGCCGTGGTGACCGACAGGCTGCCGGAGGCCGGGCCGGTCTGGTCGGCGGTGTCGCGGGCCACGACGCTGTACGTGTACGTGGTGCCCTTGGTCAGGCCGGTGTCCGCGTGCGTGGTGCCGGTGACGGTCGCGATCTTGGCGGAGCCGCGGTAGACGTCGTAGTTCTTGATGCCCTTGTCGTCGGTGGCGGCGGCCCAGTTCAGGGTCAGGGAGGTCTCGCCGACGTTGGAGGCGGTGGGGGTGCCGGGGGCCGTCGGGGGAGTATCGCCGGGCTGGCTGCCGCCGTCACAGGAGGCGCCGTTGATCTTGCACCCGCTGGGGGCACCGCTGCCCGCGCCGTTGAAGCCGAAGCTGGCGGTGGCCCCGGGGGCGAGGGTGCCGTTCCAGCCGAGGTTCTTGGCGGTCCAGTGGTTTCCGCTGCTGGTGACGGTCGCGTCCCAGGCCGAGGTGACGCGGGTGCCCGAGGGGTAGTCCCACTCCACGGTCCAGCTGGTGAGGGTGGTGGTGCCGGTGTTCTTGACCGTCCACTTGCCTTCGAAGCCGCTGCCCCAGTCGGAGACCTTCGTGTAGGTGGCCGTCGCCGAGGTCGCGGCCTGGGCGGGGGAGGCCAGGCCGACGAGTCCGGCGACGGGCAGGGCGAAGGCGGCGACGGCGGCCGCGACCTTCGAGAAGAAGCGCATGCGGTGTCGTGGGGGGGAAGCTGTGCTCAAGGGTGCTCCTCCGTAGGTCCGTCGCGCCGGTGGGCCGGCTGCGACATGGGGGTGGGACCTGCGCCGCCCGTGAGCACGCTTTGTCATGGCACGCTCACCACAGTGTTGCGGTGAGACTAGAAAGGTCTGGACCAAGCGTCAAGAGGTCCAGACCTCCTTGCGAGGGCCTTGCGACGTCTTCTCTAGATTCCCAACTCCTGTGCGAGCACTGCGGCTTGGACCCGGCTGCGCAGCTCCAGCTTCCCCAGCAGCCGGCTGACGTGCGTCTTCGCCGTGGCCTCTGCCATGTCCAGCCGGGCCGCGATCTCGGCGTTGGACATCCCCTGGCCCAGGCAGGAGAGCACCTCGCGCTCCCGCCGGGTCAGCGCGGCCACCGCGGCCGACTCCGCCTCGCTCACGCTCCGTACGGGCCTCGGCGCGGCGAACTCCGCGATCAGGCGCCGGGTCACGGCCGGGGCGATCAGCCCCTCGCCGCGCGCGACCGTCCGCACGGCCTCGATCAGCTCCCGGGCGTCCGCGTTCTTGAGCAGGAACCCGGACGCCCCCGCGCGCAGCGCCCCGAAGACGTACTCGTCCAGGTCGAACGTCGTCAGCACCAGCACGTCGGCCAGCCCCTCCGCGACCACCTGACGGGTCGCGGAGACCCCGTCCAGCCGGGGCATCTGGACGTCCATCAGCACGAGGTCCGGCCGCAGTTCGCGGGCCAGCCGGACCGCCTCCTCGCCGTCCGCGGCCTCCCCGGCCACTTCGATGTCGCCCGCGCTGCGCAGGATCAGCACCAGCCCCGCACGTACCGCCGACTGGTCTTCCGCGACCACCGCCCGGATGACCTCGCTGCTCATGCGTCCACCGCCTTCTCCTCGGCGGGCAAGGCCGCCCGCACCTGCCACACCGTGCCCGCCGGGCCGGCTGGGCCCGCTTCGAATTCCCCGCCGAGCAGCTCCGTCCGCTCGCGCATGCCCACCAGACCGGCCCCCGAGCCCGGTGCGCGCGGGCCCGGCCGGTCGCCGTACGGGCTGTCGATCCGTACGGTCAGCAGGGCGCCGGAGCGGCCGATCCGGACCCGTACCGTGCCCGGTGCCGCGTGCTTGAGGGCGTTGGTCAGCGACTCCTGCACGATCCGGTACGCCGCCAGCTCCACCGGCGCGGGCAGCGGCTCTCCGCCGGGCGGCCGGCTGTCCTCCAGGACGAACTCCAGGCCGTCCGCCGCTCCCGCCGTGCGGTTCTGCGCGAGCAGGGCCGCCAGGCCGTCCAGGGAGGGCACGGCGACCGGCTCCTGCTCGGCCCCGGCCTGCCGCAGCAGGCCGATCAGCCGGCGCATCTCGGCCAGTCCCTGCACGCTGTTCTCCCGGATCACCCCGAGCGCGTCCCGGCTGGTGTCGGCGGAGTCGATGGACAGCGCCGCGGTGGAGTGGATGGCGATGGCCGAGAGGTGGTTGGCGACCATGTCGTGCAGCTCGCGGGCCATCCGCGCCCGCTCGGCGACGACGGCCGCCTTCCGGTCCATCTCGGCCAGCAGCGCGGTCTGCTCGGCCCGCAGCCGGGCGGCCTCGGCGGCCTC
The DNA here is from genome assembly GCF_055602345.1 of Streptomyces sp. NPDC037401. Classification (NCBI taxonomy): domain Bacteria; kingdom Bacillati; phylum Actinomycetota; class Actinomycetes; order Kitasatosporales; family Streptomycetaceae; genus Streptomyces; species Streptomyces sp. NPDC037401. The sequence continues at coordinate 65,432 of NZ_JBVJWO010000023.1, forward strand.
CCGGTGGTTGCGCAGGGTGGCCCCGGTGACCGCCGGGCCGAAGCAGACGATGCCGGTGACCACGCCGATCAGCACCGACTGCGGGGTGCGCAGCCAGGCCACGGAGACCAGGGTCACGGCGATGGTGATCACGCCGGTGGTGATCGGCAGCCGGCGGGCCATGGCCGGGTGCCCGTAGACCACGGCGGCGTACATGATGTCGGTGAACATGAAGACGGTGGCCAGATTGCCCACCGTGCACTGGTCCGCGATCACCGCCGCGGTGCCGATGAGCAGCACGGTCTGCGGGGCGGTCCGGCGGAAGAGCTCCAGTGCGCCCATGACCGCCATGGGCACCAGGGCGGCCCAGGCGGGCAGCAGCCGCACACCGGTGGTGTACAGGCCGAGTGCCCACAGGAGCAGGCCGGCGAGCGTGCTGATCACGGAGATCAGCACGTCGTGGCGGTGGGGGCGGAAGGGTGGCAGCGGCACGGGACCATCCAACACGGTGCGGGCGGCGGGGGCCTCGGCGCGGCAGGTGAATCGGGTGCGCTGCGGCGTACATCGAAGGATGCAGTCGCACCTCGTCGGTACAGACGACGATCCGGGCCCGGCGCCGGGGGACGCTGGAAGCGATCGTCCACCGAACCCGCCTTACCGCCTGAACGGAGAACGCTGTGATCGTCGCGCTGATCGTCGCCTGCGAGGTCGGCTTCTGGGTGCTGCTGGCCGCCGGACTGGCCCTGCGCTACCTCGCGAAGATGCCCCGGCTGGGGGCGGCGGTCCTGCTGGTCGAGCCGCTGCTCGAGCTCGTCCTGCTGGTCGTCACCACCCTCGACCTGAAGAACGGTGCCTCACCGGACTGGAAGCACGGCCTGGCCGCCCTGTACATCGGCTACACCGTCGCCTACGGCCACTACACGATCAAGTGGCTCGACGGGCACGCGGCGTACCGCTTCGGGGACGGCCCGAAGCCGGCCGGCGCCGGCTACGGCAAGGCGCGCGCCGTCCACGAGTGGAAGCTGGTCGGGCGCACGCTGATCGCCGCCGTCGTGGCGTACGGCCTGCTCCAGGCGGCCGTCTGGTACGTCGGCGGCGCCGGGGACACCAGCTCGCTGGAGTCCTGGCAGTACGCGGCCCTGCGGGTCCTCGGGATCCACGCGCTGATCGCCGTGGGCTACACCGTCTGGCCGAAGAAGGCCCCGGCCCGAGCCGGGGCCCCCGGGAACTAGGTCGTGCCCCTAACGCTCGCCGCCGGGCACCCAGAGAACGTCCCCGACCTCCTTGTTGGCCGTCCTGGCCAGGATGAACAGGAGGTCGGAGAGGCGGTTCAGGTAGGTGGCGGTGAGCGGGTTCATGACCTCGCCGTGGACCTCCAGGGCGGCCCAGGTGGAGCGCTCGGCGCGGCGGACCACCGTGCAGGCCTGGTGCAGGAGCGCCGCGCCCGCGGTGCCGCCCGGCAGGATGAAGCTGCGCAGCTTCTCCAGGTCCTCGTTGAAGCGGTCGCAGTCCGCCTCGAGCTTGTCGATGTAGAACTGCTCGACCCGCAGGGGCGGGTACTCCGGGTTCTCGGCGACCGGGGTCGCGAGGTCCGCGCCGACGTCGAAGAGGTCGTTCTGCACGCGGGTCAGGACCGCGAGGACCTCCGCGGGCAGCGAGCCCAGGGCGATGGCCGTGCCGATGACGGCGTTCGCCTCGTTGGCGTCGGCGTAGGCGGAGATCCGCAGGTCCGTCTTGGCCGTGCGGCTCATGTCCCCCAGGGCGGTGGTGCCCTTGTCACCGGTGCGGGTGTAGATGCGCGTCAGATTCACCATGCGGTCAGCCTAGTCACGACCCAACTGCGCGCCGCCCGCCGCCGGGTGGGCCGTACCGGTGTGATGTCCGTCATCTGAGACGTGACGCGTGTTACTTCCCGGTCACACGGCACCTCACGGGCGCTAGTCTCCGCCGGAGAGCCGGAGTTTCGACAGAGATCCAGAGGTGTGCAGTGGCTGGGAAGCTTGCCGTCATCGGTGCGGGACTGATGGGTTCCGGTATCGCGCAGGTATCCGCTCAGGCGGGCTGGGACGTCGTACTGCGCGATGTCACCGACGCCGCCCTGACGCGCGGTACGGACGGCATCAAGGCCTCGTACGACAAGTTCGTCTCGAAGGGGAAGATGACCGCGGAGGACGCCGAGGCGGCCCTCGCGCGCATCACCACGACCACCGACATGGACGCCGTCTCCGACGTGGACATCGTCGTCGAGGCCGTCTTCGAGAAGCTCGAGGTCAAGCACGAGATCTTCCGCGCCCTGGACAAGCTCGTCCGGGAGGACGCGGTTCTCGCCTCCAACACCTCGGCCATCCCGATCACCAAGATCGCCGCCGTCACCGAGCGCCCCGAGCGCGTCGTGGGCGCCCACTTCTTCTCGCCCGTGCCGATGATGCAGCTGTGCGAGCTCGTCCGCGGCTACAAGACCAGCGACGAGACCCTGGCCACCACGCGCGCCTTCGCGGAGTCCGTCGGCAAGACCTGCATCGTCGTCAACCGCGACGTCGCGGGCTTCGTCACGACGCGGCTGATCTCGGCCCTGGTCGTCGAGGCGGCAAAGCTGTATGAATCGGGCGTGGCCTCCGCCGAGGACATCGACATCGCGTGCAAGCTGGGGTTCGGCCACGCGATGGGGCCGCTGGCGACCGCCGACCTGACGGGCGTCGACATCCTTCTGCACGCCACCAGCAACATCTACACCGAATGCCAGGACGAGAAGTTCGCGCCGCCGGAGCTGATGCGCCGGATGGTGGATGCCGGCGACATCGGCCGCAAGAGCGGACAGGGCTTCTACAAGCACTGAGCGAACAGCCGTTCGGATGCCACACCCCCCAGGGTGAATTAGGTATCGGTTCGCTCACGGTCGGCAACTTCCCTGCCCCCGGGGCAGTCACTTCCAGTGAGAGTTGCCGACCAACGGACCACACGTATCGCAGTACCTGCCGGGGAGCACACATGCACATCAGGGGCGACCACGCCGAACTCGCTGTCGGGGGCCGCCTCGACGTGCGCAGCGCGGCGGACGCCCGTACGGCCCTCCACTCCGCCCTCGACGACGGCGTCGGCGACCTCGTCCTGGACCTCACCGGACTCGACTCGTGGGACGCGACCGGGCTGGGCGTCATCATGGGCGCCCACCGCCGGGCCGGACGCTCCGGGCGCCGGCTCGTCCTGCGCGGGGTGCCGCCCCAGATGCAGCGGCTGCTCGTGGCGACGCGGCTTCACCGGATCCTCGCCATCGAAGGCGGCCTCGCCGCCGAGACCCTGCCCCGGGTCTGAGCCCTCAATCCTTTCCCCCGCGTTTCCCCGGGCTGCACGTCTGAGGCCATAACGTGATGGTCCCGTGCGGATGGGTACCCCGCCTGTTCCTGGATACTTGCCCTACGTCTAGGGTTCGGCCGTCGGCTCCTGGAGAACCCGCGGGCGGACGCCGGACCAGAAGCGACAGCGGAGTGTGCGAAGGCCGGGAGGAACGACGGCGCACGACGCGATCGGGGGGCTTTGGTCATGGACCGGATACAGGGGCTCGGGGGCGGACCCGGGGGCAAGGCCGAGGGGCGCACGCCCGGGCCGGCCCGGATCACCCGACTGGACTGCGCCGATTTCGTCCTGACGGTCAACCCCGTCGACGGCAGCGAGATAGAACCCCGCCGGCCCGGAAGCTCCACCCCCAAGCCCGCCAAGCGGCCTGCCGACGACCGCGCCGAGCTCCACGCCGCCGCCCTGCCGCCCGTACCGCCCGGCCCCGGCACCCCCGCCACCGCCTCCCCGCTCCTCGAACGGGACGAGGAGCACGAGCGGCTGCTCCGGCTGCTCGGCCGCGGCCGCTCCGTACGCGTCACCGGCTCCTCCGGATCCGGCCGGTCCGCCCTCCTCGACGCGGTCGCCGGGGCCTGCTCGGCTCTCGCACCCGACGGCGTGGTCCGCCTCTGCGGCCACCGGCAGACCGCGACCGACCTGCTCTACGCCCTCCACGGCGCCGTCTACGACGCCCCGCGGCAGCGCCCCGACGAGACGGAACTCCTCGCCCGCGTCCGCGAGATCGCCGCGGTCGTGGTCGTCGACGACCTGGAGATCGGCGGCACCGCCCTCGACGAGCTGCTGCGCGCCACCCCCGAGTGCGCCTTCCTGTTCGCCGCGGCCACCGACGCCCCGGCGCCGTCCGAGGACGCCCACCTCGAAGAGGCCGCACTCGGCGGCCTCAGCCGGTCCGCCGCCGCCGAGCTGCTGGAACGTACCCTCACCCGGCCGCTGACCGAGGAGGAGTCGGCCTGGGCCGGCGACCTCTGGTTCGCCTCCGAGGGCCTGCCCCGCCACTTCGTGCAGGCCGGAGCACTGCTGCGGCAGCGCGACGAGATCAACCGCACCGGCGAGGACGAGGACGACGACGAGCCGGGAGTCTTCGAGGAACGCTCCCGCGAGGCCGCCGACGTGGGGCTGCCCACCCTCGGCCAGGCCGCTGCGCCCGCCGTGCTGCTGGCCTCCCGGCTCACCGAATCCGGCCGCGCCGCCCTGCGGTTCGCCGTCGCCCTCGGCGGCGAGGTGCCGCACCACGCGCACCTGCCGGCCCTCGTCGGCGACACCCACGCCGACACCGCCGTCGGCGAGCTGCTGGCCTGCGGGCTGCTCACGCCGGTCGGCTCCCGCTACCGGCTGGCCGCGGGCGTCGCAGCGCAGCTCGAGGAGGCCGGGTACGGCGACGAGAGCGCCGATCTGGCCCTGACGGCCGCTCAGCACTACGCCTGGTGGACCGGACATGCCTCGGTGCCCCCGGAGCGGGCCGTGGCCGAGGCGGACGCCGTCCTGGCGGCCCTCGCCACCCTCGTGGCCGGGCAGGAGGACGGGAAGCCGAGCGCCGCCGTGCTGCTCGCCCGGACCGCGGCACCCGCGTTCGCGGGCGGACTGCACTGGGGTGCGTGGGAGCGGATCCTGCGGGCCGGGCAGGAGGCCGCGCGGATCGCCGGAGAAGTGGCCGAAGAGGCGTACTTCCACCACGAGCGGGGCATCCTGGCACTCTGCAACGGCCAGCTGGACCGCGCCCGCGCCGAGCTGGAGGCCTCCATCGGGCTGCGCGGCGCCCTGGCCGACAAGCGCGGCACGGTCGCCGGCCGGCGCGCGCTCGCGCTCGTCGACGACCGCGAGGGCGGACCGCGCGGCGCGCGACCCCTCTCGCCGCCGCTGGTCCTGGAGGCCCCGAAGCCCTCGGAGGCCATGACGCAGGGGCTTCCGCTGCTCGACCGCGCGGAGCCCGCCGAGGAGGTCGTCAAGGACGCGTTCCCGCGGCTGGAACCGCCGAGCGTCGTCACCGCGACCCCGCCGGAGCCGGTCGTGCCCGTCCTGCCGCCGGTGGAGCTCACCGAGCCGCTGCGGCCCAGGACCGGGCCGTCCGTACTCGCGGGCGCGCGGCGCAACGTCCTGGCGGCAGCGGTGGGCGCGGTGCTGGTCGCCGTCCTCGGTACGGTCCTCACGCTCGGTCTGTCCGGCAGCGACCAGCCCGGAGGCGAGCGCCAGCGCAGCGGGCAGTCGGTGTCCGGTGGTTCGACCGGCAGCCCGGCGCAGGACCCGACCGGCGATCCGGCCGGCGACGGCGGAGACGCGGGCGATGCCCCGGCGCCGGGCGACGGCAGCTCCGGCGGCTCCGTGTCGTCCTCGGGCTCCTCGGGCGGATCCGTCGTCCCGGGTACCGGCAAGCCGTCCGCGCCCGGCACGGCCAAGCCGACCCCGCCGACCTCCTCGGGCGGCCCCTCGACGGGCCCGGGCGGCACGCAGGGCGGAACCGTCACGGGCGGTACGGAGACCGGGGGCACGGACCCCACGGGCGGCACGGAGACCGGCGGTACGGTCCCCACGGGCGGCACCGAGACGGGCGGTACGGACCCCACGGGCGGTACGGAGACCGGGGGCACGGACCCCACGGGCGGCACGGAGACCGGCGGTACGGACCCCACGGGCGGTACGGAGACCGGCGGTACGGACCCCACGGGCGGCACGGAGACCGGGGGCACGGACCCCACGGGCGGCACGGAGACCGGGGGCACGGACCCCACGGGCGGTGCCGGCACGGGCACCAACGGCAACACGACCGCAGGCACCGCCACGAACGCGGGCACCGCCGCCGCCGCGGGGACCACCACCGCGGGCACGACCACCGCCGGCACGGACACCGCCTGACGCCGCTGCCCCGGACCGCTCGTGCGGTCCGGGGCAGCGGACGGGTACCCGGGGCTTCCCGGGCCCGCGTCAGAACAGACGGAGCTTGTCGTCCTCGATGCCGCGCAGGGCGTCGTAGTCGAGGACCACGCAGTCCATGCCCCGGTCCGTCGCGAGGACCCGGGCCTGCGGCTTGATCTCCTGGGCCGCGAACACACCGCGCACCGGGGCCAGGTGCGGATCGCGGTTCAGCAGCTCCAGGTAGCGGGTGAGCTGCTCCACGCCGTCGATCTCGCCGCGCCGCTTGATTTCGATCGCGACCGTCGCGCCGCCGGCGTCCCGGCACAGGATGTCCACCGGGCCGATCGCCGTCGGGTACTCGCGGCGGATCAGCGTGTAGCCCTCGCCGAGGGTGTCGATCCGGTCGGCAAGGAGCTCCTGGAGGTGTGCTTCCACGCCGTCCTTGATGAGGCCCGGATCCACGCCCAGTTCGTGCGAGGAGTCGTGGAGGACTTCTTCCATGGTGATGATGAGCTTCTCGCCCGCCTTGTTGACGACCGTCCACACGCCGGCGTCGTCTCCGCTGCCCTCTTTGAGGGTGCACGGCGGAGACATCCAGTTGAGCGGTTTGTACGCCCGGTCGTCCGCGTGGATGGAGACACTTCCGTCGGCTTTGACGAGGATCAGACGGGGTGCCGAGGGCAGGTGGGCGGTGAGCCGGCCCGCGTAGTCGACGGAGCAGCGGGCGATGACGAGACGCATGGTCCGCAACGCTACTCGACCGACACGCCCCGGCGCGATTCGCCCCTGAAAGCCCCCTTCGCTGGTGGCTCGTTGTATGCGCATTCTCCTGGTGCCGTACCCACCGGGCGCCTACCGTGTTAGCAGGAGGTCGTCGAACGTGCACGCTGCGTCGCCGTCCTTCTTCCCTGCCCGTAAGACCCCGGTCACCCGGGGTCGCGAGAGGAGAACCCATGTCGCTCGACGTCTCACCGGCCCTACTCGAACAGGCCGAGCGAGGCGAGGTCGACGAAGCCGCCTTCGTCGACTGCGTCCGGACCTCCCTGCCCTACGCATGGGAGATGATCAGCTCCCTGGTGGCCCAGCTGAAGGTGGACGGCGGCCAGTTCGCCGACAACCAGACGCCGCCGCCGGACGAGCAGGCGCGCGGCCAGCTGCTGCGCGCCCTCGCGAGTGACGCGATACGGGGGGCGCTGCAACGCCACTTCGGAGTGCGCCTGGCGTTCCAGAACTGCCACCGCGTCGCGGTGTTCCCGCTGGACCCCGCGGTGGACGACCGGCTGGCCAAGTTCACTTCGATACGCGGCCAGCTGCTCAACCAGTCGCCCGAACTCCGGGACTGCTAGGCGCGCGGCCGTCCGCGCGCCTCCGGCGCCCTGCGGACCGCCTCGCTCCTTCGCTGCCGCTCCGTATCACGGGAGGTGCAACTGATACCGGAGCGGCAGTCCGTACGCCGTCACGGACCGCGCCGTGACCTCAGCCGAGGCAGGGCAGGACCTCGGCGCCCAGCCGCCGGACGTTCTCCTCGGTGGCCGCGAGATCGCCCGAGCCCTCGACGAGCAGGGCGAAGCGCGTGATGCCGGTGCGCTCCGCCGTGGCCGCGAGCCGGTCGGCGGCCAGGGCGGGCGTGCCCACGGGATGGAGGTCGCACAGCAGCTCCGTGTACGCCACCGGGTCGCGCATGGTGCGCGGCCGCCCGTCCACCGTCTCGTACGCGGCCAGGCCCTGCCGGAGCCAGCCGGGCATCGCCTTCACGAGGGTCTCCACGGCGTCCGCGGTCCGGTCGGCGAGCTGAGCGACCCCCGCCGACACGTGGCCGGCCGCCGCGACCTCGTCGGGGCAGCGGCCGGCCGCCAGGGCCGTCTCCCGCCACAGGGCGACCATCGAGGCCTTCTCCTCGTCCCCGCAGTGCATGCCGAGCAGCATGGGCAGGCCCCGTTCGGCTGCCAGCCGTACCGAGGCGGGCGAGGTGCACGCGACGATCACTTCGGGGCTGCCGCCGTCGCCGTCGAGCGCCTCCGCGGGACGCGGGACGACGGCCACCTCGCGGAAGGCGTACCGGCCGCCCGCGGCACCGACCCGCGGCTCGGTCAGCCAGCGCCGCAGCAGGTCGAGGGAGTCCGGGAAGCCGCTTTCGTAGGCGGGCAGGCCCGCGTCGAAGACCTCCAGGTCCACCCAGGGCCCGCCGCGGCCCACCCCGAGGGTGAACCGCCCGCCCGAGGTGTGGTGCAGCAGGGCCGCCTGCTCCCCGAGCGCCACCGGGTGGGCGGTGGGCAGCACGCTCACGGCCGTCCCCACGCGCAGCCGCCGGGTGCGGCCGAGCATCAGGGCCGCGAGCGTCACCGCCGACGGGCAGACCCCGTACGGAATGAAGTGGTGCTCGGCGACCCACACGGAGTCGAGCCCCGCCTCCTCGGCCACCTCGGCGGTCCGCACCGCCCGGTGCAGTGCCTCCCCCTGTCCCTGGCCCGGGAACTGGGCCGCCAGTACAAACGCTCCGACACGCATCGCCTTCTGCCTCCTTGCGGCTGACGCGGCTTCCCCCCGATGGCAACAACGTCCGACACGTGCCAAGGGCACGGGCAGAGGCGGAAGTTATTGGGATTGTCGGGGAAACGCCCCGCGGGGCCGCCCACTCTTGCAAGACTCGTGGAGTCGTTCCCTCCGCCTGCCACCATGCGGGTACCCGGTGCCCCGCCGCGTAGTCTGGAGAAAAGTCCCTGTCCGCTGTTGTCCCGTGAGGTATACGTGTCACCGCGCCACAACCGCCCCCGAGGCGGCGAGAATCCGCCGGAACGCGAAAGCGCCGGCGTGGACCGCTTCGGTCTGGAGCAGACGGAGGAGTGGCAGGGCGAGGACTGGAAGGTCCGCCAGGTCGCCGGGGCGAGCGCGCAGGGCAAGCGGTACCGCTGCCCGGGCTGCGACCAGGAGATCCCGTCCGGCGTGCCGCACCTGGTGGCCTGGCCGGAGTACGGCGGCGTGGACGACCGCCGCCACTGGCACAAGGCCTGCTGGAACGCGAAGGACCGCCGCACCTCGAAGGTGCAGCGGTCCCGTAACGCGCCCAGGTACTAGGTCGCGTCGTCAAAGTCCCGTCTGGCCGGCGGGCTCAGACGTCGCGGCGGCCGACCGTGACGTACGCGCCCGCCACCGCGGCCCCCGTCACGGCGAGCAGCAGGGCGATCTGGCCCGCCGCGCTCGTGGGTCCGCCGTTGTCGGCCATCGGCAGGCCGAACAGCTCGCTGAGGGCGACCGGGGCGTTGTACCGCAGGAGCGCGATGCCGATCGGCTCGGTGGTCTGCCAGACGGTCAGGAAGCCGCCCATGAGCGGCGGCAGCGTGACGAGGCCCAGCATCACGGCGATCGCACCGGCCGAGTGCCGCAGCAGTGCGCCGACCGCCAGCCCGAGGACGCCGAGCAGCGTGACGTAGAAGCTGCCGGCGAGCGCGCCCACCCACTCGTCGGCGCCGTGCTGCCCGGCCTCCGGGCCGCTGTGCACCAGGGCCGTCATCGTCCCGACCACGAGCACCGAGCCGGCCACGGCGGCGAAGGCCACGGCGCCGAAGACGATCAGCTTGGCGGTCAGCACCCGGTGCCGCTCGGGAGCGGCCGTGAACGTCGTGCGGATCAGGCCGGTGCCGTACTCCGAGCTGAACGTCAGCACGCCGAGCACGATCACGCTGACCTGCCCGATGTAGAGGCCGAACATGGCGGGGGTGAAGTACGGAACCGTCTGGAAGTCGGCCTGCGCGGTCTGCATGATGGCCAGCGCGCCGATGCCGACGACCAGCGCGATCAGCGAGCCCAGCGTCCACATCGTGGAGCGCAGCGAGATCATCTTGGTCCACTCCGAGGCCACGGCGTGGCCGAGGTGCGGGCGGACCGCGGGCAGCGGCGAGGTGTAGTCCGTACGGACGGGCGCGGCGGCGCCGTCGGTGCGGGTGCCGGTGTTCGCACCGGTGCTCGTACCGGTCATCGGGAGTCCTCGGGGTCGTTCGCGGCCGCGGGGGCGGGGGCGGGGGCGGGGGCCAGGTCGCCGGGCCGGGCGGGCATCAGGAAGGGCGCGGCGTCCGGAGCGCCGCTGCCCGGCGGCGGCGGTACGAACCAGCCGTCCTGCGGGACCACCGGCGCCTCCTCGTCGGGCCAGGGCCTCAGGCCCTGCGGCTCCGGCTCCCACAGCTCGGCCCGCGGGTCCTCCGTGGAGGTGTACTCCACCGTGCTCTGCGTCATGCGCATGTAGGCCTCCTCCAGCGAGGCCCGGTGCGGGGAGAGCTCCCACAGCCGGATCCCGGCCTCGTGGGCGAGGTCGCTGACCCGTGCCAGCGGCAGGCCGGTGACGCGCAGCGCACCGTCCGGCTCGGTCAGCACCCGGCCGCCGGCGCCGTCGAGCACCGAGGCCAGCCGGTTCCGGCCGTCCGGGTCGGTGCCGGCCGCCCGCACCCGGGCGAAGTCGGCGGAGTTGCGGGAGATGAAGTCGTACACGCTCATGTCGGCCAGCAGCCGGCCGCGGCCGATCACGATCAGGTGGTCGGCGGTCAGCGCCATCTCGCTCATCAGGTGCGAGGAGACGAAGACGGTGCGGCCCTCGGCGGCCAGCTGCCGCATCAGGTTGCGGACCCACAGGATGCCCTCGGGGTCGAGGCCGTTGACCGGCTCGTCGAAGAGCAGCACCTGCGGGTCGCCGAGCAGCGCGGCCGCGATGCCGAGCCGCTGGCCCATGCCTAGGGAGAAGCCCTTGGTCCGCTGCCGGGCCACGTCCTGGAGCCCCACGACGTTCAGCACCTCGTCGACGCGCTTCTCGGGGATGCCCGAGAGCTGGGCGAGGGCGAGCAGGTGGACGCGGGCGCGCCGGCCGCCGTGCATGGCCTTCGCGTCCAGCAGCGCTCCGACGTGACGCTGCGCGTTCGGCAGCTCGCGGAACGGGTGCCCGTGGATGGTGACGTGACCGGCGGTGGGCCGGTCGAGGCCGAGGATCATCCTCATGGTGGTCGATTTGCCGGAGCCGTTGGGTCCCAGGAAGCCGGTCACGAGACCGGGCTTGACCTGGAACGACAACTGGTCGACGGCGGTCTTGGCGCCGAAGCGCTTGGTCAGGCCGACTGCCTCGATCATTGCTCTGCCCCTTGCCAGGCCCGGACGGCTTTCGTCCGCGTAAGGGTTAAGAGCTTATCGGGGGCTTGACGGTTCCGTCCCCGTCGCGGTCTCGGGGGTGACCCTGATCCGACCCTGACCCGTCCCTGAGGCGGTGCGTCCCATGACCGGCGTCATGCGTCCCGTCCTGCGGGGGTCACGCGTCCCGGCGCTTGATCACCAGCCAGCCGCCGAGGAGCGCGGCGACGACCCAGAGCACCATGATGCCCAGGCCGCCCCAGGGCCCGTACGGCGCCTTGTCGCTGCCCATCGCCTCCGGGACCACCTGCATGATCTTGGATCCGGCCTGGTCGGGGAAGTACTGCGCGACGTTCTTGGCGCCCGGGACGGCGGACAGGATCTGCGAGACCAGGAAGAAGAACGGCATCAGGATGCCGAGGGAGAGCATCGAGCTGCGCAGCATCGCCGCTACGGCCATCGAGAAGACCGCGATCAGCGCCATGTAGAGGCCCGCGCCGAAGACGGCGCGCAGGACGTTCGGCTCGCCGATGGCCGTGCGGTGCCCGCCCAGCAGGGCCTGGCCCAGGAAGAAGGACAGGAAGCTCGTCGCCAGGCCGATGAGCAGCGCCAGGGCCGCCGCGACCGCGATCTTGCCGAAGAGGAACGTGGCGCGCTGGGGGACCGCGGCGAGGGAGGTGCGGATCATGCCCGAGCTGTACTCGGTGCCGACCACCATCACCCCGAAGACCACCATGGCGAGCTGGCCCAGCACCATCCCGGAGAAGCTGATCAGGGTCGGGTCGAAGGTGGCCCGCTCGATGTCGGAGAGGTTCTCGAACTGGGACTTCATCAGCGCGCACAGCGCGGCGCTGAGCGCGACGGTCACCACGAGCGCACTGACCAGCGTCCACTTGGTCGAGGCGACCGTACGGATCTTGGTCCACTCGGAGGTGAGGACGGCGGGTACCGAGGCCATCGGTCACTCTCCCTTGCGCAGCTCGTCGTACGAGGCGCCCCAGCGCGGTGCCTCGGCCGCAGCGAGCGGAGCCGCAGCGAGCGGCTCCCCGGCCGGCAGCTCGCCGTCGGCGCCGGGGGAGTGGGCGTGGTACTCCACCGTGCCCGCGGTCATCCGCATGAAGGCCTCCTCCAGCGAGGCGCGCTGCGGGCTGAGTTCGTGCAGGACGAGCCCGTGGCGGGCGGCGAGCTCGCCGATCCGCTCGGCCGGCACCCCGTCGATCTCCAGGGCTCCGCTGCCGGCGCTGACCGCCGTGAAGCCGGAGTCGTGCAGCAGGTCCTTCAGCCGCTCCTGCTGCGGCGAGCGCACGCGCACGTAACTGCGCGAGTTCTGCTGAATGAAATCAGCCATCGATGTATCGGCCAGCAGCCGTCCCTGGCCGATCACGATCAAATGGTCTGCCGTCAGCGCCATTTCGCTCATCAGATGGCTGGACACGAAGATCGTTCTTCCTTCGGCCGCAAGATCCTTCATCAGATTGCGGATCCAGTGAATTCCCTCGGGGTCCAGACCATTGACGGGTTCGTCGAACATCAGGATCTCCGGGTCACCCAGCAGTGCAGAGGCGATTCCCAGCCGCTGCCCCATGCCGAGCGAAAATCCTTTCGACTTCTTCTTCGCCACCGACGACAGTCCGACCGTGTCCAGCACCTCGTCCACGCGGCTGCGCGGGATCCGGTTCGACTGCGCCAGACACAGCAGGTTGTTGTAGGCGCTGCGCCCGCCGTGCATCGCCTTCGCGTCCAGCAGAGCCCCGATGTACTTCAGCGGCTCGTCCAGGTCGCGGTAGTGCTTCCCGTCGATCCGGACCGAGCCGCCGGTCGGGTTGTCGAGGTCGAGCATCATGCGCATCGTCGTGGACTTCCCGGCGCCGTTGGGGCCGAGGAAGCCCGTCACCACCCCCGGTCTGACCTGGAAGCTGAGGTGGTCCACGGCGGTCTTCGTGCCGAATCGCTTCGTGAGGGCCTCGAGCTCGATCATGCGGTTCACGCTAAAACGGCCAAGGGCCCCCCGCCACCGGAGTGACGCAGGGGCCCTTGGCCGTACGGGGGTGTGTGCCGGAACCGCTCGGAAACTAGCGGCTCTGCTGCGCCGGGACGCCGCGGGTCACCGGCTCGTCGTCGATCGGGGAGCCCGCCGCCGCCACCGCGGCACCGGTCAGGGTCGCGAGCATCTCGCGGACGTTGGTCAGCTGCGCGTTGATGGAGTCGCGGCGGTTGGTGAGCGCCGCCAGCTCGCGCTCGGACTCGCTGCGGATGCGGTCCGCCTTGGCGTTGGCGTCGGCCACGATGTCCTCGGCCTGGCGCTGCGCGGTCTCCACCGTCTGGCGGGCCCGGCGCTCGGCGTCCGTACGCAGCTTCTCGGCCTCCAGGCGCAGCTGCTCGGCCCGGTGCTCGATCTCGGCGAGACGCTTCTCCGCCTTGGCCTGACGGGAGGCCAGGTCGCGCTCGGACTGCTCACGGCGCTTGGCGAGGTTGGTCTCGAAGTCCGCGGCGGCCTGGGCGGCCTTGGCGCGGGTCTCCTCGAAGAGAGCGTCGGCCTCCTCGCGCTTGGAGGCCGCGTCCTTCTGGGCCTCGGCGCGCAGGGTGGCGGAGTCGGCCTTGGCCTTCTCGACGATACGGACGCCCTCGTCCTCGGCCTTGGCCTTGCGCTCCGCGGAGAACGACTCGGCGTCGTTGCGCACCTGCTGAGCGGCGGACTCCGCGAGCTCGCGGTGCTGCTCGGCAGCACGACGGGCCTCCTCACGCAGGTCCTTCGCCTCCTCCTCGGCGAGCCGCAGGATCTTCTCGACCCGGGCGCCGAGGCCGGCGTACGACGGTTCGGCGTCGTTGACCTGGGCCTGGGCGTTCTGCGTTTCGAGGTGGAGCTCCTCGATGCGCTTTTCCAGAGAGTTGATGCGACCAAGGGCGCTGTCACGGTCGGCGACGAGCTTGGTAATGCGGTCGTCCACCTGACCGCGGTCGTAACCACGCCGCACGAGCTCGAAGCCGAAGGGGGAGGAAGTGTCGCTCATGGGGTTCCTGTCGAATGAGACCGATGAGGTGCTAGGTGAGGTGTTAAGGGGAATCCTAGGCGCCGGAGCGGCGTGTCATCGAGTCAATCCGCGTTTGATCCGGACAATGACACCCCTTTTGAGTGGCAAGGCGACGGAATGCTTGTCACTCGTTCGCCTGATCCTCCATCAGGAGCACACTTCCAGTCCCACTGACTAGCCCTCTGACGTCTTGCCACCCGAACGAGTGGAACCCGCCGCCGCTCCGGCCTTCACTCCGCCCCCTGCCGGACCGCCCGGCGAGCCGTTGGACGACTTCCCGCCACCCGCAGGCGCCTCGAATGATTCCAACGCCTCAAGCACGTCCTGGACACGGGAGATCTCCGCCTGAATGTCCTCCCGGCGGCGCACCAGCACCTCCAGCTCGCGCCGGCCCTCGGCCACCAGCCGCTCGGCCTCCGCCTCCGCGTCCGTACGCAGCCGTTCGGCCTCCCGGACCAGCTCGGCCTTCTTCTGCTCGGCCTCCTTGAGCAGCTGCTCGGCCTTGCGGACCGCGGCGATGCGCACCTTGCTCGCCTCGCTGCTCGCCTCCGAGACCAGGGCCTTGGCCTTGCGGTCGGCCTCCTCGCTCTGCTCGGTGGCCGCCTTCACCAGCTTGTCCACGCGCTCGCCGGCCGTCTTCATCTGCTCGGCCGACTCCCGGCGCGCACGCTCGTGCAGCTCCTCGACCTCGGACTCGACCCGGCCCTGCAGCTCCTCCACCCGCTCCCTTATGGCCGCCGCGTCCGTGCGCGCGCCGACCAGCAGCTCGTCCGCGTCCGTACGGGCCTTCTCCACCAGGGAGTTGCCCTCGACCGTCGCCTCCGCGGTGATCCGCGCCGCCTCCTTGCGCGCCGCGTCCACCATCGAATCGGCCTGCTCCTCGGCCGCGGTCGTGGCGGCGAGCGCCTGCCTCTGCGCCTCCGCCGTGAGCTTGTCGGCCTCCGCGGCCGTCTCGCTGATGAGCCGGTCGACCTGCTCGGCCGCCTCGGAACGCCGCTTGTTGGCCGCCTCGCGCGCCTCGTCGAGCAGCCGCTCGGACTCCTCGCGGGCCTCCGTGCGCAGCCGCTCCGCCTCCGCCGCCGCTTCCGACTTGACCCGCTCGGCCTCCGACCGGGTACGCGCCGCGTGCTCCTGGGCAGAGGCCAGCGACTCGGACGCCTCGGTGCGCAGCCGCTCGGCCTCCTCCGCGGCTTCGCCGACCGTGCGGTCGTTCGCCGCGCGGGTCTCGGCCGTGAGCCGCTCCGCCTCGGCGGTCGCCTCGCCGACCAGCCGGTCCGCCTGCTCGGCGGCCTCGGTACGCAGCCGGTTGCCCTCGGCACGGGCCTCGTCGAGGGTCTGCTCCGACTCCCGCTCCGCCGACGCGAGGGTCTCGCTCGCCGCGGCGGTGACCCGCTCGGCCTCGGCCGTGGCCTCGCCGATGATCCGGCCGCCCTCGGCCCGCGCCTCGTCGAGGCTCTGCGCGGCCTCGGTGCGCAGCCGCTCGGCCTCCTCCGCGGCCTCGCCGACCGTACGGTCGTTGGCGGCGCGCGTCTCGACCGTCATCCGCTCGGTCTCGGCCGTGGCCTCGCCGATCAGGCGCGCGCCCTCGGCCCGCGCGTCGTCCAGCACCTGCGCGGCCTCGGCTCGTACGGCCTCGCCGTCCTCCTGCGCCTTCGCGCGCACGCCCTCGGCTTCCGCCGCGGCCTCCGAACGGATCCGGTTCGCGTCCTCGCGGGCGTCGGCCCGGGTCCGCGCGGCATCCCGCTCGGACGAGGCCAGCGCGTCCGTCGCTTCCGTACGCACGCGCTGGGCGTACTCGGCCGTGTCGGCCCGCAGCTGCTCCGACTCGGCGATGGCGTCGGTGACCGTGCGCTCCGCGAGCGCCTTCGCCGCGTCCGTCTCGGTCCGCGCCTCGGTGCGGATGCGGGTCGCGTCCTCTGCCGCCCGCTCCCGCTCGGCGTACGCGTCGGCGCGGACCCGGTCCGCCTCCTCCTGCGCCTCGGTGCGGGTGCGCTCGGCCGCGTGCTCGGCGGCGCTGCGCAGCCCGGCGACCTCCTCCTCGGCCTGCTCGTGCAGCCCGGCGACCGACTCGCGCACCTCGCGCGCGGTCTGCTCGGCGGCGGCGACCAGCTCGCCGGCCCGCTGCTCGGCCTCCTCGACCAGGCGCTGCGCCTCGGCCTGGGCCTCCTCGACCCGCTTGCGGGCCGCGGCCAGCAGCTCTTCGCTCTGCTCGCGTGCCTGGGCGCGCTCGCTGTCGGCCTCCTCGCGGGCGGCGGAGAGGGTCTCCTCGGCCTCGCGGCGACGCCGCGCGGCCTCCTCCTGTGCGGCGGCCAGCGCCTCGGCGGCCTCCTCGGCGACCCGCTCGGCGGCGGCCTTCGCCTCGGCGCGCAGCCGGTCCGCGGTCTCCTGGGCCTCCACGCGCAGCCGCTCCGCCTCGGCGGCGGCCTCCGACTGGAGCCGTACGGCAGCCGTCTCGGCCTCGGCGCGGGTGCGGGCCGCGTCCTCCGCGGCCTCGTCCCGCAGCTTCTCGGCCCCCGACTCGGCCTGCGCCTGGAGCGTACGGACCCGCTCGGCGGACTCGGTGCGCAGCCGCTCGGCCTCCTCCGCGGCCTCGCGGCGGATGCCCTCGGCGCCGGACCGGGCGTCCCGCAGGGTCTCCTCGGCCGTGCTCAGCCGGCTCTCGGCGTCCTGGTGCAGCCGCGTCAGCTCGGCGTCGGCCTCGGCCCGCTTGGCCGCCACCGCGCGCTCGGCCTCCTCGCGGCGCTCCCGCGCGGCCTCGTCGGCCTCGGCGCGGACGGTCTCCGCGCGCTCCTCGGCCTCGGTGCGCAGCCGCTCCGCCTCGGCGCGGGTGCGCTCCAGGGTCTCCTCGGCCTGCTTGCGCAGGGTCGTCGCCCGCTCGATCGCCTCGGCGCGCACCCGCTCGCTCTCGGCGGCGGCCCCGCCGCGCAGCTCGTCGGCGTCGGCCTTCGACTTCGTCAGCAGCTCCTCGGCGGTCTTCGCCGCCTCCTCGATCTGCTGGACGGCCTCGCGGCGCGCCTCGCCGCGGATCCGCTCGCCCTCGGCGACCGCCTCGGCGCGCAGCTGCTCGGCCTCGCCGCGCAGCCGGCGGGCCTCCTCCTGCAGCTCGACCGTCTTGGCGCGGTACTCCTCGGTGTCGTCCTTCGCCGCGCCCTTGAGCTGCTCGGCGGTGTCGGCGGCCTGCGCGCGCAGCCGCTCCGCCTCCGACTCGGCCTCGCGGCGGATCCGCTCGGCTTCCTCGCTCGCGGCCCGGGTGGTGGCCTTCGCGTCCTCGGAGGCCTTGTTCAGCACGTCCTCGGCGGTGCGGGCGGCCTTGGCCAGCTGGGCCGCGGTGTCCTCGGCGGCGGCGGTACGGGCCTGCTCGCCGGCCTCGACGCGCAGCCGCTCGGCCTCGGCGCGGGCGTCGGCGAGGGTCTGCTCGGCCTCGCTCTTGAGGCTCTCGGCCTCCTTGGTGGCCTCGCCGACCAGCCGCGCGACCTGCTCCTTGGCCGTACGGGTGCGCTGCTCGTTGATGGACTCCGCGGAGCTGACCTGCCGCGCCGCGGCCTCCTTGGCCTCGGCGACGAGCTTCTCGGCCTCGGCACGGGCCTCGCGCAGGGCGCTGTCGGCCTCCTGCACCCGCTGCTCGGCCACCCGGCCGAGGTCCTGGGTCTGCTGCCGGGTCTGCTCGGCCTCCGCGGAGGTCGTGGTCCGCAGCCGCTCGGCGTGCTCGGTGGCCTCCTGCGCCTGCGCGGAGGCGGCGGTCAGCAGCCGCTCGGCCTCCTTGCGGGCACGTACGAGCGTCGCCTCGGCTTCGGTACGCGCCGCCTCGGCCTCGGCCGACATCCGGCGGCGGGTCTCCTCGGCCACCCGGGCGGCCTCGGCGCGGGCGGCGCCCAGGGACTGCTCCGCCTCGGCGCGGGACTCCTCCATCAGGCGGCGGGCCTGGGCCTCCGTACGGGCGCGCAGCTGCTCGGCCCAGGCGACGTTCTCGTTGACGTGGGACTCGACGGTCTGGCGGCGCTCGTTGAGCTCCTGGTCCAGCCGCTGGCGGCGGTTGACGGCCTCGGCGTGCAGCTCGGCCTGGAGCCGCGCCTGGTGCTCGGCGTGCTCCTGGAGGATGCGCTGGGTCTGGGCCCGGGCCTCGCGCAGCTCGCGCTCGGCGTCGGTGCGCATCTGGTCGGCCTGGATCTGGGCGTTCCGCAGCAGCTGTTCGGCCTGGTAGCCGATGTCGGCGGAGTCGTAGGCAGGGCGGGACGCCAGGTTGCGGCGTGCCTCGTGGAGCTTGGCGCGCAGCACCTCCACCTGGTAGCCCAGGTCGTCGGCGTGCTGGACGGCCTTCTCGCGCTCCTTCTTCAGCCGCTCCATCTCGGCCTCGAAGCGCGAGAGATGGTCGGCCTCAGCCTGAATACTCTCCTGGCGTTCGTAGCCCCGCACGGCGCGGTCCCATCCGTCCCCTGGTCGCAAGCTCTCTTCCAGAGCACCGTCCGCCCGCTGAACGGCGCCCCCGGGGAATGGTGTCAGATTCTCGCCGCGGGGCGCAGGCCTCAGACAGGCCCCGCCCCCACAGCACCGCACCAAACCCCGGCCGAGCCACCGTCACTCTACCGGCCGGGGAATCCGGAGGTCAGTGCTCCTCGTTGGGGAGCTCAGTGACCGGGGGCGGAGGTGACCAGTTCGGTGAGGACCCCGTGGCAGTCCTTGGGGTGCAGGAAGGTGATCCGCGAGCCCATGGAACCGGTCCGCGGCTCGTCGTAGAGGACGCGTACGCCCTTGCCGCGGACGGCCTCCGCGTCGCCGTCGACGTCGGCGGTGCCGAAGGCGATGTGGTGGACGCCCTCGCCGTTCTTGGCCAGCCACTTGCCCACCGCGGAGTCCTCGCGGGTGGGCTCCAGGAGCTGGAGGTAGGAGGCCCCGCCGTCGGAGGTCTCGTTGATCTTGAGCATGGCCTCGCGCACACCCTGCTCCTCGTTGACCTCGGTGTGGAACACCTCGAAGCCGTACGTGGCACGGTAGAACTC
Source organism: Streptomyces sp. NPDC037401 (assembly GCF_055602345.1). NCBI lineage: Bacteria > Bacillati > Actinomycetota > Actinomycetes > Kitasatosporales > Streptomycetaceae > Streptomyces > Streptomyces sp. NPDC037401. Next base: position 84,753 of record NZ_JBVJWO010000023.1, read on the forward strand.
GACAGTCTTGTCGAGGTCGAAGCAGGCGATCCCGATGTGGTCGATTCTCGTCAGCATGGGTCTAGTGGAGCGGTCGGCAGGGTGGTTACGCAACGTGCGCGCGATCACACCTATTGCCGGGTGACCCGGTCGGTACTGCTCAGTACATTGACGTAAACCCTCGTTCACTCCTCAGCTTCCCCGTTGAAAGGGGATTCGCCTCATGTCCGGAACGAACAGCACCACTTCGGTGATCGTCGCAGGGGCCCGCACGCCCATGGGACGTCTGCTCGGCTCGCTGAAGTCCTTCTCCGGTGCCGACCTCGGCGGATTCGCGATCAAGAGCGCCCTGGAGCGGGCCGGCATCTCCGGCGACCAGGTCCAGTACGTGATCATGGGCCAGGTGCTCCAGGCCGGCGCCGGCCAGATCCCCGCCCGCCAGGCCGCCGTCAAGGCGGGCATCCCGATGAACGTGCCCGCACTGACGATCAACAAGGTCTGCCTCTCCGGCCTCGACGCCATCGCGCTCGCCGACCAGCTGATCCGCGCGGGCGAGTTCGACGTCGTCGTCGCCGGCGGCCAGGAGTCCATGACCAACGCCCCCCACCTGCTCCCGAAGACCCGCGAGGGCTACAAGTACGGCGCGGTCGAGATGCTCGACGCGATGGCGTACGACGGCCTGACGGACGCCTTCGAGAACATCGCGATGGGCGAGTCCACCGAGAAGCACAACACCCGCCTGGGCATCGAGCGCGCGCCGCAGGACGAGTTCGCCGCGGCCTCGCACCAGCGCGCGGCCGCCGCCCAGAAGAACGGGATCTTCGAGGCCGAGATCACCCCGGTCGAGATCCCGCAGCGCAAGGGCGACCCGGTGATCTTCGCCTCCGACGAGGGCATCCGCCCGGAGACCACGGCCGAGTCCCTCGGCAAGCTGCGCCCGGCCTTCGCGAAGGACGGCACGATCACGGCCGGCACCTCCTCGCAGATCTCCGACGGCGCCGCCGCGGTCGTCGTGATGAGCAAGGCCAAGGCCGAGGAGCTGGGCCTGGAGTGGATCGCCGAGATCGGCGCCCACGGCAACGTCGCCGGCCCGGACAACTCCCTCCAGTCGCAGCCTTCGAACGCCATCCAGCACGCCCTCAAGAAGGAGGGCCTGGAGGTCGCCGACCTCGACCTGATCGAGATCAACGAGGCCTTCGCCGCCGTCGCCGTCCAGTCAATGAAGGACCTGGGCGTGACCCCGGAAAAGGTGAACGTCAACGGCGGCGCGATCGCGCTGGGGCACCCGATCGGCATGTCCGGCGCCCGCGTGGTGCTGCACCTGGCCCTGGAGCTCAAGCGGCGCGGCGGCGGCGTCGGCGCGGCCGCGCTGTGCGGCGGCGGCGGCCAGGGCGACGCCCTGATCGTGCGCGTCCCGCGGGCCTGACCCCGCACGCAGCGCCCACGGCAGCAACGACCGCAACGACCGAGCCGATCCGAGGAGACAGACAGGCATGACGGTGGACGTCCCCCAGCTGGTGGCCCAGGCACGTGAGGGCAGGCCGCGGGCCGTGGCCCGGCTGATCTCACTGGTCGAGGGGGCGTCCCCGCAGCTGCGCGAGGTGATGGCGGCGCTGGCCCCGCTCACGGGCCGTGCGTACGTCGTCGGACTGACAGGCTCCCCCGGCGTCGGCAAGTCGACCTCGACGTCGGCGCTGGTCACGGCCTACCGCAAGGCGGGCAAGCGGGTCGGCGTCCTCGCCGTCGACCCGTCCTCGCCCTTCTCGGGCGGCGCGCTGCTGGGCGACCGGGTGCGGATGTCGGACCACGCGTCCGACCCGGGCGTCTACATCCGCTCGATGGCCACCCGCGGCCACCTGGGCGGACTGGCCTGGGCTGCCCCGCAGGCCATCCGCGTCCTGGACGCGGCCGGCTGCGACGTCGTCCTCGTCGAGACGGTGGGCGTCGGCCAGTCCGAGGTCGAGATCGCCTCGCAGGCCGACACCTCCGTGGTGCTGCTGGCCCCCGGCATGGGGGACGGCATCCAGGCCGCGAAGGCGGGCATCCTGGAGATCGGCGACGTGTACGTGGTCAACAAGGCCGACCGCGACGGCGCGGACGCGACGGCGCGCGAGCTGAACCACATGCTGGGGCTGGGCGAGGCCCGCGGCCCCGCGGACTGGCGCCCGCCGATCGTCAAGACCGTCGCGGCCCGTGCGCAGGGCATCGACGAGGTGGTCGAGGCCCTGGAGAAGCACCGGGCGTGGATGGAGGAGCACGGCGTCCTCGCCGAGCGGCGGGCCGCGCGCGCGGCCCACGAGATCGAGACGATCACGGTGACGGCGCTGCGCTCCCGCATCGGGGACCTGCGCGGGGACGCGCACCTCGACGCCCTCGCGCAGCGGGTCGTGGCGGGCGCCCTGGACCCGTACGCCGCCGCCGACGAGCTGCTGGCGAGCCTGACGGCGGGCGGTGCCTGACCCGGCCCCCGTCGCTGCACACCGCCGTGGGGGGGGCGGTCGGTGGGGGGGGGGGGGGGGGGGGGGGGGGTGGGGGGGGGGGTGGGGGGGGGTGGGGAGGGGGGGGGGGGGGGGGGGGAGGGGGGGGGGGTGGGGAGGTGCGGGGCTGGGGGAGGAGGAAAAGG
>NZ_JBVJWO010000023.1:87364-118556 GCF_055602345.1 Streptomyces sp. NPDC037401
ACACCCGTCGCGGGTTTTACTATGAAAAAAACCCAAAAAACCCCCCCCCCCCCGCCATCCCCCCCCCCCCCCCCCCCCCCCCCCCCCCCCCCCCCCCCCCCCCCCCCACCCGACCCCCCCCCACGGCGGTGTGCGCAGGGGGTCCGTCAGGTGTTGGGGCGCTTGCCGTGGTTCGCGCCCTTCTTCTTGCGGGCTCGCCGCTTGTTGCCGCGCTTCGACATGACGTCTGTCTCCCTTGTCCGTGACATATGGGAAATATCGGGCGTTCGTCAGTCTACGGAGCACCCCCGGATCCCGCATCGGGGTGGCCGGCGCTGATCCGGACGAGCGAATCGTCAGCTCATCGGCATGTCACACAACGTAGCTGGGGGCGGGTTGGCGATACGTTCCGTGACGTCAGCTTCACGGACCACAACCCGAGGAGTCATCCATGCCCACGTCCCGCGTGTTCGCCCGTCGCATGACCACCGTCGCCGCCACGCTCCTGGCCGCGTCCGCGTTCGGCGCCACGGCCCCGGCCCAGGCAGACGATCCGATGGGGCAGTTCTCCATCACGGTCACCGGGTACTTCACCGGCGCCTCCACCCACTACTACCTCTCCTGCGACCCGGACGGTGGCACCCATCCGGACCCGGAGGCGGCGTGCAACAAGCTGCGCGCCATCCACGGGAAGCTCGAGAAGCTCAAGTTCCGCCCGACCGAGTGTGCGCCGGGCTTCGATCCGGTGCTGGTGGAGATCCACGGCCACTGGCTCGGCGAGCCCAAGCACTTCAAGGAGAAGTACCCCAACCCCGCATGCCTGGAGGCCGTGGCCTCCCCGGTGATCCCGTCGAACGGCGCCCCGTCGAACGGCACCGCGTCGAACGGGACGACGGGCTCTTAACGCCCGCCCGCCCCCGTTCCCGTTACGGCCGCTCCTGCGGTACGCGCCCCCGCTACACCTTGCCGCGGTGGTCGCGCAGGTGCTCCGCGACCGGCTTCAGCGAGGCGCGCAGCTCCGCCAGCGCCTCGGGGCTGAGCAGGTCGATGAAGTGCTTGCGCACCGAGGCGACGTGGTGCGGGGCGACCTTGCGCATGGTCTCCATGCCCTGGTCGGTCAGCACGGCGAACAGCCCGCGACGGTCGGACTCGCAGTTCACGCGAACCACGAGTCCGGCCGTCTCCATGCGGGTGATCTGGTGGGACAGGCGGCTCTTCGACTGCAGGGTCGCCGTCGCGAGGTCGCTCATCCGCATCCGGTGGTCCTCGGACTCCGAGAGGTTGACCAGGATCTCGTAGTCGTTGTTGGTCAGTCCGAACGGCTGGAGATCTTTCTCCATCTGGTACGTCAGCAGTCTGTTGACGTCCAGGTACGTGCGCCAGGCGCACTGCTCGGCGTCGTTGAGCCAACGGGTGGCCGTCTCAGTCTCCATATGAGGACTCTACCCTAAGATGTTGAATGTCGTACAAAAGTTAACGGTGCCCGGACACGCGCCGTAACCATCCGCAGGTTAGCGGTCACAGCCCGAAGCGGCGCTGCAGGTCGCCCAGCTGCCCCGGCAGCCGGGGTGCGCCCGCGAGCGGCCCCTGCGGACCCGCCCCGTGACCGCCGCCCGGAACCCCCGGCTCCGCGTGGACCGCTCCGACCGCCTGCTCCGCCATCAGCAGCTCCGTCGACTGCAGCAGCACCGTGCCGGCGCCGACGAACTCGAACTGGTGCTCCTCGCCCGAGGTGCCCCCGATGCCCGTCAGCTGGCGCAGGCCACCCATGACCCCCTGCATGTAGCCGTGGTCGTAGTGGTGGCACGGGGACGGGCAGTCCGCCCAGCCCACCAGCGCCTGCGGGTCCACCCGCAGCGGCGGCTCCATGAACACCACCGGTCCATTGGACGCCGCCACGAACTTCCCGGTTCCGATCAGCGTCAGGAATCCCGGCACGATCGACTGCTTCAGCGCCAGACTCGGCTGGTAGGCCAGCAGATTGCCGGACCGGATGGTCAGGTTGCCGTTCTCCAGGTCGTACGAGTTGACGTCGAAGGCCCGGTCGGCGAGCAGCATCTTCCCGGAGCCCTCGGCGACCACCCAGTCCGCGGCGTGCAGCGGCGAGTGGAAGCTGGTGCGCAGCAGCCGGTCGAAGCGGCCGTGCCCGATGCCGTTGAACTCGATCTGCCCGTAGTAGGCGATCATCTTGCCCTTCTGCAGGAACCACTGGCTCCCCTTGAGCTCGACGCAGAAGGTGTACGGGTTGACGTTGTCGTCGGACGGCAGCGAGTACGGGTCCTGGACCGCCGGCCCGCCCGGACCGGGACCGAAGGTGGGTGCGGGTCCGTAGGTCACAGCTTCTCCTCCGAGGCCTGTACGTACACGGCGCCCTGCCCGGACAGCTCCAGCTGGAACGCCTCGCCCGAGCCGCGCCCCACCATGTCGCGCCAGCCGAGCGCGGTGGAGAGCTTGTTCCGTACGTCGCCGTGGTGGGCGACGTACGCCTGCGGGTCCACGTGGACCGGCCGCTGGGGGGTGATGGGGAGTTCGATGACCCCGCCGTGGGCCATCACGGCGACGGCGCCGTGGCCCTTGAGGGTGGTGGTGAACAGGCCCTGGCCGGAGACCTGGCCGCGGACCATGCCCATGACGCCGCCCTGCGAGCCCATGAACATCGTGCCCTGCTGGAGGGTCCCGTCGAAGGCGAGCAGCCGGTCGGCCTCCACGTACAGGGTGTCGCCCTGCAGGTTGATCACCTGGATGTGGTGGCCGCCGTGCCCGAACATGACGGTGCCCTGGCCCTCGACGGTCATCAGCGGGGTCTGCTCGTTGGCCACCCGCCGGCCGATCATGCCCATGACGCCGCCCTGGCCCCCGGTGATGTTCGGGGTGAAGGAGACGTCGCCGCGATACGCGAGCATCGCACCGCGCTGGCTGAAGATGCGCTGGCCGGGAATGACCTGCGCCTCGATCATCTTGGAGTTGACTTCGCGGAACGGCATCAGACGTCACCCCCGACCGTGTTGCGCTCGCTCGGCTGCACGTAGACGAGCCCCTCGCCCTCGAAGCGGATCTGGAAGGCCTCGCCGGAGCCCTCGCCGATGAGCGTGCGGAACGTCACACCGGACTGGAAGTGCTGCTGGAGGTTGCCCGTGTGCGCGATGTACGCGCCCGGGTCGACCGACAGCGGGTACTGGGCGCTCACGCGCAGCACCACCGCCGGCCCGTCGGACATGATCGCTGCCTGGCCGGTGCCCTCCACGGTGGTGGTGAACAGGCCGTTGCCCGTCGCACCGCCCCGCAGTCCGGTGAAGGTCGTGCCCGTGCGCAGGCCGCCGTCGGTGCACAGGAGGTTGCTGGACTCGACGTACAGCTTCTCCCCGTGCAGATTGACCAGGTTGATCTCGCTCGCGCGGTCGGCGAAGTAGCAGGTGCCGTGCCCCTGCACCTCCATGACCGTCATCTGTTCGCCGGTCAGGCGCCGGGTCACCATGCCACGGATGCCCTCACCGCCGCCGGACATCTTCTTGAAGGCCATCTGACCGTCGTACGCGACCATCGAGCCGTTTTTCGCTTTCACGGCATCGCCGGTCAGGTCGACGGCGAGCACCTTGCTGCCTTGGAGTCGGAACTGAGCCACGGGGGAGACGTTAGTGGTCCCCGCCGCGGGCGAACAGGGCCCCATGGCCGATTGCACTCCGGGGCGGGTCCGCGCGGGCCGCCGGGGCGGGGCGGGAGGGGACCCCTGGGTCAAGATCAGGCAAACCGGCTGGGACAATGGGCGGACGTCACAGCCCCCGGCCCGAAGGTTCCCCGTGGACATCAAGACCGCCTCCGCCCTGCACCGACTTCGCCTGATCTCGATCCCGGAGGCGCTGTCCTTCCCGGCGCTGCTGATCTTCGGCTCGCTGCTCAGCCGGATCTCGGACATCGACTACCTGATGATGCCGCTGGGCGCGCTGCACGGCGTGCTGTTCGTGATCTACGCGATCTTCCTGCTGGACGTGTGGAACAAGGCCAAGTGGCCCTTCAAGAAGGTCGCCCTGTTCTTCGTGCTCGCGGTGGTCCCCTTCGGCGGGCTCTACGGCGACAAGCTCCTCAAGCGCGACGAGGAGGCCAGCGTGCTCGCCGCGGCGGCCGCCCGCCGGGAAGGCGCGACGGCGTGATCGTCGCGTTCTCCGTCACCCCGCTGGGGGTCGGCGAGGAGGTCGGCGCGTACGTGGCCGACGCGGTGCGCGTGGTGCGCGAATCCGGGCTGCCCCACCGCACGGACGCGATGTTCACCTCCGTCGAGGGCGAGTGGGACGAGGTCATGGACGTCGTCAAGCGGGCGGTCGAGGCCGTGGAGGCGCGTGCTCCGCGGGTCTCGGTGGTCATGAAGGCGGACATCCGCCCGGGCGTCACCGACGGCCTGGACTCCAAGGTCGCCACGGTCGAACGGCACCTCGCCGAAGGCTGATCCGCCGGAGGTCCGCCGCGGCGGACCCCCGCTTCCGGCGCGCGAGGTGCCGCGGGAGTGCGGATCCGGGCCGCGCGGCACCCCGGTTGCGGGCTGCCCGGCGGCGTGCCCCGCCGTCCGGGCGTCCTGACCGGGCCCGGCATCCGCACCGCCCGCGCCTGACCCGCCGGCCCCGGCATCCGCACCGCCCCCGCCGGGTGCACCGGCACCGGCGCCGCGTCCACCCGTACGGCGGTGTGCTCGCGCACCTCTCCGGACTCCCCCGCTCGGCCGATTCCGGTCGACACACCCGAGATCGTCCACTTCTGTGGGGATATCAGCTTCGGGATCGAGCTCGGGAGGGACCGTGCGGCCGGAAGGCTTTGACTACGAGACCCACAGCCGCCTCGCAGGCCCGCTCACGGAGCCGGGTCCCGCCGGATACCGCGTGCAGTACAAGTCCCTGCTGTCCAAGGAACCGCACCGAATACGCGCCGTCCTCCTCATGACGCTGGCCCCGCTCGCCGCCGGCGGCCTGCTGCTCTACCTGGTCTGGCCCTCGCACTGGACCCGCCGCGACGGCGGCGAGGCCTGGCTGGTCCGGCTGGACGCGGTCATGCTGGGCTCCATCGCGCTGATCATGCTCTTCATGCTGGTCAACGTGGTCTCGATCGCCCACGCCACGATGGTCGCGCGCGACCCGGTACCCGTGACCCCCGAACCGGGTACCCGGATCGCCTTCCTCACCACGTACGTCCCCGGCAAGGAGCCGCTCGCCATGGTGCGGGCCACCCTGGAGGCCGCCCTGCGGATGCGGCACGACGGGCTGCTGGACGTATGGCTGCTGGACGAGGGCGACGACCCCGGGGCCCGGGACCTGTGCACCGGGCTCGGCGTGCGCCACTTCACCCGCAAGGGCGTCCCGGAGTGGAACCGCGCCAAGGGGCCGCACCGCGCGAAGACCAAGCACGGCAACTACAACGCCTGGCTCGCCATGCACGGCTCGGCGTACGAGTTCTTCGCCTCGGTCGACACCGACCACGTGCCGCTGCCCAACTTCCTGGAGCGCATGACGGGGTTCTTCCGCGACCCCGACGTCGCCTTCGTCGTCGGCCCGCAGGTCTACGGCAACTACACCGAGTCCGTCACCAAGGCCGCCGAATCGCAGCAGTACCTCTTCCACGCCCTGATCCAGCGGGCGGGCAACCGCTACGGCGCCCCCATGTTCGTCGGCACCAACAACGTCGTCCGGATCAGCGCCCTCCTGTCGGTCGGCGGCCTGTACGACTCCATCACCGAGGACATGGCCACCGGCTTCGAGCTGCACCGCCGCAGGAACGAGGCCACCGGCCGCTTCTGGCGTTCCGTCTACACCCCGGACGTCCTCGCCGTCGGCGAGGGGCCGGCCTCCTGGACCGACTTCTTCACCCAGCAGCTGCGCTGGTCCCGCGGCACCTACGAGACGCTGATCCGGCAGTACTGGAAGAGTTTCTTCCGGATGCCTCCCGGGCGCTGGCTCAACTACACGCTGATGCTCGTCTACTACCCGATGACAGCCGTGAACTGGCTGCTCGGCATCCTCAGCTGCGTCCTGTTCCTGTGGTTCGGCGCCTCCGGCACCCAGGTCTCCCCCTCGGTGTGGCTGATGCTCTACAGCGACGCGGCCGCCCTCCAGGTCGGCCTGTACCTGTGGAACCGGCGGCACAACGTCTCGCCCCACGAGCCCGAGGGCTCCGGCGGACTGGCCGGCATGGGGATGTCCGCGATCTGCGCGCCCGTCTACCTGCGCTCGCTGGGCTCCGCCGTGCTCCGCACCCGCGGCCGGTTCGTCGTCACACCCAAGGGCGGCGGCGCCAGCCCCGACCGGCCGGCGACCTTCCGCACCCACCTCTTCTGGGCCGCGCTGCTGGTGGTCTCCCTGGCCGCTTCGGTCCGCTACGACCACACCCACGCGGCCATGCGCGTCTGGGCGGTCCTCGCCCTGCTGATCGCGCTCGCGCCGGTCGCCGTGTGGAGCGCGACCCTCGTCCGGGACCGCAGGACCCGGCCGCGGGCGCGCGCCGAGGGGGGCCGTACGGGCACCGAGCCGGGCGACGAGGCGGAGCCGGCGCTCGCCGCGACGACAGGAGGGAACTGAGCCATGGCCTACCGGCCTTCGAAGAGGTTCAGGAAGACCGCCCTCGGGGCGGGCGCGGTGGTCGTCCTCGCCGCGCTCAACGCCCCGGCGGCCCTCTCCTTCGCCGAGGACAGGTACCACTCGTACAAGATCGGCCAAACCAGCTACAAGATCCAGTACGGCTCGTGGTCCATGGTGTCCATGCCCTCGCAGTACCGGGTGAACGCGATGCACGCGGCGCTCCTGCACACCGGCAAGGTGCTCCTGATCGCGGGGTCCGGGAACAGTCAGCGGAACTTCGACAAGGGCACCTTCGACACCATCCTGTGGGACCCGTCGAACGACACCTTCAAGAAGATCCCGACGCCCGAGGACTTCTTCTGCGCGGGCCACAGCCAGCTGCCCGACGGCCGCCTCCTGGTGGCCGGCGGCACCGCCCGCTACGAGGTCCTCGACGGCGAGGTCACCCGCGCCGGCGGCGGCATGCGGGTCAAGAACGAGAGCCCGGACAAGGAGGTCACCCTCAAGAAGGGCACGGTGTTCCGCTCGCCCTCGGGGGTGTCGTACGTGTCCCGGTTCGACGTCACCGTCCCCAGGGCGAAGCGCGAGTTCGAGATCACGTACGCCCCCGGCGGCCGCATGATGCCCTGGAAGACCAAGATCGTGGCCGCCGAGTCGCGGGTCTTCGTCGAGGCGGCGGAGGAGGGCCCGCAGGGCCTGACCACCCAGGCCGCGCAGTACGAGGTCGTCGGCCTCACGGGCAAGGACGCCGACAACGTCTACGGGCTCGCCGAGCGCCTCAGCGTCGACAAGCAGGACTTCCAGGGGATCAAGGCCGCCTACGAGTTCGACCCGAAGGCCGAGAGGTACATCCCGGTCGACCCGATGAAGGACGCCCGCTGGTACCCGACGCTGGTCACCCTCCAGGACGGGCGGGTGCTCGCCGTCTCGGGCCTGAACGACGTCGGCGACGTGGTCCCCGGCGACAACGAGATCTACGACCCGCAGACCAAGAAGTGGACCAAGGGCCCCTTCCGCTACTTCCCGACCTACCCCGCGCTCTTCCTCACCAAGGGCGGCAAGCTCCTCTACACCGGGTCCAACGCCGGTTACGGGCCCGCCGGGAAGGGCCGCGAACCCGGCCTGTGGGACGTGAAGACGAACAAGTTCACGAAGCTGACCGGCCTCACCGACCCGGACCAGCTGGAGACCTCCTCCTCGCTGCTGCTGCCGCCCGCGCAGGACCAGCGCCTGATGGTGCTCGGCGGCGGCGGGGTCGGGGAGTCCCGCAAGTCGACCGGCCGCACGTCGCTGATCGACCTCAAGGCCGACAACCCGGTCTTCAAGGACGGGCCCAGCCTCCCGCAGGGCACCCGCTACCTGAGCTCCGTGATCCTGCCGGACGACTCGGTGTTCACCACCGGCGGCGCCGCCGACTACCGCGGGCGCGGCGCCAGCGACATCCACAAGGCGCAGTTCTACTGGCCGCGCTCCAACACCTTCGTGTCCGCGGCGGCCCCCTCCGTCGGGCGCAACTACCACTCCGAGGCGCTGCTGCTGCCCGACGGCCGGGTGGCGACCTTCGGCTCCGACCCGCTCTTCGCGGACAAGGACAACACCAAGCTCGGGAAGTTCGACACCCGGCTGGAGGTCTACACCCCGCCCTACCTGCACCGGGGCCCGGAGCGGCGGCCCGTGCTCGGCGAGGGTCCGCAGGAGGTCGACCAGAACGGCCGCGCCACCTTCAAGGCGCCCGACCCCGAGCGGATCGAGCGGGCCCGGCTGATGCGCCCCAGCGCCGTCACCCACACCACCGACGTCGAACAGCGCTCCATCGAACTGGGCCTGACCCGGACCGCCGACTCCGTGACCGTCGACGTGCCGGCCGACCCGACGCTCGTGCCGCCCGGCTGGTACATGCTCTTCGTGACCGACGCCGACGGCACGCCCTCCGTGGCGAAGTGGATCCAGGTCAAGGCCGCCCAGAAGGCCGACGACGACCGCAACCGCAAGAACGCCCGGCTCCGGCCGGGGCTGTGACCGGCGGGCGACCGGACACCCGCCCGGCCCCCCGCACCCCCTACTCCCTGGCCCGGCGGGCCAGCCCCAGCGCGTAGTCCGGCCACCAGGTCCCGGCGGACGGGCCGCCCCGGCACGGGCCGTCCGACTCCCCGGGCCGCTTGATCCACAGGTACGCGTCGACGAGCGCGTCGCCCGTCCGGTCGGTGGGCGGCGCGCCCAGCGCCCGCCCCGGCGGATTGCACCAGGCCTGCTGCCGGTCGCCGGGCAGCGGGCCGTCGCCGTTGCGGCTGGTGTCGATCACGAAGTGCTTGCCGCCGAGCGCCTTCGAGATCCGTGCGCCGTACGCCCGCCCGGCCGCGTCCGGCTGGAAATTGGACACGTTGAGCGAGAAGCCGTCGGCGCGCCCGACCCCGGCGCGCTGGAGCGGCTCGACGAGTTTGGCGGGGTCCGGGATCCAGGCCGGGTTGCCCGCGTCCAGGTACACCTTGGTGTTCTTCTGGGCCTTCAGGCGGTCGACGGCCTCCGAGAGCAGCTGCAGGCGCTCGCCGTGGTGGTCGGCCCGGGTGCAGCCGTCGATGATGTGCGGGATCGCGTCGGGTTCGAGGATCACGATCGCCCGGGCGTCCCCGATGTTGTCCGCGAAGGCGCCGATCCAGCGCCGGTAGGCCCCCGCGCCGGGGGCGCCGCCCGCGGAGTGCTGGCCGCAGTCGCGGTACGGGATGTTGTACGCCGTCAGCACCAGCGTCCGGCCCGCCGCCTTGGCGCTCTGCGCCGCCCGCCGGATCTCCGGGCCCGGGTCGCCCCCGGGACCCCACAGGGCCATGGGCCGCTCGGAGATCCGGCGCAGCACCTGGGCGTCGCTGTTGCGGCCCTGCGCCTCCCACTGGGCCACCTGCCGGGCCGCGTCGCTGTGCGGGTCCACCCAGAACGGCGACTCGGGCGGCGGCTGGGAGGAGGCCGCGGCCGGCGCGCTGCGGGAACCGGCGGGCTGCGCGGACGGGTCCGGCCCGGAACCGCCGGAACACGCGGCGGACAGCGACAGCAGCGCGGCAAGGCCGAGGCCGCCCGCGGTGCTGCGGGTGAGGTGTCGTGGGCTGCGGTGGCGTTGGCCGGGCATACCGGGGCCCCTCGGGACGACTGGGCGGGCGGCGGACCGGGCCATCGTGGCATAACGGACAGAACGTCGCCGGTCACGACACCGGCGGTACTCCTGTTGCCGGGTCGGACCCCGCCGCAAGGGCGATCCCGAGCGGCGTCCGCTCGTACAGCACCTGGTGGCCGTGCCGGTGCGCCAGCAGCAGACCCGCCCCCAGCAGCGCCTTCAGGTGCGCCGACACGGTCGAGGGCGCCAGCCCCAGCCGCAGCGCCAGCGCCGTCGTGGACGCGGGCTCGCCCAGCGCGCACAGCACGTCCGCCCGCGCCCGGCCGAACAGCCGGGCCAGCGCCCGCGGAGTCTGCTCCCGCGCGCTGCTCCACAGCGCCCCCACCCCGCGGGCCGGGTACACCACCGTCGGCTGCCACGGCGGGTCGAAACCGCCCGCCACCTCGGGCCAGACGAACGCCGACGGCATCAGCACCAGGCCCTGCCCGCCCAGCTCGCGGTCGTGGTGGGTGACCCGGTCGAGGGTGAGCGTGGCAGTGTCCTCGTCCCACGCCAGGTCGGGATGCAGCCCGGCGAACAGCCCCGCCAGACCCTCGGCCGCCAGCCGCCGCGCATGGAAGACGACATCCGCCTCCAGCAGGGCGCGCAGCCGAGGCCAGTGCGGCTCGACCAGGACGCGCCACGCCCGCTCGGTGAGGTCCGCCAGCTCCTGCACCGCCCGTACCGGGTCCGCGAGCAGGGCCCGCCCCCGCTCGCTCTCCAGCGCCCCCGGGGTGCAGACCAGCGACCGCGCGAGATCGGCGCGCACCGCCTCCGGGTCCGCGGCCGCCGCCCGGATGCCGGCCATCTCCTGCGCGAACGACGCGGCCGGCCCCAGCGGCGGCGGCCCCAGGAAGTCCGGGGTGTGCCCGCGCAGCGGCATCAGCAGCCACAGCGGCTCCAGGTCGAGGCCGGCCGCGGCCGCACGGATGCTCCTCAGCCACGGCAGGTGGTACCCGAGCCGCTCGGGCCGCTGCAGCGTGCGGACCGCCTCCTGCGTCTCCCAGCGCGGGGACACGGCGAACCGGCAGCGCAACAGGTCCGCCTCGCCGAAGCGCAGGTGGAACGGCATGGGCACCCCCGTACACGGCACGGCCGCCGGACGGCGGCGCAGAAGATTCGGGCGGGGGCGAATCTATCGCCCCCGCGGGCCGGGCCCGGCGACGCTCGGCGCATGCCCGCTCCCGCCCCCGCCCGCCACGGCTACCTCTCCGCCCTCCGGGTGCGGGAGTTCCGCCCCGTGTTCGCCGCCCACCTCGCCTCCGTCCTCGGCGTGGTCGTCGCCGAGATCTCCCTGACCGTCCTCGTCTACCGCCTCACCGGCTCCCCGCTGATGAGCGCGCTCACCTTCGCGCTCGGCTTCCTCCCCTACCTCGTCGGCGGCACGCTCCTCGCCCCGCTCGCCGACCGCCACCCCGCCCGCCGCGTCCTCGTCGTCTGCGACCTCGTGTGCGCCGCCTGCGCCGCGCTCATGGTGCTGCCGGCCACCCCGGTCGCCGCCCTCCTCGTGCTGCGCTGCGCGATGGCCTTCGTCGCCCCCCTCTTCCAGGGCACCCGCAACGCCTCGCTCGCCGACATCCTCGGCGAGGGCGACGCCTTCGTCCTGGGCCGCTCCCTGCTGCGCATGGTCGCGCAGAGCGCCCAGCTCATCGGCTTCGGACTGGGCGGCCTGCTGCTGACCGTCGTCCCGGCCCGCGGCGCGCTCGCCCTCACGGCCGCCGCCTTCCTCGGCTCGGCCCTGCTGCTGCGCTTCGGCACCGCGGCCCGGCCCGCCCGAGCGGCCGACGCCGCCCGGACCTCCCCGCTCGCCGGGATCCGGGCCGTGCTCGGCAACCGCCGGCTGCGGGCGCTGACCCTGATGTGCTGGCTGCCCCCGGTGTTCGTGGTCGCCCCCGAGGCGCTCATGGCCCCGTACGCCGACGGCATCGGCGCCGGCACGGCCGCGCTCGGGCTGCTGATGTGCGCCCTGCCGGCCGGGACGATCGCGGGCGAGCTCTGGGCCGGTTCCGCGCTCGGCCCGGAGGCCCGCGCGCGGATCGTCGCACCGCTCGCGGCGGTGAGCCTGCTGCCGCTGCTGGCGTACGCTGCCCGCCCCGGCGCCGCGCCGCTGGCCCTGGTGCTCGTCCTCGCGGGGCTCGCCCACGCCTACACCCTCGGCCTCGACCAGTGGTACGTCGACGCCGTGCCGGAGGAGCTCCGGGGGCGGGCCATGACGCTGCTGAGCACCGGCCTGATGGCGCTCCAGGGGGTGGGGATGGCCCTGGCCGGCCTGGCGGCCGAACTGGTCCCCGTCCACTGGGTGGTGACCGGTGCGGCCGTGCTCGGCACCGGCTGCGTCCTCGTCCTGCTCGGCGAGGTGCGCGCGACCGAGAGCCGCCGAGAGCTGCCGAGGCAGGCCGATGGGGACCGAAAGGCGAGACGGAGCTGACCCGGAAATGACCGGCCGGTAGGGTCTCCAGGGTGTCCAAGCCGCTCAGCCTCCCCTTCGATCCCATCGCCCGCGCCGACGAGTTGTGGCAGCGCCGCTGGGGGCCGGTGCCCTCGATGGCCGCGATCACCTCGATCATGAGGGCCCATCAGATCCTGCTCGGCGAGGTCGACGCCGTCGTCAAGCCGTACGGCCTGACCTTCGCGCGCTACGAGGCCCTGGTGCTGCTGACGTTCTCCAAGGCCGGGGAGCTGCCGATGTCGAAGATCGGCGAGCGGTTGATGGTCCACCCCACCTCGGTGACGAACACCGTGGACCGGCTGGTGAAATCGGGTCTCGTCGCCAAGCGCCCCAACCCCAACGACGGGCGGGGCACGCTCGCGTCGATCACCGAGAAGGGCCGCGAGGTGGTCGAGGCGGCCACGAAGGACCTGATGGCGATGGACTTCGGCCTCGGGGTGTACGACGCCGAGGAGTGCGCGGAGATCTTCGCGATGCTCCGCCCGCTGCGGGTGGCGTCGGCGGACTTCGAGGACACGTAGCCCCCGTCAAGATCGGCAAAACGGGCGGTTAGTCTCGTACGCATGAAACGAAGCGTGCTGACCCGCTACCGCGTCATGGCCTACGTGACCGCGGTCATGCTCCTGATCCTCTGCGCCTGCATGGTGGCCAAGTACGGCTTCGACACCGGCGCCGACCTGACCTTCGCGGTCTCGCAGGCGCACGGCGTGCTCTTCATGATCTACCTGGTCTTCGCCTTCGACCTGGGCTCCAAGGCCAAGTGGTCCTTCGGCAAGCTGCTGTGGGTCCTGGTCTCGGGCACCATCCCGCTGGCCGCGTTCTTCGTCGAGAAGAAGGTCCGCGAGGAGGTCGAGCCGCTCGTCGCCGACCCCCGCCCCGCCACCGCCGAGGCCTGAGGGCCTCCCCACCCCCGTGGAGACCGGCACTCCGGACTCCACGGGGGTTTGCCATCGACATTTAGTAGGACGTCCTAGTAAATTCGAAGGCATGGACTCTGACGCCATCGAGCAAGGCCGCCTCCGCTGGCAGGCCCGGTACGACAAGGCCCGCAAGCGCGAGGCCGACTTCACGACGCTCTCCGGCGACGAGGTCGAACCCGTCTACGGTCCGCGTCCCGGCGACCGGTACGAGGGCTTCGAGCGCATCGGCTGGCCGGGGGAGTACCCCTACACCCGGGGCCTGCACCCCACCGGGTACCGCGGGCGGACCTGGACGATCCGGCAGTTCGCCGGCTTCGGGAACGCCGAGCAGACGAACGAGCGCTACAAGATGATCCTGGCCGCCGGCGGCGGCGGGCTCAGCGTCGCGTTCGACATGCCCACCCTGATGGGCCGCGACTCCGACGACCCGCGCTCCCTCGGCGAGGTCGGCCACTGCGGCGTGGCCATCGACTCCGCCGCCGACATGGAAGTGCTGTTCAAGGACATCCCGCTCGGGGACGTCACCACGTCCATGACCATCAGCGGACCGGCCGTCCCGGCGTTCTGCATGTACCTCGTCGCCGCCGAGCGGCAGGGTGTCGACCCCGGCGTGCTCAACGGCACGCTGCAGACCGACATCTTCAAGGAGTACATCGCCCAGAAGGAATGGCTCTTCGAGCCCGAGCCGCACCTGCGCCTCATCGGCGACCTGATGGAGTACTGCGCGACGGGCATCCCCGCCTACAAGCCCCTCTCCGTTTCCGGCTACCACATCCGCGAGGCCGGGGCCACGGCCGCCCAGGAGCTGGCCTACACCCTCGCCGACGGCTTCGGGTACGTCGAGCTCGGGCTCTCGCGCGGCATGGACGTCGACGTCTTCGCACCCGGCCTGTCCTTCTTCTTCGACGCGCACCTGGACTTCTTCGAGGAGATCGCGAAGTTCCGCGCCGCCCGCCGCATCTGGGCCCGCTGGATGAAGGAGGTCTACGGCGCCAAGAGCGACAAGGCCATGTGGCTGCGCTTCCACACCCAGACCGCCGGCGTCTCGCTGACCGCCCAGCAGCCGTACAACAACGTCGTCAGGACCGCCGTGGAGGCGCTCGCCGCGGTGCTCGGCGGCACCAACTCCCTGCACACCAACGCCCTCGACGAGACCCTCGCCCTGCCCAGCGAGCAGGCCGCCGAGATCGCCCTGCGCACGCAGCAGGTGCTGATGGAGGAGACCGGCGTCGCCAACGTCGCCGACCCGCTGGGCGGCTCCTGGTACGTCGAGCAGCTCACGGACCGGATCGAGGCCGACGCCGAGAAGATCTTCGAGCAGATCAAGGAGCGCGGCCTGCGCGCCCACCCGGACGGCCGGCACCCGATCGGCCCGATCACCTCGGGCATCCTGCGCGGCATCGAGGACGGCTGGTTCACCGGCGAGATCGCCGAGTCGGCCTTCCAGTACCAGCGCTCCGTGGAGAAGGGCGACAAGCGCGTCGTCGGCGTCAACGTCCACCACGGCTCCGTCACCGGCGACCTGGAGATCCTGCGGGTCAGCCACGAGGTGGAGTGGGAGCAGGTCCGCGTGCTCGGCGAGCGCAAGGAGCGGAGGGACGACGCCAGGGTCAAGACCGCCCTGGACGCCATGCTGGCCGCCGCGCGCGACGGCTCCAACATGATCCCGGCGATGCTGGACGCCGTCCGGGCCGAGGCCACGCTCGGCGAGATCTGCAACACCCTGCGGGACGAGTGGGGCACGTACACCGAGCCCCCGGGCTTCTAGGTCGTGTCGTAGAAGTCCGTCCCCCGGCTACCGCTGGGAGGTGGCCCCGGGTCGGCGGGGCAGGAAACCACCAGGGCCCGGCCCTGGTGGTTTCCGCGCTTGCGCCCGCCGCCCGCCGCCCGCCGCTCCCGTGTCAGAGCTGCGCGGCGCCCTTCAGGCCGTGCATCAGCAGGGCCGTGAAGGTGGCCACCCACAGCTCGTCCACCGGCTCGGCGCTGACCAGTGCGCGGTGGACGACCGTGCCCGCGATCACGTCGAAGATCAGGTCCGTGGTGTGCACGGCGAAGGCCTCGTCCTCGTCCCGCGGCAGCTCCCCGCGTGCCTGCGCGCGCTCGCGCCCCAGCACCACCAGGTGCTTCTGCCGGTCGACGATGGCCGACCGGATGCGGTCGCGCAGGGCCTCGTCGCGGGTGGACTCGGCGACCACCGCCATCAGTGCGGTACGCGTCTCGGGGCGGTGCAGCAGCGCGGCGAACTGGAGGACGACGTACTCGATGTCGGCCTCGAGCGAGCCGCGGTCGGGCAGCTCCAGCGCGTCGAAGAGCTCCGCCACCGCGTCCACGACCAGTTCGTTCTTGCCGGCCCAGCGGCGGTAGAGGGTGGTCTTGGCGACCCCGGCGCGGGCCGAGACGTCGCCCATCGTCAGCTTCGACCAGCCCAGCTCGACCAGCGCGTCGCGGGTGGCCGAGAGGATCGCGGCGTCCGCGGCGGCGCTGCGGGGGCGGCCCGTGCGCGTGGCCGGTCTGTTGGGCATGGCGGTGACCATACCCGCCGGTATGAACACGGCCTGTGGTTCAGATCACGGGGCGCCGGGCTGCCGATGCAGTTACGCTACGGCTCGTAGCGTAAGAGCGACAACCACAGGCACCAGGTGGGGACCCGGTGCCGTTCGACTTCCGCACACACGCTTCTTTACAACCGGCCTTCGGACCGAATGTTTTCGGCCGGTCTTTTCGCGGTCGCGCGCGCAGGGGGGAGGATGTACGCATGCAGCCCAGAAACATGTCCATGAGCGGCGTTGTCGACCTCGCCGCTGTGAAGGCGGCCGGTGAGGCCAAGGCGAAGGCCGAGCAGGCGCGGGCCGAGGCCGCGCGCCAGGGCGGCAGCGCTGCCGTACCTCCCTCCGCGCTGGTCATCGACGTCGACGAAGCCGGTTTTGAACGGGACGTCCTCCAGCGTTCGGCCGAGGTCCCGGTCGTCATCGACTTCTGGGCCGAGTGGTGCCAGCCCTGCAAGCAGCTCGGCCCCCTGCTGGAGCGCCTGGCCGTCGAGGCCAACGGCCGCTTCGTGCTCGCCAAGGTCGACGTCGACGCCAACCAGATGCTCATGCAGCAGTTCGGCATCCAGGGCATCCCCGCGGTCTTCGCCGTGGTGGCCGGCCAGGCCCTGCCGCTGTTCCAGGGCGCGGCCCCCGAGGCACAGGTCCGCGAGACCCTCGCCCAGCTGGTGCAGGTCGCCGAGGAGCGGTTCGGGCTGACCGGGATCGCGGTGGACGCCGCGGCCGACGACGCGCCCGCTGCCGCTCCGGCCGCACCGGCGGGCCCGTACGACGCCCTGCTGGAGGCGGCCGTCGTCGCACTGGACGCGGGCGACCTCGGTGGCGCGATCCAGGCCTACAAGAACGTACTCGCCGACGATCCCGCCAACAGCGAGGCCAAGCTCGGCCTCGCGCAGGCCGAACTCCTCGCGCGCGTCCAGGACATGGACCCGCAGGCGGTCCGCGCCGGCGCTGCGGCGAACCCCGCCGATCCGTCGGCCCAGATCGCCGCGGCCGACCTGGACCTGGTCGGCGGCCACGTCGAGGACGCGTTCGGGCGCCTGATCGACACCGTGCGCGTGACCGCGGGTGAGCAGCGCGACGCCGTACGCCTGCGGCTGCTGGAGCTGTTCGAGGTCATCGGCGCCGACGACCCGCGGGTTTCGGCGGCCCGTACGGCACTCGCGCGCGTGCTCTTCTGAGCCGTCGCCGGGGCCTTGCCCGCCCTTCGCCCGGGTCTCCTTCCGGGTCGCCTGCCGAGCGTCCGCTCTATTGACGCCGAGATAAACAGCGGCCGCGCTTTGCCAAAACTTGGGAATCGCGGCTGCTGTTACTCGCAGTAAATCGAACTCCGGGATCTGCCCGGCTTGTTCTTCGATCACCCTTTATGTCGTGGCCTTTGCTGCCACCCTCCGCGGTCGCCTGAAGCCTCCCGGACGCACTGCGGTTATCAGGCCGTTACTAGCCGGTAACGAACCCCCTTGTGTCCCTGCCGTGAATGCACCACGATCGGCCACGCTCGGTCCGTCGCTCAGATGGGTCCCCACCGAGCGGGCCGGTGGCAGTGGCGCCGGCTCTGGACAGGGGGGTCTCTGCCGTCGGCGGGGCCTGTCCTCCGGCCGCGCGCGAGCGCGGCCCAGTGGTTGTCGCTCGGGGGTGGTCGCCGGTGATCCTGACGCGGTTCGCGCCGCCTCGGCAGCTTGCGCTCCTCCGAGGACGTAGCACTTCTCCCATCCCAGGACGGGCTCGACCCGGACCGGAGATGTACGTCCGAGAAGGAGGAAACACATGAGTTCCCAGGTTCGTGGCGGGACCAGATGGAAGCGCTTCGCTCTCGTCATGGTGCCGAGCATCGCGGCGACGGCTGCGGTCGGCGTGGGTCTGGCGCAGGGCGCGCTCGCGGCCTCGTTCAGCGTGTCCGGCCAGGACTTCAAGGTCACGGCCGACAAGCTCGAGGGCTTCGACCTGATCCAGTACGGCGGCATCGCCGAGGGTCACGACATGGCGGGCAACAAGGCCGCCCACCCGGTCACCATCTCCGGGTTCAAGAAGGCCAACATCACCAACATGTGCCAGTCGCTGGTCACCCCGGTGCCCGGTCTCGGCAACATCACCATGAAGCTGCGCGCGGGCCACAAGGGCTCGCCGGCGGTCGCCGACAACATCTACCTGGACGTCGCCGACCTGGACACCGAGGTGTCCACGTTCAAGAACCTCGACATCGGCGTGGCCGTCGGCGACGGCAGCCACACCACCAAGCCGCAGGCGGGCACGGTCAAGAACCCGTACGCCTTCTCGCAGCGTGCCGAGGTCGCGGTCCTCGAGGGCGTCAAGCAGCGTGCGTGGGCCACCACGGCCGGCACGTTCAAGCTGAGCAACCTCAGCCTGAAGCTCATCGCGGGCAACGACCCGTGCTACTAGGCCCTCGCGGTCTGTGAGCTGAACAAGTGAGCTGAACAAGTGAGCCGGACGGGCGGGCTGTCGTTCGCCGATCTCCCGTCCGTCCCGGCACATGTGATCTTCAGAGTTCTCCGTACCACCGTTTCCAGGGAGCTGTAGTCCATGAACGCCGAGACCCCGGGTTCCCACGAAGACATGCACTGGCTCGCCTTCGGGAAGATGAAGTTCCGCGACTGGCGCGGTCAGCGGCCTTTCTGGGCCGGGTTGTTCACGCTGCTCGGCGGTGTTCCGATCGCCTACTTCCCGTACGCGGACGTCCGGCTGGGCAACGTCACCATCGCCATGGCCACCACCGCCGGTGCCGGATCGCTCATCATCGGTGTACTTCTCGTGACGCTCGGCCTGGCTCTCTGGTTCCAGCAGAGCATCCGCGTCTTCGCGGGTGTCGCCGCGATCCTCCTGGCCCTGGTCTCGCTGCCCGTCTCGAACGTCGGCGGATTCTTCATGGGCTTCCTGTGTGCCCTGTTCGGCGGCGCGCTCGCGCTGTCGTGGGCCCCGGGCAAGCCGCCGGCCGAGGAGGACGCCCCGCAGGGCGCCGGGGCCGTGGAGTTCGCGCAGGGAGACTTCCCCGGCCCTCGCCCGGAAACGGATCCGCAGGGGATCTCGTACGAGCCCGCTCAGGGCGTCTCGTTCGAGAAGCCCGGTGCGACCGAGACGACTGCCCACGCCAATGGCGGGAGGAACAGTGCGGGGTGACGAGACGCAACGGGCCGTGGACCCAGGCGCAGAGTCCCGTGAGAGGAAGGGCCCGCGCCACGCGGCGCCCAGGAAGTCGCTGCTGAACAAGGTCCGGATACCCGCGGGCAAGGCGATGGCCCTCGCGGCGATGCCCACCGCGGTGTTCGTCGGGATGGGCATGGCGCCCAAGCTCGCCCTGGCCGACGACAAGGACATACCCTTCGCTCCCGGTCCGTGCGTGACGCGGTCCGACGAGCCCCCGGAGCCGGAGTCCCCGTCCCCGTCCGCCTCGAAGAGCCCCGACGAGAAGCCCTCGCCCGACGTGTCGCCGAGCGCGACCGCGAGCCCGGGCGAGACCACCGAGCCCGTCCCCACGGCCTCGCCCTCGGCGACCGGGCCCACGCACTCCCCTTCGGCCGAAGCGCCGGAGCCGGAGAAGAAGCCGGAGACCAAGCCGGCGGAGCAGCCCAAGAGCACGATCGACCCGCTCGACCCGCTGGGGCTGGGCGACAGGATCGAGGACTTCTTCGACGACATGGGCCGGCCGCTGCCGGAGAAGACGGCCACCCCGTCCCCCGAGCCGACCGGGCCCGAGACCGCCGCGAAGCCCGCGAAGCGCACCCCGGAGCCCGAGCCGGACCCCGCCGCCGACGCGATCCGCAAGGCGGCCGAGCGGGTGGGTGTCGAGGTCAAGGACCTCTCCGACGAGGTCAAGAAGACCGAGAAGAAGCCGAAGAACGAGACGGGCGAGAAGGCCGCCGAGGACGAGCTGGACGAGAACGGCAAGAAGCCGTTCCCCTGCCCGACCTACGACGCGAAGGCCCTGGCCGACGCGGAGCTGGAGGCCGGAGTCCCGCTGCTGCCGGACGAGCCCTGGTACCTGGACAGCTCACTGCTCACCCTGTACGGGCTGGACTACCACGGCATCGTCGAGGTGAAGACGGCCGGCGGCAAGATCAAGAAGGTGCTCAAGTTCACCGCGTCCTCGATCGACATCAAGGACCTGCACCAGACGATCGGCAAGGGCAAGGACGTCACGCACGTCAAGGCCCGCTCCGGCTCCACGTCGACGTTCCGCGGCGGCACGGTGACGATGTACACGGAGGAGCTCAAGGGCAACCTCTTCGGCATCATCCCGATCACCTTCGGTCCGGAGAGCCCGCCCCCGCTGAACGTGCCGTTCGCCTTCTTCACCAACGTGAAGCTGATCCAGGCGGGTCAGTTCGGCGGCACGCTGACCGTTCCCGGCCTGCAGAACTGGGTCGAATAGCAACGACGGCGACGCCAACGCCGAGGGCGGCGCCCCCGGGGATCCCGGGAGGCGCCGCCCTCGGCGTCTGTGCGGCAGATGTACGGCGGGGCAGCGCGGTCAGTCGCGCTCGCCGCCGCCCAGGTGGTGCACGCGGACCATGTTGGTCGTGCCGGGGACGCCGGGGGGCGAGCCGGCGGTGATGATCATGGTGTCGCCGCTGTTGTAGCGCTGGAGCTTGAGCAGCTCGCCGTCCACCAGGTCCACCATCGCATCGGTGTTGTCCACGTGCGGGACGACGTACGAGTCGACGCCCCAGCTCAGCGTGAGCTGGTTGCGGGTGTTCTCGTCCGTGGTGAAGGCCAGGATCGGCTGGGTCACGCGGTAGCGCGACAGACGGCGGGCCGTGTCACCGGACTGCGTGAAGGCGATGAGCGCCTTGCCGCCGAGGAAGTCGGCGATCTCGCAGGCCGCACGGGCCACGGAGCCGCCCTGGGTGCGCGGCTTCTTGCCCGGGACCAGCGGCTGGAGGCCCTTGGAGAGGAGCTCCTCCTCGGCCGCGACGACGATCTTCGACATCGTCTTCACGGTCTCGATCGGGTACGCGCCCACGGAGGACTCGGCCGACAGCATGACCGCGTCGGCGCCGTCCAGGATGGCGTTGGCGACGTCGGAGGCCTCGGCGCGGGTCGGCCGCGAGTTGGTGATCATCGACTCCATCATCTGGGTCGCGACGATCACCGGCTTGGCGTTGCGGCGGCACATCTCGATGAGGCGCTTCTGCACCATCGGGACCTTTTCGAGCGGATACTCGACGGCCAGGTCGCCGCGGGCCACCATGACCGCGTCGAAGGCCGCGACCACGGCCTCCATGTTCTCGACGGCCTGCGGCTTCTCCACCTTGGCGATGACGGGGACCCGGCGGCCCGCCTCGTCCATCACCTTGTGGACGTCCTTGACGTCGTTGGCGTCGCGCACGAAGGACAGCGCGACCATGTCGCAGCCCATGCGCAGCGCGAAGCGGAGGTCGTCGACGTCCTTCTCGGACAGGGCCGGGACGTTCACCGCCGCGCCGGGCAGGTTGATGCCCTTGTGGTCGGAGATGACGCCGCCCTCGACGACGATCGTCTTGACCCGCGGACCGTCGACCTCGACGACCCGCAGTTCGACGTTGCCGTCGTTGATCAGGACCGGGTCGCCCGTGGACACGTCGCCGGGCAGGCCCTTGTACGTGGTGCCGCAGATGGACTTGTCGCCCGGGACGTCCTCGGTGGTGATGGTGAACTCGTCACCGCGCACCAGCTCGACGGGGCCCTCGGCGAAGGTCTCCAGACGGATCTTGGGGCCCTGGAGGTCGGCGAGCACGCCGACCGCCCGGCCGGTCTCCCGTGCGGCCTGGCGGACGCGGTCGTACCGCTCCTGGTGCTCTGCCTGGGAACCGTGGCTGAAATTGAATCGGGCCACGTTCATACCGGCCTCGATGAGAGCTTTCAGCTGCTCGAGCGAGTCGACGGCGGGGCCCAGCGTGCAGACGATTTTGGAACGGCGCATGAAGCGGATCCTATCGGGTTTGTTTCGTAGCGGAATATTCCGTCTGGTGGAAAGTCCAAGTGACTACCCGGTAACCAGCGCGTACGTCTGGGTGGCGATCTCCAGCTCCTCGTCGGTGGGCACCACGGCCACCGCCACCCGCGCGTACTCGGCGGAGATCAGCCGCGGCTCGTCCGAGCGGACCGCGTTGGCCTCCAGGTCGAGTGCGAGCCCCAGCTCCGCCAGCCCGTCCACCGCAGCTTCGCGCACCGCGGCCGCGTTCTCGCCGACCCCGGCCGTGAAGGTCACCGCGTCCACCCGGCCGAGCACCGCCGAGTAGGCGCCGATGTACTTCTTCAGCCGGTGCACGTACGTCTCGAAGGCCAGGCGCGCCTCCTCGTCGCCCTCACCCGCGCGGCGCAGGATCTCCCGCATGTCGTTGTCCCCGCACATCCCCAGCAGGCCGCTCTTCTTGTTGAGGAGCGTGTCGATCTCGTCGACGGACAGCCCGCCCACCCGCGCCAGGTGGAAGACCACGGCCGGGTCGAGGTCGCCCGAGCGGGTGCCCATGACCAGGCCCTCCAGCGGGGTCAGCCCCATCGACGTGTCCACGCACACCCCGCCGCGCACGGCCGAGGCCGAGGCGCCGTTGCCCAGGTGCAGCACGATCACGTTCACGTCCTCGGGGGCCTTGCCCAGCAGCGCCGCCGTGGCCCGGGAGACGTAGGCGTGGGAGGTGCCGTGGAAGCCGTACCGGCGGATGGAGTGGCGCTCCGCCGTCGCGGCGTCGATCGCGTAGCGGGCGGCCGACTCCGGCATCGTCGCGTGGAAGGCCGTGTCGAAGACCGCCACCTGCGGGATGTCCGCGCGCAGCGACCGCGCCACCTCGATGCCGGTCACGTTCGCCGGGTTGTGCAGCGGCGCCAGCGGGACCAGGTGCCGGATCTCCGCCAGCACCTCGTCGTCGATGACGGTCGGCCGGGTGAAGCGGGTCCCGCCGTGCACCACCCGGTGCCCGACGGCGGCCAGCTCCGGCGAGTCCAGCCCCAGCCCGTCCGCGGCCAGTTCCGCGGCGACGGCCTTGAGCGCGGCCCCGTGGTCCGCGATCGGGCCGAGCTGCTCGCGCTTGGCGCCGCCCGCGAGGAGCGGGGTGTGCACGAGCCGGGAGGTCTCCTCGCCGATCCGCTCCACCAGGCCGGCGGCGAGGCGGGACCGGTCCGCCATGTCGAGCAGCTGGTACTTGACCGACGAGGAGCCGGAGTTGAGGACGAGTACGCGCGTTGCGGTCACGTTGGGGGTCTTTCCTTGGTCGGGGAGAGGGTCAGGCGGTGGGCGTGCCCGGGGACTGGGACTGGATCGCGGTGATCGCCACGGTCGTGACGATGTCCTGGACCAGCGCGCCGCGCGACAGGTCGTTGACCGGCTTGCGCAGACCCTGGAGGACCGGGCCGACCGCGACGGCGCCGGCGGAGCGCTGCACGGCCTTGTACGTGTTGTTGCCGGTGTTGAGGTCCGGGAAGATCAGCACTGTCGCCCGGCCGGCCACCTCGGACTCGGGCAGCTTGGTCGCGGCCACCGACGGCTCGACGGCGGCGTCGTACTGGATCGGGCCCTCGATCAGCAGATCGGGGCGGCGCTCGCGGACGATCTCGGTGGCCTTGCGGACCTTGTCCACGTCCGCGCCGGTGCCGGAGGTGCCGGTGGAGTACGAGAGCATCGCGATCCGCGGCTCGACCCCGAACGCCGCGGCGGTGGCGGCCGACTGGACGGCGATGTCGGCGAGCTGCTCGGCGTTCGGGTCCGGGTTCACCGCGCAGTCCCCGTACACGAGGACCCGGTCGGCCAGGCACATGAAGAAGACGGACGAGACGATCGCCGCTCCCCCAGAGGCTTCGCCCTGGGAGGTACCCCCCTGGCGGGTCTTGATGATCTCGAAGGCGGGGCGGATGGTCGCGGCCGTCGAGTGCACCGAGCCGGACACCATGCCGTCGGCCAGGCCCTCCTGGACCATCAGCGTGCCGAAGTAGTTGACGTCGGTGACGACGTCGTTGGCCAGCTCGACCGTCATGCCCTTGTGGGCGCGGACCTTCGCGTAGTACTCCGCGAACCGCTCCCGCAGCGGTGAGGTCAGCGGGTCGATGAGCTGCGCGCCCGAGATGTCGATGCCGAGGTCGGCGGCCTTCTTCTGGACGGCCTGCTCGTCGCCCAGCAGGGTCAGGTCGCAGACGCCCCGGCGCAGGACGACGTCCGCGGCGCGCAGCACCCGGTCCTCGGTGCCCTCGGGCAGGACGACCCGGCGGCGCTCGGCGCGCGCCTGCTCCAGCAGTTCGTGCTCGAACATCATCGGGGTGACGCGGGTCGAGCGGGTCACCGAGATCCGGTCGCGCAGCTCGGTGGTGTTCACGTGCCGCTCGAAGAGGCCGAGGGCGGTCTCCAGCTTGCGAGGGGTCGCGGAGTTCAACCGGCTCTGGAGGGCGAAGAGTTCGGCCGCGGTCGGGAAGCTGTTGCCGGCCACCGAGACCACCGGGGTCCCCGGGGCGAGCTTCGAGGCGAGGGTCAGGATGTCCTGCGAGGGGCGCTCGTTGAGGGTCAGCAGCACGCCGGCGATCGGCGGGGTGCCGGAGGCGTGCGCGGCGAGGGCGCCCACCACCAGGTCGGAGCGGTCGCCGGGGGTCACCACGAGACAGCCGGGCGTCAGGGCGCCCAGGAAGTTGGGCAGGTGCGCGCCGCCGAAGACGAAGTCCACGGCGTCGCGGGCCAGTCCCGCCTCGTCGCCGAGCAGCACCTCGCCGCCGAGGGCCTGGGTGATCTGGGCGACCGTCGGCGCCGACAGCGTCTTGTCGTCGGGGAGCACGTAGCAGGGGACGGGGAGGCGGGCCGCGAGCCGCTCGGCTATGACCTCGCGGTCCTCGGCGGCCACCCGGTTGACCACCATGGCGACGACCTGGCAGCCCAGGGACTCGTAGGCGCGGTGGGCGTTGCGGGCCTCGGCGCGGACCGACTCGGCGGTCTGGGCGGTGCCGCCGACGACGGGCACGACGACGGCCCCCAGTTCGTTGGCGAGGCGCGCGTTCAGCGCCAGCTCGTCGGGCAGGCTCGTATCGGCGAAGTCCGTGCCGAGCACCAGGACCACGTCGGCGTCGCGGGCCACCCGGTGGTAATGGTCGACGAGCCGGGAGACCAGCTCGTCCGCGCCCTTCTCGGCGAGCAGCGCCGAGGCCTCGTGGTACTCCATGCCGTGCACGGTCGCCGGATCCTGCTCCAGCCGGTAGCGGGCCTTGAGCAGGTCGAACAGCCGGTCGGGCCCGTCGTGCAGCAGCGGGCGGTAGACGCCGACCCGGCCCGTCTGGCGGGCCAGCAGCTCCATGATCCCCAGCTCGACGACCTGCCGGCCGTCCCCCCGGTCGATACCGGTCACGTACACGCTGCGCGTCACGCGTGCTCTCCGTCCTTGTTCGCCTGCCTGTCCGGCAGCGGGTCTGTGAGTCGAAATTCCCCGTTGGTGTGGGCTTGCCCTCTTGACAATACCTCCGCGGGTGGATAGGGCGCCCGCCGGAGGAAAGGCCTGTTCGGCAGGGTCCAAAGGCCTTTCGGGCGGAGCAGCACAAAGCGCGCCCGGACCGGGCCCCGTGGAACAATCGGACAGGCTTGACATCTACACCCAGTACATCCGCATATGTACGCCCCCAGGAGCAGGAGACACAGCACGATGCGTATCGGAGTTCTCACCGCAGGCGGCGACTGCCCCGGCCTGAACGCTGTCATCCGGTCGGTCGTGCACCGGGCCGTGGTGGGCCACGGCGATGAAGTCATCGGCTTCGAGGACGGGTTCAAGGGGCTCCTCGACGGCCACTTCCGTCCCCTCGACATCAATGCGGTCAGCGGCATCCTGGCCCGCGGCGGCACCATCCTCGGCTCCGCCCGCATGGAGCGCGCGCGGCTGAGCGAGGCCGCGGAGAACGCCAACGCCCTGGCCGAGCGCTACGGCATCGACGTGCTGATCCCGATCGGTGGCGAGGGCACGCTCACCGCCTCCCGGATGCTCTCGGAGGCCGGGATGCCCGTGGTCGGCGTACCGAAGACCATCGACAACGACATCTCCTGCACCGACCGCACCTTCGGCTTCGACACCGCCGTCACGGTCGCCACCGAGGCCATCGACCGCCTCAAGACCACCGCCGAATCCCACCAGCGCGTGATGGTCGTCGAGGTCATGGGCCGTCACGCGGGCTGGATCGCCCTGGAGTCCGGCATGGCGGGCGGCGCGCACGGCATCTGCCTCCCGGAGCGTCCCTTCGAGGTCGACGACCTGGTCAAGATGGTGGAGGAACGCTTCGCCCGCGGCAAGAAGTTCGCGGTCGTCTGCGTCGCCGAGGGCGCGCACCCGGCCGAGGGCTCGATGCCGTACGAGAAGGGCGCGATCGACCAGTACGGCCACGAGCGCTTCGCCGGCATCGGCAACCGGCTCGCCGTCGAGCTGGAGCGCCGGCTGGGCAAGGAGGCCCGCCCGGTCATCCTCGGCCACGTCCAGCGCGGCGGTGTGCCGACGGCGTACGACCGCGTGCTCGCGACCCGCTTCGGCTGGCACGCCGTCGAGGCCGCCCACCGCGGCGACTTCGGCAAGATGACGGCGCTGCGCGGCACCGACATCGTGATGGCACCGCTGGCGGAGGCCGTCACCGAGCTGAAGACGGTCCCGGAGGACCGCATGTACGAGGCCGAGTCGGTCTTCTGACCCCGCGCCCCGCACGCCGTGCACCAGGCCGAACGGCCCGGTGCGACGGGACCTGCGGCCCCCGTCCGGCGCCGAACGGCCCCGGGCCCCTCCCTGACGGAGGGGCCGGGGCCGTTCGCATTCCGGACGCACCGGGCCCGCAGGCGGGTCGGCGGGGTGAGCGTCCTCACTGCCCGGGGTCGCCGGCGAGCTGCCAGAAGCGCTCGACGATCTGCGTCAGGTACTCGCGCCCCGAGTCCCCGCTGGCGGCCTGACCCCCGCCGCCGCCCCAGCTCAGCGTGGCGACCATGCGGGACTGGTACTCGTCGTAGAGCCGCTCCACCACCCGCTCCAGGTGCGGCTTCGGCACCGGGAGCAGCTTGGCGAGCGGCTTGGTGTACGCCTGCCAGCGCGTGGTCACCGCATTGCGCAGCAGCTCCGCGAGCTCCTCTTCCTTGCCGGTCGCGATGACGAAGGCGGGCAGGGAGAGGGAGAGCACTTGGGCGAGCGCGGCCGACTGGCGTTCGTTGCCCTTCCAGCGCCCCGAGTCCTCCATCTTCTGGTATGCGCCCGCATCGAGTCCGACCCGGCGGGCCAGGTCCTCGCCGCTGAGTCCCCGGGCGATCCGGTGCTCGCGCAGGGTGGTCGGCTCGGCGAGCAGTTCTCCGGGGGAACACCACAGGACCCCCGCGAGCGCGGTCAGCTCGGGAGCGCTCGGCGAGGACTCGCCGCGCTCCCAGGCCATCACGGTCTCGGGGGTGACCTGGATCCCGTACTGGGCGCTGAGCCCGTAGGCGACGTGGCCGGGCGCCATGCCCAGGGCCGCCCGCAGGCGGCGGGCGGCGGGGGCATTGAAAGGGGGGCTCTGGTGCACGAGCACACGCTAGAAGTGGCCGGGCCCCGGCGACTACGGTCTGTTCGACCAAGCTCACAACTCGTAGGAACATCCTAGGATGGCTGGCGGTTTGGGCGGTTTTCCCCGCGACCGTCCGGTAACCCTACGCGGCGCCATGATCTCCGCGGGTAGCTTTTCGGTCAAGGCGGGCCGCGGCGAGGAGCAGGCCCACCGGGATCAGCCCGAGCAGGAAGCCCGACGGCAGCAGGACCCAGCTGTCGATCAAGACCCACCCTGCCATACCCCACCCGACGTACGCCGGAACGCGCTGCCCGGTCCGCGCCATGTGCGCGACGAGAAGGCCGAGCAGGACCAGCGGGACGCCGAAGCCGCCCGGCAGGGCCCAGAAGTCCGCCAGCGAAGCGGCGTTGGCCGCGGCCCCGCCCTTCGCGCCGTGCAGCTCGCCGCGGGCCCAGTCGTCCCAGCGCGACCAGGTGGTGACGGCGAAGAAGGCGATGTGGACGACGCCGATCGCGGCGGCACTGCGTCCCGCCCAGGCGTTCAGGGCCGCGGCGCGCGGCGGCACGGCGGGGAGGGGCCGGTGCCGGCGGGGGTCGGCCGCGTCGGGGTGGGAGTCGGAGGCGCTCTTTTCGGCACTGCTCGTTCCGATACTCATAGTTCCGTATGATGGACGCGTGGAGCCCTCGAAGCAAGCCCTCGGCCGACCCCGGGACGGCCGGGTCGACATCGCCGTCCGTGCGGCGGTCCGGGAACTGGTCGCGGAGGCCGGATACGCGGCGCTCACGGTCGACGCCGTCGCCGCGCGCGCCCGCGTGGGCAAGGCCGCGATCTACCGCCGCTACGCCTCGCGCGGGGAACTGGTCTTCGCCGCCCTCGTCCACGGCCGCGAGATGCAGCCGCTGCCCGACACCGGATCGCTGCGCGGGGACCTCACCGGACTCGCACAGGTGGTCCTCGCGGCGTTCACCGACCCCGTCTTCGCCCCGGCCGCCCCCGGCCTGCTCGCCGACATACGGCGGGACCCCGCCATCTCCGAACGCTTCCAGCACACCTTCATCGCGGGGGAGCGCACGGAGGTGGCGGCCCTGCTGGAGCGGGCCGGGCGGCGCGGCGAACTGCCGTCGCCGCCCGACCCCGCCCTGGTCCACGCCACCGTCCTGGGCACCGCCTTCGCCTGGATCTTCCTGCTCGGCGAGCCGCCGTCGCCGGACCTGGCCGCACGGATCGCGGCCGTGGCGTACGCGGGTCTGACGGCCGAGACCTGACGGCTGACGGCTGACGCCTGGGCTGAGGACTGAGGACTGAGGACTGAGGACTGACGGCTCGGGCTTCCGGTGTGTGCCGGGGCCCGGCTATGCGGCCCGGTCCTCCCCGAGCGTCTCGGCGACGGCCCGCGCGAGCCAGGCGTCCGTGTGCCCGAAGCGGAAGCCCAGCTCCTCGGCGCGCGCGTTGGACATCCCGTACCCGCGGCCGAAGGAGAAGGGGGACGCCTCCTCCCCGTCAGCCGCCGTACGGAAGGACACCGTGCCGCCGGTGACCTCCCGCACCGCCGCGCAGACGTCCTCCGTCCCCAGCGGTCCGTGGGCGTTCGCGTTCACCGGCCCGGTGAACTCCTGGCCGGCCGCCCAGAAGAGGAAGTCCGCGATCTCCTCCACGTACACGTACGTCGACGCGCGGTTCACCGCCGGGACCACCACCGGCTCGCCCGCCCGGATCCGCTGCGCGTAGTGGTCCAGCCGCCCGGTGAAGTCGTCCGCCCCGCCCAGCACGTGCGCCGTGCGCACCGAGACGTACGGGAACGCCGGCGCCGCCGCGAACACCGCCTCGGCCTGCTGCTTGCCCTCGCCGTAGTGCGCGTCGCGGTACGCGCCGTCCGCCCACGGCAGGCCCGTGTCCACCGGCACCCCGGCCGGGTCCACGGCGTCCTCCCCGACCGGCTCGTCCGCGTCCAGGTGCGCGTACACCTCGATCGTCGAGGTCATCACGTACCGCCGGGTCCGCCCCTCGAAGACGCGCCGGGCGATCGCCGCCTGCACGGGCGTGTAGCAGACCTGGTCGATCACCACGTCGAAGGAGCGGTCCCCGAGGGCCGCCCGCAGTGCAGGCTCGTCGTCGCGGTCGGCGACCAGGTGCACGGCCCCCGCCGGCGGGGCCGCCGAGCCGCGGTTCACCACCGTGACCCGGTCGCCCGCCGCCAGCAGCCGCTCGATGAGCCGCTTGCCGAAGTACCGGTTGCCGCCGATGACACAGACCTCGCGCATGGCCGTCTTCCCCCGCCGTCGCCGTAAGAGTGATCTTCCTGTCGCCCCTGTAAGCACCGCGGCCCACCGCGGTGTTCCCGCAAGCGGCCTTGCCCTGACGCCGACGTCAAGGCTTAGCGTCGGGCCATGCGCATCGGAGAGCTGGCGGCGAAGGCCGGGACCACCACCCGCACCCTGCGGTACTACGAGAGCAGGGGGCTGCTCTCCGCGCGCCGCGACACGAACGGGCACCGCACGTACGACGAGGGCGACCTCCGGCTGCTCCGGCAGATCCGGACCCTCCAGGACTTCGGGTTCGAACTGGAAGAGACGCGTCCCTTCGTGGAGTGCCTGCGCGCCGGGCACCCGGCGGGGGACTCCTGCCCGGCCTCGCTGATGGTCTACCGCCGCAAGCTGTCCGAACTGGACGAACTGATAGGCCAGTTGACACAGGTGCGGACGGAGGTGTCCCGGCAGCTCGCGCTCGCCGAGCGGGCGACGGCCGAGCTCGCCGCGGAGGCCGCAGCCCCGGACGCCCCGGCGCCGCGCTGCGCACTCGCCCAGCCGGACGGACCCGATGAAGACGACCGACATGCATGACGACGAAGGAGACGGACCGATGAAGGCAGCAGGAGTGGCCGAAGTGACCGACGGGACCTTCGAGGCGGAGGTGCTGAGGGCGGAGCTCCCCGTCCTCGTCGAGTTCACCGCCGACTGGTGCGGCCCCTGCCGCCAGCTCGCCCCCGTGCTCGGCGCGGTCGCGGCCGAGCAGGCGGACCGGATCAAGGTGGTCCAGCTGGACGTGGACCGCAACCCCGGCACGACGGCCCGCTACGGAGTGCTGTCCATGCCCACCCTGCTGGTCTTCCGCCGGGGCGAGCCCGTCCGCGAGATGGTCGGCGCCCGCCCCAAGCGCAGGCTCCTCCAGGAGCTCGGAGAGGCGCTGGGCGAGATGCTGGTTGCCCCTTGATCCCGATAGTGGCGCATGTCACAGCATTGGTCCAGACCGGTTGATGCGAGTTAAGTGATCTTGGCCGGATTTGGTAAGCGGAAGCCCCGGTTACGTTCGCTCCAGCGCTGTGATCCAGCGTCAACACGTGATCAGTTGAGGGGCAATGGAACGAGAAGAGCAGTTGTCCGCACAAGAGCGCGGACGGCCGTGGCCGGGGCGCGGCCTGCGTTACATCGCAGGAACCGCCGCCCTGGTCCTGGCGGCCGGGCTGGTGGACACCACCGGCGTGGCCATCGCCGCTGACCAGGAGCAGCAGAACGCGGCGGACGCGAAGCCGTCCGCCCCCACCCAGGCCAAGGACATCCCGTCCGCGCGGGTCGCCGCCCGGCTGTCGGGCAAGCGGGTGGAGGCGTTGTCGGAGCGTACGGAGACGTCGACGACGTGGGTGAACAAGGACGGTTCGCTCACGTCCGAGATCGCCGGCGGTCCGGTCCGCTTCCAGGAGCCGGCGACCGGTGAGTGGCGCGATGTGAACGTCGAGCTGGCCGCGCAGGCGGACGGCTCGGTCGAGCCGAAGGCGCATCCGCGCGGTCTGCGGCTGGCGGGCAAGTCGGGTGCGAAGGCTGCGTCGTTGAAGGCGGCGCAGGCCGCTGCGGCGACGGATCTGGTCACGCTGGGAGAGGGTGACCAGCAGATCACGCTGCAGTGGCGCGGCGGTCTGCCCAAGCCCGTGCTGGACGGTACGCGTGCCACCTACGTGAACGCCGTGCCCGGTGCGGACGTGGTCGTGGAGGCGACCCGTACCGGGTTCGAGCAGTTCGTCGAGGTCAAGGCCAAGCCCGCGGGGGGCTTCTCGTACACGCTGCCGCTGAAGACCAAGGGTCTGAAGGTTCAGCCCCAGGCCGACGGCAGCGTCCTCTTCACCGACAAGAAGTCGAAGA
>NZ_JBVJWO010000024.1:0-75755 GCF_055602345.1 Streptomyces sp. NPDC037401
AGGGCACGGCCCGGCACGGACGGACACTCAGACATGCGGGCAGACCACGGAGAACCCCGCCACCCCGACCCACCGCAAACCCGCCCCCATCACCCTCCCCCCAACCCACCCCCCTACGCATCCACCCGTGCCGCGCTCCGCGCGACCGCGCCGCGGTGGGCCTCGCGGGCGAACGACACCACGCGGCCGGCGCGGGTGGCGGCCGCGGCCGAGGGGTGCCAGCCGACCAGGTGGCGCCAGACCAGGGGTGCCCCGCTGAGCGGGCGGGTCACCAGGCCCGGGGTCGCCGGGAAGCTCGCCCGGCACAGGCCCACCGCCCGTCCCACCTGCACCAGGTGCACGCACGAGGCCGTGTCCGTCTCGTACACGCACGCCGGGGTGAAGCCCGCCCGTACGCACGCCGCCGCGAAGCAGTCCCCGAAGCACCCGTCCCCCGGTACGTCGGTCCACGCCTCCGCCGCCAGTTCCGCCAGCTCGATCTCCGCCCGCGGCGCCAGCGGGTGGTCGGCGGCGAGCATCACGTACACCGGGTCCCGCGCGACCTCCACCCACGCCAGCCGGCCCGCCTCCGGCGGCGCGCTCTCCCCGCACACCCCCACCAGCGCGAAGTCGAGCCGCCCCTCCCCCACCGCGCCCGCGATCTCGCGCTCCGACCACGACGTGTACGTCGTCACCGGTGCGCCCGGGTCCGCGGCGGCGAGCCGGTCGACGAGGCCGCCGAGCAGCGGGCCGTGGGTGCCGCCCAGCCGGTACCCGGCCGCCGCGGCACCGCCCCCGCCGGCCGCGAACCGTACGGCTTCCTCCTGCAGCTCGCACACCGCGGGCAGCACCACCCGCGCCCGGTCCAGGACCAGTTCGCCGAGGGCGGTCGCCCGTACCCCGTCCCGGCCGCGCTCGAACAGCGTGCCGCCCAGGGCGCGCTCGATCCGCTTCAGCTGCGCGCTCAGCGCCGGCTGGGCCAGGCCGAGCGCGGTGGCCGCCCTGGTCAGGGAGCCGGCGTCGGCGATGGCCCGGATCGTCTTGAGGTGCCTCAACTCCAAGTCCATACTCAGAGCTTGGTCCAGACCACCGCCCCAGCGCTATGCCTGTGCGGGCCGAAGACCGCGTGATCACCGGTCCACCCCAGCGGCCCGCCCGGTCACAGCGGGAGGCGATCACCACCTCGGCGTCCGACAGGGGGCGTCCCGGACACGTCCGAGTTCGCCAGCCTGCGAGACCTCGACAGCCACCTCCTCCACCCTCCACCCCCCATCCCCCATCCCCACCCACCCACCCACCCACCCGAGTGACGAGCGCAACACCCGGCGACGCACCACCCCACCCCGCTACGGATTCCGCAGGTGGCGGGGCGAGGCGGGCAGGGGTTTCCAAGGGGCGCGGGCAGGCAGGGCCTGGGATCGCGCGAAACGGGGCATTTCGACCGGCAGGGGCTCCGGCAAAAGACGAGCCGCGCACAGGCGCGGACCCGTAAGCTCCCGTCATGCAGGTGATCCAGTCAACGAAGCTCGCCAATGTCTGCTACGAGATCCGCGGCCCCGTGCTCGAAGAGGCCATGCGGCTCGAAGCAGCAGGTCATCGCATCCTCAAGCTGAACACGGGCAACCCGGCAGCGTTCGGTTTCGACTGCCCGCCCGAGATCCTCGAGGACATGCTCCGCAACCTGGGCAGCGCCCACGGCTACGGGGACGCGAAGGGGCTGCTCTCCGCGCGGCGCGCGGTCATGCAGCACTACCAGACCAAGGGCATCGACCTGGACGTCGAGGACATCTACCTCGGCAACGGCGTCTCCGAGCTGATCCAGATGTCCATGCAGGCGCTGCTGGACGACGGCGACGAGGTCCTCGTCCCCGCGCCGGACTACCCGCTGTGGACGGCCTCCGTGAGCCTCGCCGGCGGCACCGCCGTGCACTACCGGTGCGACGAGCAGTCCGACTGGATGCCCGACCTCGCCGACATCGAGCGCAAGGTCACCGACCGCACCCGCGCCATCGTGATCATCAACCCGAACAACCCCACGGGTGCGGTGTACGACGACGAGATGCTGCGCGGGCTGACGGACATCGCCCGCCGCCACAACCTCGTCGTCTGCTCCGACGAGATCTACGACCGGATCCTCTACGACGGCACCACGCACACGAACACCGCCGTCATCGCGCCGGACCTCCTGACGCTGACCTTCAACGGGCTGTCCAAGAACTACCGCGTCGCCGGCTACCGCTCCGGCTGGATGGCGGTCTGCGGCCCCAAGAAGCACGCCGCCTCGTACATCGAGGGCCTGACGATCCTCGCCAACATGCGGCTGTGCGCCAACATGCCCTCGCAGCACGCCGTCGCCACCGCACTGGGCGGCCGCCAGTCCATCGAGGACCTGCTACTGCCCGGCGGCAGGCTGCTGGAGCAGCGCGACACGGCGTACGACCTGCTCACGCAGATCCCCGGCGTCAGCTGCGTGAAGCCCAAGGGCGCGCTCTACCTCTTCCCGAAGCTCGACCCGGCCGTCTACAAGATCAAGGACGACCGGCAGATGGTGCTCGACCTGCTGCGCGCCGAGAAGATCATGGTGGTGCACGGCACGGGCTTCAACTGGACCGAGCCCGACCACTTCCGGATCGTGACCCTGCCCAACGCGAAGGACCTCTCGGACGCGGTCACCCGGATCGGCAACTTCCTCGACGGCTACAGCCAGCCGTAGGTCGCGTCGCCAAAGCCCCAGCCCCCGGCCGACGAGCAGGGACGCGCCACATTTTGGACCCAGCTCTACTTTAGAACCAATCCAAGGTAGGATGGTCTCCTGACCACGCAGGAGGCCATCCCCATGTACGAGCCGAGCCGCACCAAGTCGGTCCACCGCATGGCCGGCCGCACCGACCACTCCGCCGACTTCCCGCACCGCAGCCGGGGCGAGGAGCTGGACATCCAGCTCGCCGGCCACCTGGCCGCCCTGCTCGCCGTCACCGACGAGCTCGGCCTCGACGACGCCGCCGAGGCCATCGCCCGGCAGGTCGCCCGGCTGCGCGGCGCCCCGCCCGCGCGGCACGCCGCGCGCAGCCACGACGACGCCGGAACCCTGCACCGCCGCGCCCACGACCTCGCCGCCCGCGCCCTGCTCGTCGCCGCCTCGCGCGCCGATACCGCGGTGGCGATCCTCACCGCCGAGCGCATGGACGCCCACGCCGCCGCACTGAGTCTCGCCGCGGCCTCCTAGACGGCCCCGGTCCGGGGCCGCGGAGGCCTCGGACCGGGAGCCATGCTGCTTCCCGTTCCCACAGGCCGTCCCCTCAGGCCGTCCCCGCAGACCGTTCCCACAGGTCGTCCCCGCAGACCGTTCCCACAGGCCACGCCCCGAGGCCACGCCCCTCAGGCCACGTCGACCGTACGGATTCCGCACCACGGCACGACGGCCGCCGGCCACACCGGACCCTCCACCTCCGCCGAGGCCGTCGCACCCGGGGACAGCGCCACCGCCGCGCCCTGGAAGCGGTCGCCCGGCAGTCCTTCCGCGCGCCGGAACTCCACCGTGACCACGTAGTTCACCGGCCCCTCCCGCCGGCTCGTGATCCGTATGTCCGCGACCACCCGCCGCGTCGCCGCCTCCACCCGGCATCCGGTGAGCGTGACGTCCCCCGCCACCGGCGGCGGCGGGGCGGGCGCCGGTTCGGGCGGCCCGATGGCCGCCCACGAATAGAGCATGAACGGGGCGAACACCAGCAGGGCCGCCACCAGCACGAGGGCGACCTGCCACCCCCGCCATTCGCCCGGCCGAGCACCGGGTCTGTCGTACGACATGAACCGATCATTCCCAGCCACCGCCACCCGACACCCGACCCCCACCGCTCGCCTCCCGGCACCGACGCCCACAGCGTCACCGGCACGCTTCGGAATAGGGACCGCTTCGTCACCTGACGTTCATTCAACTCCGCCTGGAATGTGGGTTTCCGCGAGCACGCTGCCCACGTGAAACGCATCGTGGGTATCGCCCTGGCGATCCTGCTGATCGGCGGCGTGGCAGTTGCCGTCATCGCAGGTCGCGGAGGTCAGGGCCTGGGCGGAACGGCAACGAAGACCGTCCGCGGAGTGATCGGGTCGGAGAAGAGCGAGTTCTTCAACGACCCCGACGTGGTGAAGGCCCTCGCTGCCGGGGGCTACACCGTCAAGACGGAGACGTCCGGCTCGTGGGCGATGGACCAGCTCCCGCTCGGAGAGTACGACTTCGCCTTCCCCAGCAGCAGCGAGCCCGCCAAGGGGATCCTCGCCAAGGCGGGGCTCAAGGGGGCTCAGGCCGCCCGGCCCTTCTACTCGCCCCTCGTCGTCGTGACCCGCGGCAACGCCGCCAAGGTCCTCGCCGACAACGGACTCGTGCGGCTGACCGGCAAGAACACCGGCACCCTGCGCATGGGCGAGTACCTCAAGGCCGCCGGCCAGGACCGCACCTGGCAGCAGCTCAGGGGATCCGCCGCGCACGCCGAGCTCACCGGGACGGTCTTCGTCAAGACGACCGATCCCACGAGCTCGAACTCCGGCGCCCTGTGGCTCGCCGCCACCTCCAACGTCGCCAACGGCAGCAAGGTCGTCTCCGACGACCGGGGCATCGGTGCCACCGCCCCGCTGCTCCACAAGCTCTTCTCCGTGCAGGGAGCCCTCGCGCCCAGCACCGACGAGCCCTTCCGCGACTTCATCAGCGGCGCCGGCGACCCCCTGATCCTCGTCTACGAGTCCCAGGTCGCCGCCCTCCTGCTCCAGCAGCAGGACCCCGGCGACCTCGTCGTCCTCTACCCCGACACCACCGTCAACAGCGACCACACCCTGGTCCCGCTGAGCGACGGGGCCAAGGGCCTCGGAGAGCTGCTCAGCACCGACAAGAAGCTGCGCGAGCTGGCCGTACGGCACGGGTTCCGCCCCCAGGGCGCCCTGTCCGAGTTCGTCACCGCCACCGCCCCGCACACCGCCCACCTCAACCAGAAGCTGGCCGGAATCCGTCAGGTGTCCGCACCGACCCTCCCGGTCCTGCAAGCGCTCGCCCAGCGGGCCAAGGGAAAGAGCTGAGGACACACCATGACCACAGCAGACGACCAGTCCCAGCCCCTCGTCCTCACCGCCCC
Organism: Streptomyces sp. NPDC037401; assembly: GCF_055602345.1. NCBI lineage: Bacteria > Bacillati > Actinomycetota > Actinomycetes > Kitasatosporales > Streptomycetaceae > Streptomyces > Streptomyces sp. NPDC037401. The sequence continues at coordinate 5,100 of NZ_JBVJWO010000024.1, forward strand.
CGAGCCCGTGCCCGCCGTCCGCAGGGAGCAGGCCGCCGGACTCGTCCCGCTCGGCGACGGCGTCCACGAGGAAATGGCCCGGCGCGCCGGGGAGTACGTCGGGGCCCTCGCCGGACTCGACGCCCGCTCCCCGGAGTTCGCGACCCGCATCGGCGAGATCACCGGACTCGGCTCCGGCGACATCCGCACCGCCGCCCAGCAGTCCAACCGCATGCTGGACCGGGCCGTGCGCTCCCTCGGCACCGACGGCGGCGACGCCCAGGGCCGCGTCGCGAACTCCCTCGTCGAACTGCGCCGCACGGTCGAGGACCTCGACCCGCGCGACACCCCCGGCAAGGGCGCCCGCCGCCTCCTGGCCAAGCTCCCCGGCGGCAACAAATTCCGCGACCACGTCGCCAAGTACGCCTCGTCGCAGGCCACCCTCAACAAGATCGTGGGCTCCCTGCGCGGCGGCCAGGACGAACTGCGCCGCGACAACGCCGCCCTGCACACCGAACGGGCCCGCCTCTGGGAGACCATGGGCAAGCTCCAGGAGTACGCGGTCCTCACCGAGGCCCTCGACACGGCCGTCGAGCAGCGCATCGGCGAGACCGAGCTCCTCGACCCCGCCCAGGCCGACGCCCTGCGCGCCGACGTGCTCTTCCCCGTCCGGCAGAAGCACCAGGACCTGCTGACGCAGCTCGCCGTGTGCGCCCAGGGCTATCTGGCCATGGACGTCGTACGCCGCAACAACGACGAGCTGATCAAGGGCGTCGAGCGCGCCGCGACCACCACCGTCTCGGCCCTGCGCATCGCCGTGATGCTGGCGTCCGCCCTCGACAACCAGCGCAAGGTGGTCGAGCAGGTCAACACGCTCCGCAACACCACCGAGGACCTGATCCGCGGGAACGCCGAGATGCTCGCCACCCAGAGCGGCGAGATCCAGCGCATCGCCGCCGACCCGGCCGTCGGCGCGGAGACCCTGCGCACGGCGTTCGCCCAGATCTACCAGACCCTCGACGCCATCGACACCTTCAAGGTCCAGGCCACCGAGTCCATGGCCGCCACCGTCGAGTCGCTGACCGGCGAACTCCAGGCAGCCTCCGCGTACCTCGCCCGCACCCGCAGCGCCGGCGTCCTCGAAGGGGGCAACGGATGACGCACCGTACGGCTTCCCGGCGCTTCGGGCTGCGGCGCGAGCGCTACGGCAGCCACCAGCTGCTCGCCCTCGTCCTGGCCTCCGGGCTCTTCATGGCCGCCGCGGCCTGCACCGCGGAGGACGCCCCCGACGACCCCAAGGAGACGGCGTACAAGCCGGGCACCCTGCGGGTCCTGGCCTCCAGCGAACTGGCCGACATGGAACCGGTCCTGGAGCAGGCCCGCGAGGCCACCGGCGTCAACGTCCGGCTGACCTGGTCCGGCACCCTCGACGCCGTCGAGCAGGTGGCCTCCGGCAAGGCCGGCGGCCGCTACGACGCCGTCTGGCTCTCCTCGAACGACTACCTCCGGCTGCGCCCCGAGGCCGCCGGGAAGCTCGCCTCCGAAACCCCGGTGATGTCCTCGCCGGTCGCCCTCGGCATCAAGCCCGCGGCCGTCGCCCGGCTCGGCTGGAAGCCCGGGGAGGTCACCTGGTCGGCGGTCCACCGGGCCGTCACCGGCGGGAAGCTGACGTACGGCATGACCGATCCCGTCCGCTCCAACTCCGGCTTCTCCGCCCTGGTCTCGGTGGCCTCCGGGCTCTCCGGTGCGCAGGCCGCGCTCACCGACGCGGACGTGCGCAAGGCCTCCCCGCAGCTCAAGGAGTTCTTCACCGGCCAGAAGCTGACCTCCGGGTCCTCCGGCTGGCTGGCGTCCGCGTACGCCCGCCGCGGGGACGTCGACGCGCTGGTCAACTACGAGTCCGTCCTGCTCTCCATGAACCGCGAGACGTCCGGGGCCGGCAAGGACGCCCTGACGGTGATCCGGCCGCGCGACGGCGTGGTCACCGCCGACTACCCGCTGACCATGCTGGCCTCCTCCCCCGCCGGGGCGCGCGAGTCGGGCCGGGCGCTGACCGCGTACCTGCGCAGCGCCGAGGTCCAGAAGACGATCTCCGACCGGACCTTCCGGCGGCCGGTGACGCCCGGCGTGACCCCGGCCGCGGGCCTGGCCGCCGACAAGCGGCGGGAGCTGCCCTTCCCCGGCACCCGTACGGTCGCCGACGGGCTGCTGGCGTCGTACGAGAACGAACTGCGCCGCCCCTCGCGCACGGTGTACGTCCTCGACACCTCCGGGTCCATGGAGGAGGAGAACCGGATCGGCCGGCTGCGGGACGCCCTGTCGGAGCTGACCGGCACCGGGGACTCCGCGCCCGGCCACCGCTTCCGGGACCGCGAGGAGGTGACCCTGCTGTCCTTCGGGTCGGAGGTGAAGCGGGTACGCACGCACCAGGTGCGGCCGGGGCAGGTCGACGAGGCGCTGGACGACATCCGCAAGGACGTGAAATCGCTGACTCCGGAGGGCGGCACGGCCGTCTACAGCAGTCTGGAAGCGGCGTACGGACACCTCGGCAAGGGCGGGGGCGGGGGCGACGCCTTCACCTCGATCGTGCTGATGACCGACGGCGAGAACACCGAGGGTGTCGACGCCGGGCACTTCGACTCCTTCTTCGCCGGGCTGCCGGCCGCGCAGCGGGCCACGCCCGTCTTCGCGGTGGTGTTCGGCGACTCGGACCGCAAGGAGCTCGCGCACATCGCCGAACTGACCGGCGGCCGGCTGTTCGACGCGACCGGGGGCGACAGCTCCCTGGACGGAGCCTTCGAGGAGATCCGTGGCTACCAGTAGAGCGCTCAGATACCTGGAGTCGAAGAAGAACCTCACCGGCAGTGCCTGCGGGGTGGTGGGTGTCGGGCTGACCCTCGCGGGCGTGGCCGGACCGTACTGGCCGGTGGTGGTGGCCGGGCTGTACGGCGCGGGCGCGCTGATCGCGCCGCCGGAGCGGGTCCCCCCGCCGGACTTCGACCCGCGCGAGCAGCTCGGCGCGCTGCGGGAGGACTTCGCACGGCTGCAGGAGTACCTCGGCGAGGTGGAGCTGCCACCGGCCGCCGGCGGCAAGCTGACCGAACTGCTGGGCCTGTACGGGGCGCTGCTCGATCCGGGGTGGGTCGCGGACGTGCTCGCGACCGACCCGGAGTCGGTGCACGCGCTGTCGCGGGCGGTCCGGCAGGACGTCCCGGAGTGCGTGGACACGTACAACCGGACCCGCTGGTGGAACCGGCTCCAGCCGGGCACGGAGTCTCCGGAGCGGCATCTCGAACGGCAGCTGAGCGTGCTGTTCGACGAGGCGGAACGCCTGACGGCGGACCTCCGCGAAGCAGAGGCCCGCCGTCAGCAGACGCACACGACCTATCTGGAAGAGCGCGGACGCTCCTGACAGACCAGACGAGCCGGTGCTGCGGTGGGAACCGCTTGGTCGGGGGCTCCCACAGCGGTGGGGGCCGCTTGGTCGGGGGCTCCCACGTTCATTGGCCCTGGTTCAGGGCGCGGTCTGGCTCAGCCGAGGCGCTCGACCAGGGCGTGGTACTGGTCCCACAGCTCCTTCGGAGTGTGGTCGCCGTAGGTGTTCAGGTGCTCGGGGACCAGGGAGGCCTCCTCGCGCCAGACCTCCTTGTCGACGGTCAGGAGGAAGTCCAGGTCCTCGGCCGGGAGGTCCAGGCCGTCGGTGTCCAGGGACGCGGCGGTCGGCAGGATGCCGATGGGGGTCTCGACGCCCTCGGCCTTGCCGTCGAGGCGCTCGACGATCCACTTCAGGACGCGGCTGTTCTCGCCGAAGCCGGGCCACACGAACTTGCCCGCGTCGTTCTTGCGGAACCAGTTCACGTAGTAGATCTTCGGGAGCTTGGACTGGTCCTTGCCCTTGGCGACGTCGACCCAGTGGCCCATGTAGTCGCCCATGTTGTAGCCGCAGAACGGCAGCATGGCGAAGGGGTCGCGGCGCAGCTCGCCGACCTTGCCCTCGGCGGCGGCGGTCTTCTCGGAGGCGATGTTCGAGCCGATGAAGACGCCGTGGTTCCAGTCGAAGGACTCGGTGACCAGGGGGACGGCGGAGGCGCGGCGGCCGCCGAAGAGGATCGCGGAGACCGGGACGCCCTTGGGGTCCTCCCACTCGGGGGCGATCGTCGGGCACTGCGACGCCGGGACGGCGAAGCGGGCGTTGGGGTGGGCCGCCGGGGTCTCGGACTCCGGGGTCCAGGCGTTGCCCTTCCAGTCGATGAGGTGGGCGGGGGCCTCTTCGGTCATGCCCTCCCACCAGACGTCACTGCCGTCGGGGGTGAGCGCGACGTTGGTGAAGACGGTGTTCGCGTACATCGTCTTCATGGCGTTGGCGTTGGTGTGCTCGCCGGTGCCGGGGGCGACGCCGAAGAAGCCGGCCTCGGGGTTGATCGCGTAGAGGCGGCCGTCCTCGCCGAAGCGCATCCAGGCGATGTCGTCGCCGATGGTCTCGACCGTCCAGCCGGAGATCGTGGGCTCCAGCATGGCGAGGTTGGTCTTGCCACAGGCGGACGGGAAGGCGGCGGCAACGTACTTGGCCTCACCCTGCGGCGGGGTGAGCTTGAGGATCAGCATGTGCTCGGCGAGCCAGCCCTCGTCGCGGGCCATGACGGAGGCGATGCGCAGGGCGTAGCACTTCTTGCCGAGCAGGGCGTTGCCGCCGTAGCCGGAGCCGAAGGACCAGATCTCGCGGGTCTCCGGGAAGTGCGAGATGTACTTGGTGGTGTTGCAGGGCCACGGCACGTCGGCCTCGCCCTCGGCGAGCGGAGCGCCAAGGGTGTGGACCGCCTTGACGAAGAAGCCGTCGGTGCCGAGCTCGTCCAGGACCGGCTGTCCCATGCGGGTCATGGTGCGCATCGCGACGGCGACGTAGGCGGAGTCGGTGATCTCGACGCCGATCGCGGAGAGCTCGGAGCCGAGGGGGCCCATGCAGAACGGGACGACGTACATCGTCCGGCCCTTCATGGAGCCGCGGAAGATTCCCCCAGAGCCTTCGGCCTGGGAGGTGCCCGCCGTCTCGCCCGCCTCGCCGATGAAGAGCTCCTTCATCTCGGAAGGGGCCTTCCAGTGGTTGGTCGGGCCCGCGTCCTCCTCCTTCTCGGAGCAGATGAAGGTCCGGTCCTCGACGCGCGCGACGTCGGTCGGGTCGGAGGCGGCGTAGTAGGAGTTCGGGCGCTTGGCCGGGTCGAGCTTCTTGAAGGTGCCCTTCTCGACGAGCTCTTCGCACAGGCGCTCGTACTCGGCCTCGGATCCGTCGCACCAGACGATGCGGTCGGGCTGGGTGATCGCTGCGATCTCGTTCACCCAGGAGACGAGCTCCTTGTGGTTCGTCGGGACGGTGGTGGGAGCCGCGTTGTCGCGCGCCACGATTGCTCCTTGAAGAGGGGTTTTTTGATGTATGCCCCTTGGGGGCTGCGACCCGGATGCTTCGCGCTCCGCTCATCCGGTGTCGACCGCACTCATCTGATCATCCGGTGCGTGTGCGCATATGTCCAGGGGGCCTCTCACGTGAGCATCGCCACTCGCGTCAATCTTCCGTAAAGAGGACGATCGGCGCGCAGCCGAAAACCTACGGACCCGTAGGTAGCATGTGCGGCATGACTTCTGATGCCTCCGCCGCGCCGACGGCCGCGGTGCCCGTCAAGCCGCTGATGCGCGGCTGGCTGCATGCCGGGATGTTTCCCGCGGTCGTGGTCGCGGGCCTGGCCCTGATGGCGTTCACCGATTCGACGCGGGCCCGGGTCGCCTGCGGGGTGTACGTCCTCACGGCCTGCCTGCTCTTCGGGGTGAGCGCGGTCTACCACCGGGGCACCTGGGGGCCGCGCGGCGAGGCGGTGCTGCGGCGGCTCGACCACGCCAACATCTTCCTGATCATCGCCGGGACGTACACCCCGCTGACCGTCCTGCTCCTCCCGCCCTCCACCGGACGGACGCTCCTGTGGGCGGTCTGGATCGCGGCCGCGGCGGGGATCGCCTTCCGCGTGTTCTGGGTCGGCGCCCCGCGCTGGCTCTATACGCCCTGCTACATCGCCATGGGCTGGGCGGCGGTCTTCTTCCTCCCCGACTTCCTGCGCACGGGCGGCATCGCGGTGCTCGTCCTCGTGATCGTCGGAGGGCTGCTGTACAGCGTGGGAGGGGTCATCTACGGGATGAAGCGTCCCGACCCCTCCCCGCGCTTCTTCGGTTTCCACGAGGTGTTCCACTCGCTGACGCTGGCGGCGTTCGTGGCCCACTACGTGGGGATCTCGCTGGCCGCCTACCGGCACGCGTAGGAGTCGTCAGCCCCGGGAGACCCGGGTCTCCCCGGCGACCGCATTGTTCCCCGTGTTCGGGTCGAAGGTGGCCGCGGAGACCCTGGCCGTCGCCCTGACCTCGGCCGGGCGGGCGGCCCGTACGGTGACGCGGAAACTGCGCTGCTCCCCGGCGGCCAGCTTGCCCGCCTTCCAGGTCAGCCCGGTCGGAGTGGAGCGCTCGACGCGCGGCCGGGTGGAGACGACCCGCACGAACGGGGGCCTGCGCAGCTTCACGGTCACGCCGTTCGCCGGGGACAGGCCGTGGTTGGTGACCGTCACCGTGTAGGTGTACGTCCCCTTGGTGCGGGCGGTTTCGGGTGCGCTGAGCGTGACGCCCACGTCCGCGGCGGGCTTGCCGACCTCGACGCGCCCGATCCTGTTGCCGATGAGCTCCGTGAACCACATGTTGCCGTCCGGCCCCGGGGCGATGTGGAACGGGCTGTTGTTCACGTTCGGCGTGGGGATGGAGAACTGCGCGAGGGAGCCGGACGGGGTGATCCGTCCGATCTTGTTGATGTTCGACTCCGCGAACCAGAGGTTGCCGTCCGGTCCCGCCGCGATGCCCACGGGGCCGCTGCCGGGCGTGGACAGCGGGAACTCCTCGACCGTGCCGTCATGGGGGTCGAGCCGGCCGATCGCGTTGAGGCCGGGGTCGGTGAACCAGACCTTGCCGTCCGGGCCGGCGGTGATGTTGACGGGGGCGCTCTCGAGGTCGTCCAGCGGGAACTGCGTGACCTTGCCGTACGGGGTGATCCGTCCGATCTTGTTGTAGCCCTGCTCGGTGAACCACAGGTTCCCGTCCGGGCCGTTCGCGATCCGGTACGGGAAGGTGTTCGGCTCGGGCAGCAGGAACTCGGTGAGGGCCCCGTCGTCCGGGTCGATCCGCCCGATCTTGTTGGCGCCGTTCTCGACGAACCACACGTTGCCGTCCGGCCCGCCGGTGATGCCCATCGGATAGCTGCCGGCCTGGGGCAGCGCGAAATCGGTGACGGAGCCGTCGTCCGGGTCCATGCGCGCGATCCGGTCCGCGCCGGACTGCGTGAACCACAGGTTGCCGTCGGATCCGGCGGCGATGTCGTCGGGGAACCGCTCCGGTGCGGGCAGTGCGTACCGGGTGATGGTCCCGTCGGGTGCGATCCTCCCGATCTTGTTGTCGTCGACGCCCACCGGCGACTGCTCGGTGAACCACATGGCGCCGTCGGGGCCCGCGGTGATGCCGACCGGGCTCAGGTCCGAGAGGAGGGGGAACTCCCGGATGTCCCCGACGGCGGCCTGGGCGTGGCCGGTGAGGGCGGGAAGGCCGAGGAGACCGCAGGCCAGCAGCACGGCCAGGCGGCGGCCGCGCGGCGGCCGGCGGTGGCGCGGCGCGCGGGCCGGGGCCGGGTTCGGGGACGAGGCCGTGGACACGGACGGAGTCGGGATCGGGGAAGGCGAGGCGGTCTGGGGCATGCGCCCAGCGTGGAGGACGGCCCGCCCTCCCCTGCGGGACGACGGGCCGTCAAACGGGTTCTCTCCCCCGGAGGAAGGAGCGGCTACCGGCAGGCGTAGCCGTCGCGGTCCGGGTCGAGGCGCAGCGGATCGCTGCCGTGGACCTTCATCCGCTTCGGGTAGCGGTGGGCGGCCAGCCAGTCGCAGCGGGCCCTGGTCGTCGCGCGGACCTCCTTGGGGAACGCCGTCGGGACGCAGTGGTTGACCGTGCCGTAGTGCCGGTCGCAGCCCGCTATCCGCGGGTCCACGGGGACCGAGGCGCGCTTGGCCGGGTTCTTCTTCGGGGCGCCGAGCTCGTCCGCGAACGTGTGCACGTGCGGGGCGGGGGCGCGGTCCGCGGCCGCCGACAGGGCGGCGGGCCCGCCGAGGCGCACCCAGCTGGCGATCGAGGGGACGCCGTTGGCGTCGACCGCGAAGAGCATGTACCAGCCGGGCGGGGCCAGGTTCGGGTTGCTGGTGACGTTGAGGTCGACGTTGTTGCCGTCGACGGTCAGCGGCAGGTCCACGAACCGCTGGTTGGGGTCGGAAGAGTGCGTGACCGCCGCCGGCCGGATCAGCTCCGCCTTCGCGATCGGCCGGTCGACGGTGATCCGCTGGGTGTCGCCGTACGTCCACTGGGTGTCGATCAGCGAGGTGATCTTCGGGCGGGGGCCCTTGAAGAGGTACGGCGGGCTGTACAGGGACACGTTGTGGTTGTAGGTGCCGTTACCGGGGTTGTCGCCGACCGTCATCACCCGGCCGTCGGGCATCAGGAAGGCCGCCGAGTGGTACGTCCGCGGGATCGGGTCGGCCGGCAGCCCGGCCTGGTAGGTGTCGGTCGCCGGGTCGAAGAACGACGCCTCGAACACCGGGTCGGCCCGGTCGTGGAGCCCGCCGCCCGTCTCCAGCACCTTCCCGTCGGGCAGCAGTACCGCCGACACGTACATCTTGCCTTCGGCGCCGGTCTGCGGCCGCTTGCCCGCACCCTGGTCGACCAGGCCGAGCGGGAGGTCCGGGCCGGCCGTGTAGGCGGGGCTCGGCCGCTTCAGGTCGATGATGTCCGTCAGCCGGTTCGCCGCCGGATTGGTCTCGTTGTTGCCGCCGCCGACGGTCAGCACCCGCTGGTCCTGCGCCGGGGGCAGCAGCACGCTCGCCGACTCGTCGCGCTCGTCCTTCTTCCTCAGGCCCGGCACGTCGGTGATGGTGTTGGCCGCGTAGTCGTAGACCGACGCGCCCGAGCCCGGGGTGCCGTTGCCGAAGGTGTGGCTGCCCGAGTAGAAGAGGCGGCCGTCCTGCATGAGGATCATCGACGGGTACAGGCCCCAGTACGACCAGGTCTGGTTGACCTCGTTCATCGGGAGCCAGCGGCCCTGCGCGGCCGAGAACTTCTCCGCCGTGACGTTGCCCGTCGAGTCCTCCTTCAGACCGCCGAAGGAGATCACGTCACCGTTGCCGAGGACGGTCGCCGACGGGTACCAGTGGCCGCCGTTCATGTCGTTGGTCCTGGTGTACGCCTCGGTGGCCGGGTCGAAGACGTACGAGTCCTTCAGGCCCTGGTAGCCGATCGTCCCGTCCGCCGACGGATAGCCCTTGTTGCCGCTCATCACCAGCACCCGGCCGTCGGACAGCTGCACGTGGCCCGAGCAGAACATGTCCACGGGCGTCGGGATCGTCTTGAACGTGCCGTTGGCGGGGTCGTACACCGCCGAGGTGAAGGTGCCCGCGTTGAACTGCGCGATGTCGTTTCCCGAGCCCGCGATCAGCAGCACCTTGCCGTTCCTGAGGACGACGGCGTGCATCGAGCGGGTCGGGTTCTTCGCGGGAATGACGTCCCACCGGCCCTTGGCGCACTCCTGCGGCGTGCCGGTGCACACCGGCTCCGGCGGCGGCGCGCCGACCTCCTCCATCGCGTAGTCGTCCGTGGTGAGCGTGCCGACTCCGTACACCGAGAGGCCCCAGGCGATCCGGTCGGTGCCCGGCGGCACCGCGGGCGTGCGGACCTCCGTACGCGCCCAGGCCGCGCTGACCGGCGGACTCGTCAGGTCCGTCCAGTACTGCCAGCCGCCCGTGGTGTCGCGCCGGAACACCGTCACCGACACGTCCGGGGTGGTGGACTTGTACCAGGCGGACAGGTCGTACTGCCGGCCCGGCGTGACCGCGGGCGCGCAGGCGGCGTTCTCGGTCACCAGGGCCTTGCGGTCGCCGGAGACCCGCCGGGTCAGCGAGACCCGCATGGCCTTGGTCCCCGTACGGGCGTCCGCGACCGTCGCGAAGCCGAAGTCGTTGTCGCCCCAGCCGGACTTCGACCAGCAGGACGGCATGTCGGAACCGGCCGCGCCGGCGGTCTCGAATCCGGGATTGCTGAGCAGGTTGGGCGGCCCCGCGGTCGCCTGCTGCGGGGCGGTGAGCAGCAGGCCCGCCGCCATCGCTGCGACGGCGAGCAGGGCCGCCGTCCTCCTTTTGGGCATGGTCGTCCCCTTCCGGCCTTGCGGTGTCGTTCGTTCGCCGTGCTTGGTCGTCCGGTCCCGGTCCTCCTTTCAGCGCCTGCGGCGCGGCAGGTACACCAGCGCCTCGGTGGCCGCGAACCGCAGCACGAACGTCGTGACCAGCGCGATCGCGGTCGCGGGCAGTACGGACAGCCCGAACCTGCCCACGAGCAGGGCGATCAGCGGGATGCGCAGCAGCAGATCGGCGTTGGCGAGCAGGGCGAACCGGCCGATCCGGTCGGCCCAGTGGCGGTGGCGCCGCCGGTCCCGGAACAGGAGTACCTCGATGAGGAGGAAGTTCCACGCCACTCCGAGCTGGTTGGCGGCGATCTCGGCCGGCAGGTAGTGCATTCCGGCCCGGGTGAGCAGCCACAGCGCGGCCAGGTTCGGGACGAAACCGCTGAGCCCGATCAGCCCGAAGCCGATCATCCGGGCGGGCCGGCCTGCGGTGCGCAGCGCCGCCAGGTGCGCCAGGAAGCGCATCCCCTCCCGGGCGGTCGACTTGGACTCGCCGGCGAAGCGCTCCTGGAAGACGAACGGCACCTCGGCGGTCCGCGCGGGGCGGCAGCGCACCGCCAGCTCCAGCAGGATCTTGTAGCCGAGGGGCTTGAGCACGTCGGCGGTGACGACGGATCGGCGCATCGCGAAGAAGCCGCTCATGGGGTCGCTGACGCCGCGCAGCGCGCGCGGGAAGAGGCCCTTGGTCAGCCAGGTGGCGGCGCGGGAGACGGCGATCCGGTAGTTCCCGGCGAGCCCGGCGCGGCTGCCGCCGCTGGTGTAGCGGGAAGCGACGACGAGCTCGGCGCCGGTGCGCTCGCCTTCGCCGAGGAGCTCGGGGATCAGCTGCGGCGGGTGCTGGAGGTCCGCGTCCATGACGAGGATCCAGTCGGTCGCGGCGCGTTTGACGCCCTCGACGACGGCGCCGCCGAGGCCGCCCTCGGCGTCCTCGCGGTGGAGCACGGACACCGGAAAGGGGCAATCCTGCGCCGCCTTCCCGATCACCTCCGGGGTGTCGTCCGTGGAGTCGTCGACGAACAGGACCTCGCAGGGCAGCCGGGCGGGCAGCGCTCCGGCGAGCTGCCGCAGCAACTCGCGTACGTTCCCCGACTCGTTGAAGGTGGGGATGATCAGGGTGACGCTGCCCGGGGCGGGCGTCTCACAGGCCCCGGCCAGCTGCTCGGGAAGGGGTCCGGGCGCGGGATGGACGGTCATCGTGTCTCGGCTCCCCCGGTCGGGCGGTTCGTCCTGCGGATCTCGATGCGGTCGTCCCCGGTGCCGAAGACCGCGACCGGCGTCGAATGCTCCAGTGCGGCCCTGACGTTGGGCAGGTCGGCGGCGTCGCGGCGGACCGTGGGCGAGGACACCACGTAGTCGATGTCCTGCCAGCCGCGCGGCAGGGTCGTCCTGACGGCCGGGTCCAGGTCGGCCTTGTAGAACCAGATCGCGCCGAGTCCGGGTTCGTACCCGTGGTGGACGAGGTCCAGCCAGAGCGCGTCGTCGACGAGGACGCGGGTGCGCGCGGGGTCGGGGACCTCGCTGCCGAGCCAGGAGGCGGCCTGGTGGTAGGGGCGGTTGGCGTCGGCGGTGAGCGCGGTGCGGTTCCCGTCGTACCAGCGCGGCAGGACGTACACGGCGGCGGCCGCGGCGAGTACGACGAGCAGGGCGCGGCGCCCGTGGGCCGCGGCCCGGGACCCGGCAGGCGCGCGGCGGCGGCGCAGCACGGCGTGGGCGGTGCTCGCCGCCCCGCCGGCGAGGACGAGGGCGAGGAAGGGCAGGGCCTGGATGACGTACATCGCGGGCAGGTAGCCGGAGGGGCGCATGGCCACGACGGCCAGGATCACCACGGCGAGCGCCGGGCCGGCGAGGGCGCGGGCGGTGACCGACCAGCGGTGGGTGAGGGCCAGCAGGACGGCCCCGGCGAGGCCGCCGAGCGGCAGCACGGTGTCGTAGTACAGCCAGGAGCGCAGGACGCCGTGGGAGCCGGAGCCGGGGTCGAGGATGAAGCCGGAGCCCTCGCGGCCCATCTGGTAGGTGATGCCCTCGATGAGGGAGACGTGGCCGGGGCCGGGGAACAGCTCGCCGTTGAGGAGCGCGAAGAGCGGGTACGACAGGCCGATGAGCGTGCAGGCGGTGACGGCTCCGGTGACGGCGAACTTGCGGGTGTCCCGGTGGCTGTGGCGCCACATGGTCACGAGCAGCGCCGGGAGCACCACCAGCATCGTCTCCTTGGTGAGGACGGCGGTGGCGGCGGCGAGTCCCGAGGCGAAGTGGTGCCACAGGTGACGGCGCGGCGACGCGGCCAGGCAGAAGGCCAGCAGCATCCACATGACGGCGAGGTTGTCGAGGAAGATCTCGCGCTGGAGGACCACCGACAGCGGTGAGAGGCCGAACAGGGCCATGGCCAGGCCCGCGGCCCACCGCGGCAGCCCGAGCCTGCGCCCCAGCACGTACAGCAGGACGGAACTGGCCGCGGACACGGCGAGCATCGCGCCCCGCATCGAGGCGACGGTCATCGACTCGGGTACGAACAGCGAGGGCAGCCAGGTCAGTCCGGCGAGCTGGATCCAGCCGAGCGGCGGGTGGTCGTACCAGTAGGTGTAGTGCGCGAGGCCTTCGCCCTGCTGGACGGCCCAGGCCTGGGCGAGGTAGGTGCCCTCGTCGTCGCTGAGGGCGGGGAAGCGGGTGATGTTCCAGCCCTGCACGAGGAGGATGGCGAGCAGCAGGGCCCCGCAGAGCAGCAGGTCGGCGCGGGCGGGGCGCAGCCGGGTCCGCAGCGGCGCGGGCGGTGCGCCGGGGGTGCGGTCCGGGGCGGGTGCCTCCGGGTGCGTTTCGGTGGCGGTGGCGGTGGTGCCGGGGGGCGTGGTGGTGTCGGCCGGATCGGCCGGGGACCGGGGATCAGTGGCCGTGTGCAGTGTTGCGGTCACTGGTGGATGTCCTCTCGGATCTCGTGAGTGCCGGCGAGGTGCGCGCCGGTGTGGCTGGTGAGCTCCCACTCGTTGCGGCCGCGCTGCTCGCGCCAGACCGCGCGGATCGCGGCCCCGGCCAGCAGGACCTGGTAGAACGGGCCGCCGGCGATGAGCTTGAGGTAGTGCACGAAGCGGACCCGCAGGCCGTACTGGCGGCCGAAGTCGTGGAGTCCGACTACTTCGAAGACGAACGTGACCATCGCGGTGACCATCGGCAGGAACGTGATGATCGCGATGCCGACGGGCACGTCGAGGAAGACGGCGACGGCGCAGTTGATGGGGATGATCACGCCGGAGGCGGCCTGCATGAACGGTGTCATCAGGGTGTAGCGGGCCAGCCAGCGCTGGCCGAGGCCGGGCAGCTGCCGCCAGTCCTTCTTCCGGTAGACCTGGAGGAAGCCCTGGTTCCAGCGGGTGCGCTGCTTGAGCAGGCTGACGAGGGAGCCCGGGGTCTCCTCGCGGGTGACCATGTCGGAGTCGTACGCGACCACGACCTTCTTGCCCGCGGAGGAGAGCCGCACCCCCAGGTCACAGTCCTCCGCGAGGCAGTTCTGGTCCCAGCCGCCGGCCTCGCGCAGCACCCCGGTGCGGACGAAGACGGTGTTGCCGCCGAGGGGGATGAACCCTTTCTGCGCGTGCAGGTGCAGCCGCGAGCGGAACCAGAAGAAGTACTCCAGGCAGTTGCGCAGGCTGTACCAGCTGGAGTGGAAGTTGATCAGCTGGACCCCGCCCTGGACCACGTCGGCGCCGGTGGAGCGGAAGGCGTGGTCGACGTGGGAGAGGAGCTCGGGGTGGACCTGGTCCTCGGCGTCGAAGACGCCGACGATGTCGCCCCGGCAGTGCGGGAGCGCGGTGTTGAGCGCCTTGGGCTTGTTCTTCGCCTCGTGGGTGTCGACGATCACGCGGACGCGCGCCGGGTCCCCTGCGGCTGCGCGCTCGGCGACCGCCGTCGTCTCCGGGTCGTCGTGCCCGACGATCACGATGATCTCGTAGTCGGTGTGGGTGGACTCGAGGAGCCGCTCGATCGTGTGCTCCAGGACGGCCTGCTCGTGGCGGGCCGGCAGGAGCAGCGAGAACGAGAGACGGCCGCCTCCGTCGGGGCGGTCGAAGCGCGTGGCGGCCAGCGTCTCCGGCGTTCGCCACGCGTGCATCTGCCACCAGAGCGTGAAGGCCGCCATCCAGAAGAGCGCAAAGGAAACAGCAGATATGAGCACAGAGGTGAACAAAATTCCCCCATGAGACATGCCCCGGCCCCCGGCCGTGGCATCAACTGAGTACGCCGCGGACCGGGCTCCGATGCCCGACCGCGCCGCACGCCCCCCGGGGGCGAAGGGCGGGCCCCCCGGCCCGCCGCCCCCGTATTCCCCCCTCGGCGCACCCCCCAGTGCGCACCCTCGGACACGACCCCCTGTCGTTCCGAGGACCCGAGACTAGACAGAGAAAGTGAAAGTCAGAAGTCCTCAGATAAAAACTGCGTTTCTGAACATGCGTGCGATCGCGGTGAGTTGTGATGTTCCGGGGCCTTCAGGGGCGAACCGGACCCAACTGGCCCGCCAGTTCGGCCGGATCGGTCGTAGGCCGCGTGCAGACGAAATGCCGGCAGACGTAGGCCGCAGGACGGTCGTGTACGAGTGTGCGCTCGGCCAGAAGGGGGAACTCCGCCTCCCCGGACCCCGAGGGGTCCGGCAGCCCGACCGCCACCACAGCCCCGGGAGCAGACCCCAGCAACGCCGTCCGGTGCAGCGCGGCCGTCGCCGGATCCTCCGGATGCCCCACGACCGCGATCTCGCGCGGCCCGTCGAGCAGCGCCTCCGCCACCGCGAGGCCCCAGCCGATGAAGCGCGGGGCGCGCGGCCCCAGCGTGTGCACCACCGCGAGTGCCTTCTCCGCCGCCGCGCGATGCGCTTCCGAGCCGGTGTGCGCCGCGTACGAAAGGAGCGCACCGGCGGCAGCCGTCCAGCCCGACGGCGCGGCGCTGTCGGTCGGGTCCTGCGGCCGGCGGATCAGCCGCTCGGCGTCGTGCGCGGTGTCGTAGAGCGTGCCGTCCTCGGCGACGAACCCGTCCAGGACCAGGTCGAGGAGGAAGCCGGAGAACTCCAGCCACACGCCCTCGCCGGTCACCGACGCCAGCGCGAGGAAGCCCTCGGCCACGTCGGCGTAGTCCTCCAGCACTCCGGCGTTCGCCCCGACCTGCCCGTCCTTGCTGGTCCGCGCCAGCCGCGCCCGGCCCGCCGCCACGTCGAAGTGCACCCGCACCAGCAGGTCCGCGGCCTCGGTGGCCCGCTCGACCAGGTCGGGGCGGTCGAAGTAGGCCCCGCACTCGGCGAGCGCGGCGATCGCGAGCCCGTTCCAGGCCGCCACGATCTTGTCGTCCCGGCCGGGCGCGGGCCGCGCGGCCCGCGCCTCCAGGAGCCGGGCCCGGATGCCCGCCATCCGCTCGCCGTCGGCCCCCGGCCCGTCGGCCGTCGGCTCGTCTTCCCGCCGCGGCAGCTGGAGCACGGACTTCCCGTGCTCGAACGTCCCCTCCTCCGTGACACCGAAGACGGCCGCGGCCAGCTCCCCGTCGGCCTCCCCGAGCACCTCCCGCAGCTGCGCCGGCGTCCAGGCGTAGTACGCGCCCTCGACGTGCGCCCCGCTCGCCGGGTCCTCGCTGTCCGCGTCGAGCGCGGACGCGAACCCGCCCTCGCGGGTCCGCAGCTCCCGCACCATGAAGTCGGCGGTCTCGAGCGCCACCCGCCGGGCGAGCGCGGACCCCGTGCTCCGCCACAGGTGCGCGTACACCCGGCACAGCAGCGCGTTGTCGTAGAGCATCTTCTCGAAGTGCGGGACCACCCACTCCCGGTCCACCGAGTACCGCGCGAACCCGCCCCCGAGCTGGTCGTAGATCCCGCCCCGGGCCATCGCCTCGCACGTGTCGGCGGCCATCTGCAGAGCGCCCTCGGCGCCGGTACGGGCGTAGTGGCGCAGCAGGAACTCGACGACCATGGACGGCGGGAACTTGGGCGCCCCGCCGAAGCCGCCGCGGGCGGCGTCGTACTCCCGCGTCAGTGCGAGCAGCGCCTGCGCCAGCTCCTCCGGCCCCGGCACCCCGGCCTTCCCGTAGTCGAGCTGCCGCCCGGCGAGGTCGCGCACGATCTTCTGCGCCACCTCGGCCACCTCCGCCGGCCGCCCGACCCACGCGGTCCGCACGCCTTCGAGCACCTGCATGAAGGACGGCATTCCGTGCCGCGGCTCGGGCGGGTAGTAGGTCCCGAAGTAGAACGGCTCCGCGTCCGCCGTCATGAACACGGTCATCGGCCACCCGCCCTGCCCGGTGGCGGCCTGCACGGCCTCCATGTACACGGCGTCGACATCGGGGCGCTCTTCGCGGTCGACCTTGATGTTGACGAAGTGTTCGTTCATGTACGCGGCGGTCAGCTCATCTTCGAAACTTTCGGTGGCGAGTACATGACACCAATGGCAACTCGAATACCCGACGCTCAGCAAAACCGGCACCCCGCGCTCCCGGGCCTCCGCGAAGGCTGCCGGCGACCAGGGCCACCAGTCGACCGGGTTGTCGGCGTGCTGGAGCAGGTAAGGAGACGTCTCGTGCGCAAGGCGATTCGGCATGGCGCCCATCCTGCCGCACCCGATGAGACAGGCCCCGCGACCGGGCCATCATGCCGCCGGATCGGCGGCCTTGATGCGATCAGCCCACTTCCACACCGGGACCACACGGGAGTGGTCCCGGATCCGGCATCCCTTCTCGCCCGGCTTGACCTTCAGACGGGTGGACACCGAGGCGATCACCTTCCTCTTCTCGTCGAGCGCCACCTCCCCCGACTGCCACCGCAGCCGGATCGGCTCGGGCAGGCGCACCCTGCCGAAGCCATCGGCGGGGAACAGCAACTGCTTGTAGAGGCTTCCAGCCGAGGAGGTCGCGCAGACCGCACGCCACTCGCCAGGGCTGACGATCGCCTGCCACACGCCCACGCCCACGCCCACGACCGGTGCACCGGTGCACCGGTGTCCGGGTAAACGAGCAACTCGCCTTTCCCCGACCGGAATCCGCAGACCCTCGGAGCGGTGATGATCGGACGTACGGGCGTAAGACGCCACCGGGATCGGGACGTCCTCGGCGGGCCGTGGTGTCGAGCCGTCCGTGAGCATTTCCGATGATCGATCTAACGCATTAGCAGTCCATCGGGTTACGGCGGCGCCCGACGGAATCGACGGGGAAAGCTCTGAGCTTCCTCAACTCCCCTTGTTCTGCACAGGATTCCCTCGCGCAAAAGGGGATCCGGCAGGAAACTGGTTCCTCCTGACGGGCTGACGGCGGAGGGGATGCGAATGCGTGACGTGCATCGCGGGGAGGCCGAGCGGGTGGTGGTGCGGGCCGTGGAGGAGGAGGTGCGGCGGTCCGGGGGACGGGTGGAGCAGACGGCGCTGCTGGTGCGGGCGCGTGAGGCGCTCGACTCCATGGCCGCCACCGCCGCGCCCGAGTACGAGGCCTGGACCCGGGCGCTGGACGAGGACGCGGCCGGGGAGCAGTCGCTCGGCGAGGCTTTCCGCCGCGGGAACACCTCGACGGCCGCTCTGGCCACTGCGGTTGCGGCCGCGGCGGCCTTCGGCGCGGACCTGGCGCTGGGCATGGCGGCCGGGCCCGCGCTGGGAGCCGGAGCGGTGGTCGCGGTGGCCGGGGCGGCCGCCACGGTCGCGAAGGTGACGGCGACGCACTGGCCGGCCGCGCACCGCCGGGCGGGCGCGCTGAGCCAGCCGGGCGGCACCGAGCAGCTGCGGCTCCAGTGGCTGTCGGCGCTGGAGGTGCGGGGCATCCGGCCGTTCCTGGACCGGCAGCGGGCGGTGACGACGGCCCGGCCGCCGGTGAAGCGCGTCTCCTCGTCGGGCGCGGCAGGGGCGAACGGCACGACGGGCACGGCCGGCGGGACTCCGGTCCTGCGGCGGGCGGACCGGAGTGCGGATGCCCGGCGCCGGAGCGTGCTGGAGCAGTCGTTCGGCCAGCTGCCGGAGGCCGCGGGGCCGTTCCTGGGCCGGCGGGCCGAGATCGCGCGGATCGCGCAGTGGGTGCAGGCGGCGCGGGCGAGTACGGAGACCCGGCCCGTGGTGGTGGTGCTGCACGGGGATCCGGGCGCGGGCCGCACCTCGCTCGCCGTACGGGCGGCGCACCACCTGCGGGACCAGTTCCGCGGGGCGTGCGTGGTGGACCTGCGGGGCGGGTCGCTGAGCGGCGAGACCCCGCTGCCGACGCGGGAGGCACTGCTGCACCTGCTCAACCGGCTGGGCGCGCCGCGTGAGCAGCTGCTGTTCCGGGAGCGGTCCTCGGCGGAGCAGCAGGTGCGGCGGCTGGCGGAGCTGTACCACCAGCACCTGCGGGGGCTGCCGGTGACGGTGGTGCTCGACGACGCGGTGGATGCGGAGCAGGTGCGGCTGCTGGTGCCGGAGCGCTCGGACAGCCTGGTGCTGGTGACGGCGCGGGAGCGGCTGGAGCTGCCGGAGGAGGTGGCGGCGTGGGTGCACCACCTGGAGGTGGCCCCGCTGGAGGAGGCCGATGCCGAGGCCGTGCTGCGGGGCGCCGTCGAGGAGACGCAGAGCAGTGTGTACGACGAGCAGGCGCTCGTGTCGATCTTCCGGTTCACGGGAGGGCTGCCGCTGGCGCTGCGGCTGACGGGCCCGCTGCTGGGGACGCACACGTCTCGGCGGTTCGAGGTGCACCTGGCGGAGCGGCTGGGTTCGCTCGACGTGACCGAGCGGGCGCTGGACCTGTCGTACGCGCATCTCCAGGAGCCGGCGCGCCGGATGCTGCGCCGGCTGTCGCTGGCGGGGCGGGTGTCGCTGGGTGCGGCGGCCGCGGCGGCGCTGGCGGAGACCTCGGAGCCGGAGGCACTGCGGCTGCTGGCGGGGCTGGCGCGCGCGGGGGTGATCGACCACGTGCGGGGGGACCGGTACCGGCTGCACGATTCGGTGCGCTCGTACGCGGCGGTGAAGCTGCTGGCGGAGGAGGACCGGGAGGACATCGCCGCGGCCCAGGAGCGGCTGATCCGCAACTACGCGCAGCTGGCCGACGCGGTGATCCGGATGGTCGACGGGAAGACGTCGACGCGGGCGGATCGGTTCGGGGGGCACGGCTTCGTGTCGCTGGACGCGGCGCTGCGCTGGCTGGACGACGAGTCGAGCTTCATCACCGCGGCGCTGCGGCACACGGAGGGCGTGGACCAGCGGGCGGTGCTGGACCTGCTGGGCGCGCTGTGCGACTACTGCCTGCTGCGGGGCGACCTGTACCGGCTGGGTGAGATCAACGAGCTGACGCAGGCGGTGGACCAGGGGCTGCTGGCCCGGTCGGTGAAGTGGCGTACGGGCATCGCGGCGCGGCAGCTGGGCGAGCTGGACACGGCGCGGTCGACGCTGACGTCGGTGGTGGACCTGTACTTCGAGGCGCACCACGAGGCGGGGGCGGCGCGGGCGCTGTGCTCGCTGGGGATCACGCTGCACCACCAGGGGCAGCTGACGGAGGCGGCGGCGAAGCTGCGGGAGGCGCTGGCGCTGCAGGCGGGCGAGGAGCTGGCGGCGGACCGGGCGTGGACGCTGCACGCGCTGGCGGCGGTCGAGCGGGACCGGGCGATGCTCGCGGAGGCGAGGTCGCTGCTGGTCGAGTCGCTGGAGCTGCACCGGGAGAGCGAGTCGCTGCACGGTCAGGGCTGGGCGCACTTCCAGCTGGGCCAGGTGTTCGTACGGATGGGGGACGTCCCCGGTGCGGAGGCGGCGCTGCGGCGGGCGCTGGACCTGGCGGGGCAGACGCGGGACGGCCGGGCGGCGGCGTGGGCGCTGACGGAGCTGGCGCGGGCCCGGCTGGTGGCCGGGGACGCGGGTCCGGCGGTGGACGGGCTGCGGCAGGCCCTGTCACGGCACCGGGAGTCGGAGGACGCGCGGGGCGAGGCGTGGACGCTGTACTACCTGGGCCAGGCGCTGGAGGAGCGGGGCGACCGGGACCAGGCGGTCCGGGAGCTGGAGCGGGCGCGCACCATGTTCTCGCGGATGCGGGACGTGTACGGGCTGGCGTGTGCGCGCCACCACTCGGGCCGCGTGACGCGGGACCTGCGGGCCGCGCAGACGGGCAACCTGCGCAATTCCGGTTTCGCCCGGCAGCTGCTGGTGGATGCGCGGGCGGACTTCCGGCGGATCGGCCTGGCGCACGGCGAGGCGTGGACGTGCCTGGAGCTGGCGGTCGTGGACGCGGGGAACGCGCGGGTGGCGCAGGCGCTGTCGCTGTGCGACGAAGCCGCGGCGCTGTTCGCGTCGTACGCGGACGCGCGCGGCGGGGACTGGGCGCGCTTCCTGCGCTGCACGCTGCTGCCGTACGCGGTGGAGGAGGGCGCGGCGACGGCGCGGGCGGAGCTGTCCGCGGTGGCGGCGGCCGGTCACGCGGCGCGTGACGGAAAGCTGTCGGACGCGCTCGACGCGTACGCGGTGGCCCTGGAGCGCGGCGTGGACCCGGGCCAGGGCTGGCAGGCGTGGCGCCTGGGCCTCACCCCGAACCGACATGCCCGTGAGGTGATGGGCGTCCCGGGCGCGCCGTAGCCGCAGGGCGTGCACGCGGGCAGCCGGGAGGGGCGGCCCTGCCGGGTGGCGGCAGGGCCGTCAGGCCCGGAGGGGAGGACGGCCGCGGGCGCCGGCGGCGGCCCGGGAAGGGCCGCGGGCGCCGGCCGGCGGGCGTCAGGCCCGGGAGGGGTCCGCGGACGCCGCGGACGCCGGCGCGTCCGCGGCGGGGGCCTCCTCGAAGTCGACGCGGCCCATGTGCCGGTTCATCGACTTCATCAGGGCCCACACGCCCACGGCCAGCGCCGCGAAGACGAGGAAGCCCAGGATGCCGGGGGTCACCTTGTTCTTGTCGAAGGAGTCCCCGGCCAGCGGGACGAGCTGGATCAGTGCCTGCGTAGCGCTCATAGCTACGCATTCTCCCGGATGCCCGCGAAGAGGTCGTCCTCGGGGAGGGATGTCGGGACGAGGGACTGCGCGAGCTCGTACTCCTCGGTGGGCCAGATCTCCTTCTGGATCTCCAGCGGTACGCGGAACCAGCCGCCGTCCGGGTCGATCTGCGTGGCGTGCGCGATCAGGGCCTTGTCGCGGATCTCGAAGAACTCGCCGCAGGGGACGTACGTGGTCAGCGTGCGCTCGTTGCGCTCGAACTCCTTCCAGCGGTCGAGCCACTCGCCGTACGGCGAGTCCATGCCCCGCTCCAGCAGCCCGTGGTGCAGGGCGAGGGTGCGCGGCTTGTTGAAGCCCTGGTTGTAGTAGACCTTCATCGGCTGGTAGACCGCGCCGAACTCGTCCTCGGGGTACTTCGCGGCGTCCGAGGCACCTTCGAAGGCCACCATCGTGATCTTGTGGGTCATGATGTGGTCGGGGTGCGGGTAGCCGCCGTTCTCGTCGTACGTCGTGATGACGTGCGGACGGAAGGTGCGGATGGAGCGCACGAGGCGGCCTGCGGCCTCGTCGACGTCCTCCAGTGCGAAGCAGCCCTCCGGCAGCGGGGGCAGCGGGTCGCCCTCGGGCAGGCCGGAGTCGACGTAGCCGAGCCACTCCTGCTTGACGCCGAGGATGTCGCGCGCCTCGTCCATCTCCTTGCGGCGGACCTCGTGGATGTTCTCCTCGATGTACTTGTCGCCCTGGAGCTTGGGATTGAGGATGGAGCCGCGTTCCCCGCCCGTGCAGGTCACGACGAGCACGTCCACCCCCTCGGACACGTACTTGGCCATGGTGGCCGCGCCCTTGCTCGACTCGTCGTCGGGGTGGGCGTGGACGGCCATCAGTCGAAGCTGCTCAGTCAAGACTCGATCCCTCGGTGATGGTGCGGGGTGGACGGCTTCTATAGTGACCGAATCGGGGGGCGGAAAATTCCTGTGGGCCCAGGTCCGCAATCCGGAAGAGCCTGCGGGAAAGGATCGGTCGATGAGTGCGGTGCGGGAGAGCGCGCCCGAGGGCCGCTACGGCCGTTCGGCGGACGAGCGGGCGGACCGCAAGCTCAAGATCATCGGCTCGGTCCTCGGCGTCGGGCTGCTGGGCCTCGTCGGCTGGATCGGCTACGACTACGTCGCAGGTCAGACCGTGAGCGGCGAGCTGATCACGTTCGAGGTGGTCTCGGACTCCGAGATCAAGGTCCAGCTCCACGTGCGCAAGGACGAGGCGGCGACGAAGGGTGTGTGCACCCTCAATGCGCAGGACGTGGACCACGGCGACGTGGGCCGCGCGGACTTCTCCTTCGACCAGAAGAGCAAGCGCATCGACGAGACGGTGACGCTGAAGACGACGGCCCGCGCCACGACGGTCGAACTGGTCGGCTGCCAGGCCCGCTGACCGGGAGCTCCGGGTCCTCCCACGGAGGGGTGAGCGGGGGCGCGCGGCGCACTTCATGCGCTTGGCGTCCTCCCCCTTTTCCGCCTGAATTGTTAGGCTCGTGGTTTCGCCCACCCCTGGTGGCTATGTATTCCATGTACCGACGAGGAGCACCTGTGACCCAGACGAGCGAGAGCGTCACCTGGCTGACCCAGGACGCCTACGACCAGCTCAAGGCCGAGCTGGAGTACCTGTCTGGTCCCGCACGCACGGAGATCGCGGCCAAGATCGCTGCGGCCCGTGAGGAGGGTGACCTGCGGGAGAACGGCGGTTACCACGCGGCCAAGGAGGAGCAGGGCAAGCAGGAGCTCCGGGTCCGCCAGCTGACGCAGCTCCTGGAGAGCGCCAAGGTCGGCGAGGCCCCGGAGTCCGACGGCACCGTGGCGCCCGGCACCGTCGTCACGATCGCCTTCGACGGCGACCCGGACGACACGATGACCTTCCTGCTGGCCTCGCGCGAGTACGCCTCCACGGAGATCGACACGTACTCCCCGCAGTCCCCGCTGGGCCGCGGCGTGGCCGGGAAGAAGACCGGCGAGGACGCCGAGTACGAGCTGCCGAACGGCAAGAAGGCCTCGGTCCGGATCCTCGACGTCAAGCCGTACACGGGCTGATCACCCGCAGCATGCACGGAGGAGCCCCCGGCCGGTCGGCCGGGGGCTCCTCCGTGTGCGCGGCACGGGTGCGGCGTGCCGGCGCGCGTGCATACGCGAGTGCCCGGGCTCAGACGGTCGCGGACCGGTACTTGCGGACGGACAGGGTCCGGAAGACCACGATGATCAGCACGGACCAGAGGATCGAGGCGATCACCGGGTGCTGCATGGGCCAGGCCTGGGGTGCCTCGTAGCCGGGCGGCAGGTTGCCGAACAGCTCGCGGGCCGCCTGCACGGTGGCGCTGAACGGGTTCCATTCGGCGATGTGCCTCAGGAAGGTCGGCATGTTCTCCGAGGGCACGAAGGCGTTCGAGATGAACGTCAGCGGGAACAGCCAGATCAGACCGCCCGAGGTGGCCGCCTCGGGGGTGCGTACGGACAGTCCGATCAGCGCGCCGATCCAGGAGAAGGCGTAGCCGAGGAGCAGCAGCAGGGCGAAGCCCGCCAGGACCTCGCCGATGCTCGTGTGGGTGCGCCAGCCGACGATCAGCGCGACGATCGCGAGGACGACCAGCGTCAGGGTGGTCTGGACGAGGTCGGCGAGGGTGCGGCCCGTCAGCACCGCGCCCCGCGCCATCGGCAGCGAGCGGAAGCGGTCGATGAGGCCCTTGTGCATGTCGTCGGCGATGCCCGCGCCGGCGCCCGCGGTGGCGAAGGTGACCGTCTGGGCGAAGATGCCGGCCATGAGGAACTCGCGGTAGGCCTCCGGCGAGGTGTTGCCGTCGACGCTGATCGAGCCGCCGAAGACGTAACTGAAGAGGACGACGAACATCACCGGCTGGATGACGCCGAAGATGATCATCTCGGGGATGCGGGACATCCGGATCAGGTTGCGCTTGGCGATCACCAGTGAGTCGTTGACCGACTGGACGATGCCTCCGCGCGGACGCGGGGCGGCGAGCCCGGTGGCGGTCACGTGGTGGTCTCCTTCCGCGCCTTGCGCCCTCTGTCTTCCTTCTCCTGGACTCCCGCGGCGCCGTTCTCCTCCTCGGCCAGCGCGGCCGCGTGGCCGGTGAGCGAGATGAACACGTCGTCGAGGGTGGGGCGGCGCAGCCCGATGTCGTCGATCTCGATGCCCCGGGCGTCCAGGTCGCGGATCACCTCGGCGAGCAGCTTGGCGCCGCCGGTGACGGGGACGATGAGCTTGCGGGTGTGCTCCTCGACGGTGGTCTCGCCCTTGCCGAAGGTGTGCAGCACCTCGCGGGCGGTCGGGATGTGGGCGCGCTCGTGGACGACGACCTCGACGCGTTCGCCGCCCGTCTGGGCCTTGAGCTGGTCGGACGTGCCGCGGGCGATGACGCGGCCGTGGTCGACCACGCAGATGTCGTGGGCCAGGCGGTCGGCCTCTTCCAGGTACTGAGTGGTGAGCAGGAGGGTGGTGCCGCCGGCCACCAGCTCCTCGATGACGTCCCACAGGGCCTGCCGGTTGCGGGGGTCGAGGCCGGTGGTCGGCTCGTCCATGAACATGACGGGCGGGCTGACGACGAGGGCGGCGGCGAGGTCGAGGCGGCGGCGCATGCCGCCCGAGTAGGTCTTGGCCGTGCGGTCGGCGGCGTCGGCGAGGTTGAACCGCTCCAGCAGCTCGACCGCGCGGGCCTTCGCGGCCTTGGCGCTCATCTGGTAGAGCTGGCCGACCATCTGGAGGTTCTCGCGGCCGGTCAGGTACTCGTCCACGGCGGCGAACTGCCCGGACAGGCCGATCGAGCGGCGGACTTCGTTGGGGTGCTTGAGCACGTCGATCCCGGCGACGACCGCGCGGCCGCTGTCGGGCTGGAGGAGTGTGGTCAGGACGCGTACGGTCGTGGTCTTGCCCGCCCCGTTCGGACCGAGCAGGCCCAGAACGGTGCCCTCGGGTACATCGAGGTCCACGCCGTCCAGTGCCCGTACATCGCCGAAGGTCTTGACCAGACCTTCGGCGTAGATGGCGCCTGGCATAGGGATTCTCCCAGTTCAATCGGGTGTTTCCTATGCAAATCGTATGGGCGTACGCCGTACTCCGCCCCGGCTACTGCGAAATCCGCACTCAGCTCATGACCTTGTATCCGGCCGCGTGCAGGGACCGGGCGACCTCGGCGCAGTGCTCCGGGCCCTTGGTCTCCAGGTGCAGCTCCACCTCCACCTCGGTCAGCCCGAGCCGCGGATCGGTGCGTACGTGGCTCACGTCCAGGACGTTGGCGTCGACGACCGACAGCACCCCGAGCAGCCCCGCCAGGGCGCCCGGCCGGTCGGAGACCCGCAGGCGCAGCGAGAGGTAGCGGCCCGCGGAGGCCATGCCGTGCCGCAGGATGCGCTGGAGCAGCAGCGGGTCGACGTTCCCGCCGGAGAGCACGGCGACGACGGGTCCCGCGCCGTACCGCTCGGGCTCGCTGAGCACGGCGGCGACCGGACTGCACCCGGCCGGCTCGACGAGCAGCTTGGCCCGCTCCAGGCACAGCAGCAGCGCCGTGGACAGCGCGTCCTCGCCGACCGTGCGCACGTCGTCCAGCAGCTCGCCGATGATCCTGAAGGGGACGTCGCCGGGGCGGCCGACCTTGATGCCGTCCGCCATGGTGACCGGCTCGTCGATGGACACCGGGTGCCCGGCGGCCAGCGAGGGCGGGTACGCGGCCGCGCCCGCCGCCTGGACGCCCACGATCCGCACGTCCGGGCGGAGCGCCTTCACCGCGACCGCGATCCCGGCGGCGAGCCCGCCGCCGCCGATCCCGACGACGATCGTGCGCACCTCCGGGCACTGCTCCAGGATCTCCAGCCCGACCGTGCCCTGGCCCGCGATGATGTCGTGGTGGTCGAACGGGTGGATGAACACCGCGCCCGTGCGGTCCGCGTAGTCCTGCGCGGCGGCCAGGGTCTCGTCGACGACCTGCCCGTGCAGCCGGACCTCGGCTCCGTAGTCGCGGGTCGCGGCGACCTTCGGCAGCGGGGCGCCGACCGGCATGAAGACGGTGGAGTGCACGCCCAGCAGGGAGGACGCGAGGGCGACGCCCTGGGCGTGGTTGCCGGCGCTCGCGGCGACGACTCCGGCGGCCCGCTGCACGGGCGAGAGCCCGGCGATGCGCACGTACGCCCCGCGGAGCTTGAACGATCCGGTCCGCTGGAGGTTCTCGCACTTCAGGTGGACCGGAGCCCCCACGAGGGAGGAGAGGTGACGGCTGCCCTCCATCGGCGTGACCCGGGCGACGCCGGACAACATCTTCGCGGCGCCCCGGACGTCGTCGATGATGACGGAGGGGATCGGGGTGGGCAGTCCGTAGCTCATGCCGCCAGTCTCCCAGCCGGGCGCGGGCGCGGCGCGAGACGGACGGCGGGAGCGGCTGCGGGGCCGCTGCGGGGCGGCCTCCCGGGAGATTGCGCGGGATTGTGCAGGCGCGGTACGGGCCGCACCCGGGCCGCGTACTCTGTCCCCCATCCTTGTCGCCCCTTGCATGAAGAGAGCCCCTGGCCATGCCCTCCACCCCGGCCCATCCTGACGTGCCGGCCGACACCGAAGCCGGCCTTCTCGACGCCCTGCAACACCAGGTGGCGGTCTTCGCCCGCCGCGCCGAGCAGACCCGGCTGGGCGGCGTCGGCCAGGCCCGCAACTCGATGGACCGCGCCGCGTACCTGCTGCTCAACCGGCTGGACCTGGAAGGTCCGATGGGCGTGAAGGCACTCGCGGCGGGCATGGGCATCGACTCGTCCACGGTGACGCGGCAGGTCGCGCCGCTGGTCGACACCGGTCTGGTGAAGCGGACCTCGCACCCGGAGGACGGGCGGGCGGTCGTCCTCGCCCTGTCCCCGCGCGGCCTGGCCCGGCTGGAGGACGTACGGTCCTCGCGGCGCGCGCTGATGGCACAGGTGACGGAGGGGTGGTCGGAGGCGGAGCGCGAGTCGTTCACGACACTGCTGACCCGCTTCAACCTCTCGCTGTCGGAGCGGATGGCTGCGGCGCCCGAGCCGGCGGAGCCGGGCCACGCGTCCTGACGGCCACACGTCCCGGCCGACCTCTTGACCGGGCCGTCGCCGCTGCCCCCATATGGGGAGGGTGACGGCACGCTCGGGTGAGCACCACGCGCGCTGGGACCGGGAGTTCGAGGCCTTCGTCGCCGGAGCCGCCGGGCGGATGCTGCACGCCGCGACCCTGCTGACCACGGAACCGGACGACGCGAACCCCGGCGCGCGCGAGCTCCTCGCGGGCGCACTGGCGCGTACGTACGCCGACTGGGCACGGCTGCGCGGCGACGATCCGTACGACCACGCCCGCCAGGAACTGTGCGCCGCCTTCGCACGGTCGGCCTGGCGCTACCGGCGCGGCCAGGGCGGCGTGCTGTCGCGGCTGTCGCCGCGGCAGCGGCTCGTCCTCGTGCTGCGCCTGTACGAAGGGGTCGCCGAGGAGCAGGCCGCGGCGCAGCTGGGGCTGCCGCCGGAGCGGGTCCGGGTGCTGTACGCGCGGGCGATGACGGTGCTGCGGTCGCGGGTGCCGCGATGAGCGGGGCGCCGCTTCCGGAGCGCCGGGAGGCCGAGGTCCGCGAGCTGCTGGAGGGCCCGCGTCCGCCGGTCCCGGCGGACCTGGCGCGCCGGGCGGCGGAGCGCGGCGTACGCCTGCTGCGCCGCCGCCGGGCACTGCACCGGGCGGGCTGGTTCCTCCTGACGGTGGCGACGGTCGCCTTCGTCGTCTGGGCCGCCCTCACCTACCCCTGGCTCCCCCCGCCCTCCACCACCACCCCACCCTTCGAGTCCCCATAACCCCAGCGCCGCCGGAGGCAGCGGAAGCCAGGTCCAAGGCCCGGCGCTCCGACCGGCACCCGCCAAATTCAGCCCCGCCGGCGATTGAGGCGCCGCCGGAGGCAAAGGAAAGCCCCGCCGGGCCCGCAGCCCACAGGGGCCGGGACCCCGACGGGGCCAGCGGCGGCGGGACCGGCAGAACGGCCCCGCCGGAGGCGACGGGTCAGCCCAGCGCCTGCGTCAGGTCCGCCAGCAGATCATCGGCGTTCTCGATACCCACGGACAGCCGCACCAGATCCGACGGCACCTCCAGCGCCGACCCGACCACCGACGCGTGCGTCATCCGGCCCGGGTGCTCGATCAGCGACTCCACGCCGCCCAGCGACTCACCGAGCGTGAAGAGCTGCGCGCGGTTGCACACCTCGACCGCCGCCTCCTCGCCGCCCGCGACCTGGAAGGAGATCATGCCGCCGAACGACCGCATCTGCTTGGCGGCGACCTCGTGCCCCGGGTGGTCCGGCAGCCCCGGGTACAGCACCCGCGTCACCTTCGGGTGCCGGGTCAGCATGTCGGCCACGCGGGTCGCGTTCTCGCTGTGGCGGTCCATGCGCACCGCGAGCGTCTTGATGCCGCGCAGCACGATCCACGAGTCGAACGGCCCGGCCACCGCGCCCATCGCGTTCTGGTGGTAGGCCAGTTCCTCGCCCAGCGCCGCGTCCGCGGTGACCAGCGCGCCACCGACCACGTCCGAGTGGCCGCCCATGTACTTCGTCAGCGAGTGCACGACCACGTCCGCGCCGAGCGCGAGCGGCTGCTGCAGGTAAGGGGAGGCGAAGGTGTTGTCGACGACCAGCTTCACGCCCGCCGTGCGCGCGATGTCGGCGATCACCGCGATGTCGGTGATGCCGAGGAGCGGGTTGGAGGGGGTCTCCACCCAGATGGCCTTCGTACGGTCGTTCATCGCGGCCCGCACCGACGCCGGGTCCGAGGTGTCGGCGACCGACCACTCCACGCCCCAGCGGGAGACGACCTTCGCGAACAGGCGGAACGTGCCGCCGTAGGCGTCGTTCGGGATGACCACGTGGTCACCGGGCGAAAGGATCGTGCGCAGGAGGCAGTCCTCGGCCGCCAGGCCCGAGGCGAAGGCGAGACCGCGCCGGCCGCCTTCCAGGGCCGCCAGGTTCTCCTCCAGCGCGGTGCGGGTCGGGTTGGCGCTGCGGCTGTACTCGTATCCGCCGCGGAGCCCGCCGACACCGTCCTGCTTGTACGTGGAGACCTGGTAGATCGGGGGCACTACCGCGCCGGTGAGCGGGTCCGCCGTGTTGCCCGCGTGAATGGCGCGGGTCTCGAAACTCTGCTGCTCGTGGCTCATGGAACAGAGCCTATGACGCCGCGGGCGGCGGAGCGCGGCCAACCCGGGCCAACCCGGGCCGACCCCGGCCGCCGCCACCGGACGGGGCACGCGTACCGCACACGGACGGGGCACGCGTACCGCTCACGGGGTGCCGTCGGCCGGCCCCGCCGGCCGGCCGACGGCAGGGTCGGGGCTACCCCCAGGCGTGGAGGAACTCGTCGATGAGGCTCGCGTGGTCGCCGGAGTCGCCGCCCTCTGCGTGCGGGCCCGTGCCGAGGCCCTCGCCGGCGGCCCCGGCCTCCGGAGCGCCCGGCTCCAGGCCCGGGGCGGCCGGACCCTGGTCGGCCCGGACGAACCGGACGGACTTGACGTCGGTGGACAGGTCGAGGTCCACGCCGTCCGCCGGGCCGATCTCCAGGACCGCGTCCCCGGCGCACTTCTCCTTCGGGAAGACGACCGCGACCATGCCGGTGCGGTTCACGAGTTCGCCGGCGAACTGGCCCTTGGGCAGTGCGCGGAAGTCGTGGCAGGAGTCCTCGAGCGGCTTCGCGATCTGAGTGGCCACGTCCTTCGTCTTGCCCGGGTAGCTGTAGGTGAACGACCCGTTGTCGGCGGACGCCGCACCGGGCAGTGCGGCGGCGATCACCAAGGCTCCGAAGGTCACGGTCACAGCATTCCGCATACGCATGGCATAGCTCCCTGTTCAGGGGTGGATGACGGCGCGCATGACGTTAGGGGGACATAAAAATGAGGAAACGTTGCTGCGCAGCGCCGTGCGCGGGAATTCCCCCGTTAAGTCCTGCCTGGGCGCCCCGGCCGGCCACCGGCAGGGCTGCGCCCGGGGTACCCGCGCCGATGTGGAACGCTTGAGGCATGGAGATTCTGTGGTTCCTGCTCGCGATGGCCATGCTCACGGCCGTCGTCGTCCCCTTGGTGCGGCGCGGCCGCGGCGGGGTGCGGCTGGTCGCGCCCGGCACGCCCGACGCCGCCGACCCGGCGGACTACGGCTTCGTACGGCAGGAGCTGCTCGACATCCGCATCCCCGGCCCGGACCAGGACCTGATGGACGTGCTCGGCCTGGTGCAGCGCAGCCAGGACTGGCGGGCGGCCTCGCAGCTGCTGGCCGGCACCCCCAAGGACGGGGAGGTCCGCTGGCAGCGCGTGCAGGCCTTCGCGGGCGCGGCGGCGCTGGAGCTGGCGCAGCAGCCCGGCACGGGCGCGGCCTGGCTGCGCGCGTGGCGCCTGGAGTCCCCCAAGGACGCGGGCGGTGCGCAGGTGCACGCGGAGTTCCTGGTGCAGCAGGCCTGGCGGGCCTCGGGCGGGGTGGGCTCCGACGACCACCGGATCATCCTGGAGGAGGCCCGGACGGCGTGCGGTGCGGCCGCGCTCCTCTCCCCGGGGGACCCGGTCCCGTACATCACCGAGCTGGCGATCGCCCGCGGACTGTCGTACGCGGAACCGGAGTTCAACGAGCTCTGGGCCAAGATCCTGGACCGCGCGCCCGAACACATGGGGGCGCACCTGGCGGCGCTGCACTACTGGTGCGAGAAGTGGCACGGCTCGCGGGAGAAGGCCGACGCGTTCGCGCACGCGGCGGCGGCCCGGGCCCCGCAGGGCTCGCTGCTGGCCGCGCTCCCGCTCTTCGCGGTCTTCGAGCACCTGCCCGAGATCACCCTGTCGCAGGGCTTCTACCAGAGCGCCGTGGTCTCGCGTGCCATGGAGGGCGCCCTGTACGCGGTGAACTCGGCGCGTCCGAACGACCCGGTGCTCGCGCACGCCCGGCACCTGCTGCTGTTCTTCCTGGTCCGCGCGGAGCGCTGGGCCGAGGCGATGGAGCAACTGCGGCACGTGGACGGGTTCGTGGGTGCGCTGCCCTGGTCGCACAGCGCGGACCCGGCGGCGGAGTACGCCGTGTACCGGGCGCTGGCGGTGGCGGGGTACGAGGCGAACGGCGGCTCCCCGGCCACGCTGCCCCGCTGAACCGGCGGCCCGGCGGCCCGGCGGCCGTCTGCGCACGGAGGACCCAGATCGTTAGCTAAAGATGTTGCGCAGAGTGATCACACCCGGGGAAGATCCGGCCGTGCTCATGTACCTGCTCCTCATCCCCGCCGCCCTGGTGCTCTACGTACTGGCGCAAGGCGTGCGCCACGGCCGCCGCTTCACCTGGATCGACAACGACTTCGTGCCCGCCGAGCACGGACTCGTACCGGAGTCCGCCCTCGATCCGTCCCGGCCGGGACCGCCCCCGCCCGCGTACCGCGCCAAGGAGCGGCGCGCCGTCGCCGAAGCGGTCTGGGACGGGGAGTGGCAGCCGGCCGCCAGCTGGGTCGCGGCCGCCGGAACCGACTGGGACGAGCGCTGGGACCGGCTCTCCTTCCTCCAGAGCATCGCCGACGACGCCGACGACGCGTGGCTGGCCGCGTGGCGCGCCGAGCAGCCCGGCAGCGGCGACGCCGCCACCCTGCGCGCGGACCTCATGGTCCACCAGGCCTGGGCGATCCGTGGCAGCGCGTACGCGAACAAGGTCCCCGACGAGGACATGGCCCGGTTCCGGGCCGCGCTCCCCGAGGCGATGAAGGCCGCCCAGGCGGCCGCCGACCTCGACCCCGAGCACCCCGGCCCGTGGATCGTCATGGCCACCGCCGCCCGCGGAATCCAGTACTCCCCCGCGCAGTTCCAGCAGATCTGGCAGGAGCTGACCGCCCGCGCCCCGCACCACGTGGACGCCCACTGGCAGGCCATGCAGTACTGGTGCGCCAAGTGGTTCGGCTCCGACGAGACCATGCTCGAGTTCGCCGCCACCGCCGCCCGCCAGGCCCCGCCCGGCAGCCTGCTCCCCGGTGTCTACCTGCACGCCCTCCACGAGCTGGAGAACCGCTCCGGCAACGTCCTGTCCGTCGTCCGCAAGGACGGGGCCAAGGCCCTGCTGGAGCAGATCGCCCGCGCCCTGGACGACGTACCCGCCGACCACGAGGACCTGCCCCGGCTGCGCCACCTCCTCGCGCACTACCTCGCCAAGGCCGGGCTGTACGAGGCCGCGCTGCACCAGTTCCGGCTGATCGGGCCGTGGTGCGGGGCGTACCCGTGGCGGCACAAGAAGAACGACCCGGCCAAGGAGTTCCACAAGGCCCGGGGGTACGCCGCCT
This sequence comes from Streptomyces sp. NPDC037401, assembly GCF_055602345.1. Lineage (NCBI taxonomy): Bacteria > Bacillati > Actinomycetota > Actinomycetes > Kitasatosporales > Streptomycetaceae > Streptomyces > Streptomyces sp. NPDC037401. Next base: position 37,565 of record NZ_JBVJWO010000024.1, read on the forward strand.
GGATGGTCACCAAGGGCCCCGGCGCGAAGGCCGCCAAGACCGCGCGGAAGCAGCAGGGCGCGGCCGCCGTGCCCGAGAAGCCCGGCACCGGCGCGTCCGGAGCCCTCTGATGGCCCCCACCCTGCGCGCACTGCGCGCCCTCGCCCTCCTCGCCGGCTTCCACCTCCTCGGCCTCCTCATGCTCGGCGCCCTCGCCGCCGTCGACTGGGCCGCCGTGACGTGGACCAGCGCCGTCGTCTACGGCAAGGTCGTCGTCGTCTCCCTCCTGCTCGCCGTCCCGATCGTGCGCGGCATGTTCATGCTCCGCACCCCCAAGGACACCGACGACAGGCCCGGCCCGAGCGTGAGCGAGGCCGACGAGCCCCGCCTGTGGCAGACCGTCCGCGACCTCGCCGCGCAGGTCGGCACCCGCGCCCCCGACGAGATCGTGCTCGTCGCCGGCGTCAACGCCGCCGTCACCGAGGACACCCGGCTCGGCGGACTGCTGCCCGGCCCGCGCCGCATGTACCTCGGCCTCTCCCTGATGGCCGGCCTCGACGAGAACCAGCTCCGCTCGGTCATCGCCCACGAACTGGGCCACTACGTCCACTCCGACACCCGGCTCGGCGCGCTCGTCACCCGCGGGCAGGCCCAAGTCCTGCGGACCGTCGCGCACTTCGAGGAGAAGGCCGACAACACCGTCGCGAAGGAGCGGGCCCGGCAGGAGAAGCGCGCAGCCAAGCGGACCGCCCGGGGCAAGAAGGCCAAGAACGGCGGGAAGATCGACACCACCGGCTCCGGCGTCACCTACCGGACCATGGCGAAGATCTACACCGGCTACGCCCGGCTGTACGTCCGCGTCATCCGCTCCGACGCCCGCCGCCAGGAGTTCGCGGCCGACCTCGCCGCCGCCCGGATCGCGGGCCGCGACGCCACCGCCTCCGCCCTGCGCGCGACCCCGGCCCTCGACGCCGCACACGACTTCTACATGGACGCGTACGCCACCCTCGGCGTGGACGCCGGCCTGCTGCCGCGCCCCGGCGAGGTGTTCGGCGGCCTGCGCCGCATGATCGAGGCCCGGCAGGACGAACTCGACGGGATGCGCGGCCGGTTGCCCGACGAGGCCACCGGCCCGTACGACACCCACCCGCCGATCGCCGAGCGCGTCACCCGGATCGAGGCCCTGCCGGACGACGGCCGCGGCGACCACGGCGGGCCCGGCGGCGCACCCGCAGCGCCCGCCCTCACCCTGCTCGCCTCCCCCGAGGACCGCCTCGCCGAGATCGAGAAGTTCGTCCTGACCCCGCAGGCCCACGGGCTGCGCCGGGTGGACTGGCCGGACCTCGTCCACGAGAGCATGAGCACCTACGCGGAGCGCGAGAGCGAGGACCTGCGCACCGCCGTCGCCGCCGAGCGCGGCGGCACGGGCACGGCCGCCGACCTGCTCGACGCCATCGACGCGGGCGCGCTGTGGCGGATCGCCGACCGGCTGCCCAAGTCGCCGGAAGCGCAGGCTGCCACGGGCCGCGCCGCCCGCGAATTCGTCCGCCCGGCCCTGCACGGCGGGCTCCGCCGGCTGACCGTGCTGGAGCTGACCGCCCGCGGCGCCGCGCGCTGGGAGCTGTCCTGGTCCGACAAGGCCCGGCTGCGGCTGCCGGAAGGGTACGAGGACCGCCTCGGCCCGGCCCTCGACGCGGCCGTGGCCGACCGGCCCGACACCGCGCCCCTGCGCGCGCTGCTCGCCGCCGCCCCGACCGCCCCTTCCACGACCGCCACGACCGCCCCGACCGAGGAGCTCCGGAAAACCCCATGATCACTGGACTGCTGGTGGCTGCGGCCGTCTACACCCTGATCCGCTACCTGCGCGGGGTACGCGCCCGGCGGCAGTCGGCCTCCGCCGCCTCGCCCTCCGCCGCGCGGGCCGCGCAGGCCGAGGCCGCCGCCCGGCTGGGATTCGTACCGGCCGAGCGGCTCGACCGGGACCACGGCCGCCGGCCCGCGCCCGGGGAGGAAGCCGTACGGCAGGCCGTCCGTGCGGGCGACTGGCGGGCCGCCGCGACCTGGCTGGCCGCCGCCGGCGAGGACTGGGAGGAGCGCTGGGGCCGGGTCCGGCTGCTGTCCGAGGAGGCCGCCAAGGAAGACGCCTGGCTGCTGGCGTGGCGGGAGGCCGTACCGGGCGACCCCGGCGCGGCTGTGGTCCACGCCGACGCGTGCGTGATGGTCGCGTGGGACGTACGCGGCTCCAAGCGGGCCAGTGCCACCACCTCCGAGCAGTTCCGGATCTTCCACCGGCTGCTGGCCGAGGCGCAGGAGGCCTGCCACGAGGCCCAGCGCATGGCCCCCGACGCGGACCCCGTACCGTACCTGGCGGAACAGGCGGTCGCCCTGGGCCTGGGATACGGGCACGAGCAGTACCGCACCCTGTGGGCGGAGATCGTCAAGCGGGACGACCGGGTGCTGAGCGCGTACACGAACGCCCTCCAGTACTGGTGCCACAAGTGGCAGGGCTCCCACGAGCTGTCGCTGTCCTTCGCGAAGGAGGCCGCCGGCCAGGGCGCCGCGGGCGAGCTGCTGTCCTTCGTGCCGCTGTACGCGTACTTCGAGCAGGAGCAGTACGACTCCGGGCTCGACCCCGACCGCTTCTACAAGAAGCCGGAGATCGTCGCGGCGGTCGACTGGGCGCTGGCGGACGTCGCGGCGTGCGCACCGGACGACGTGCGGGTGGTGCGGGTGCGGCACATGCTGGCCTGGTTCCTGTACTGGCAGGACCGCTACGACGAGGCGGTGGCTCAGTTCCGCCACGTCGACGGCTGGATCGGGCAGGCCCCGTGGACGTACTCGGGCGACCCGGTGGACCGGTACACGAAGGTCCGCGATTTCAGCGCGAAGCAGCTCGGCTAAAGGCTGTTCCGTAACCCCTGGTGGATCAGCGCACGGCGTCGGATGCGGTGCATCGCAAGACGGAGGAGCATCCGCACACCGGGCGCATTCGGGATGTTCCGACGACGCAGCGAGGTGCCGTAGCGGGCGTCCTGCGCCCGCCGGGGGGGTTGCGGGACAGCCCTTGGGCCGTGTCGCCCCGCCGGGGAATCGGGCGGCGGCGCCGTACGTTGTACGAGCTGCCGCCCGACGCCCCGAGGAGTCCCGCATGCTGTACGGCCGCCGCACCCCCGAGCTGGTCACCCCCGAGCAGGCCCTCAAGGGCCGCCCGCACGCCGAGTTCTCCCTCCCGTCCGCCCACACGGTCCTGGGCAACCCGCTCGACGGCCCGTACCCGGCGCACCTGGAGGTCGCGGACTTCGGCCTGGGCTGCTTCTGGGGCGCGGAGCGCAAGTTCTGGCAGACCCCGGGCGTGTGGACCACCCTGGCCGGCTACCAGGGCGGCTACACGGAGAACCCGACGTACGAAGAAGTGTGCTCCGGCCTCACCGGGCACACCGAGGTCGTCCGCGTGGTCTTCGACCCGGCGCAGGTCTCGTACGCCACCCTCCTGAAGGTCTTCTGGGAGGCCCACGACCCGACCCAGGGCTTCCGCCAGGGCAACGACGTCGGCACCCAGTACCGCTCGGCCGTCTACACCCACTCGGACGCCCAGCAGCAGACCGCCGAGGCCTCCCGCGCCGCCTACGAGCAGGCCCTCGCCTCGGCCGGCCACCGCTCCCCCATCACCACCGCGGTCCTCCCGTCGGCCACCCGCCCCTTCTGGCCCGCGGAGCCGTACCACCAGCAGTACCTCGACAAGAACCCCGCGGGCTACTGCGGCATCGGCGGCACGGGCGTCAGCTGCCCGGTCGGCATCGCCCAGGCCCCCGGCGCCTGACCGCACCGCCGCCCGGCGCTCAGATGGTCGACGCGTCGATCACGAAGCGGTAGCGCACGTCGCTGGCGAGCACCCGCTCGTACGCCTCGTTGACCTCGTCGGCGCGGATCACCTCGATCTCCGCGCCCAGGCCGTGCCCGGCGCAGAAGTCCAGCATCTCCTGCGTCTCGGCGATGCCCCCGATCATCGAGCCGGCCAGCGTCTTGCGGCCGTTGACGACGGAGAAGAGGTTCAGGGCGACCGGCTCCTCCGGAACGCCCACGTTGACCAGGGCGCCGTCCACCTTCAGCAGGCCGAGGTACCGGTCGAGGCCCAGCGGCGCGGAGACCGTGGAGACGATCAGGTCGAAGGTGCCCGCGAGCTCCTCGAACGTCGTCTCGTCGCTCGTGGCGTAGTAGTGCGTGGCCCCCAGCCGCAGGCCGTCGTCCTTCTTGCGCAGGGACTGCGAGAGCACCGTGACCTCGGCGCCGAGCGCCGCCGCGATCTTCACTCCCATGTGGCCGAGGCCGCCGAGGCCGACGATGGCGACCTTCTTGCCGGGGCCCGCCTGCCAGTGCCTGAGCGGGGAGTAGAGGGTGATGCCGGCGCACAGCAGCGGCGCGGCGGCGTCGAGGGCGAGCGCGTCGGGGATGCGGACGGCGTAGTTCTCGTCCACGACGATGTGCGAGGAGTAGCCGCCGTAGGTCGGCTCTCCGTCCTTGCCGAGGGCGTTGTACGTGCCGGTGATGCCCTGGGCGCAGTACTGCTCCTGCCCCGCCAGGCAGTAAGCGCACTCGCGGCAGGAGTCGACGAACACGCCGACGCCGACCCGGTCGCCTGCGGCGTGGCGGGTGACGGCCGGCCCGGTCTCGGTGACCACGCCCGCGATCTCGTGGCCCGGGACCATCGGGTAGATGCCCTCGCCCCAGCCGTCGCGGACCTGGTGGATGTCGGAGTGGCAGATGCCCGCGTACTTGACCTCGATGAGGACGTCGTGGGCTCCGAGCGGTCGGCGCGGCACGGTGGTGCGCTCCAGCGGGGCCTTCGGGGCGGGGGCGGCGTAGGCGGCAACGGAGGTGACGGACATGCCGGGGTGCTCCTCGTGGGGTGTTCGGGTCGTACGCGGCGGTGATGACGGATCCGGCCGCTGCGGCGGGATCCGTCGGGCAGTGACGGCAGAAACGATGCCGCAGCCGTGCGCGCGCACCCAGGGCCCTGCTCTGCCTACGACCGGCGGTCCTACCCCTGGCAGGGTCAGGCTCACCCCCGGAGCCGTTCGCACCCCCGGTGATACTTGGGGTATGGATCAGCGAGCCGAACTGGGTGAGTTCCTCCGCTCCCGCCGCGCCCGGCTCCGGCCGGCCGACGTGGGCCTGCCGGACTACGGACGGCACCGCCGGGTACCGGGTCTGCGCCGCGAGGAACTGGCCCAGCTCGCCGGGGTGTCCGTCGCGTACTACACCCGCCTCGAGCAGGGCAACGGCCAGAACGTGTCGACGGAGGTGCTGGACTCCATCGCGCGGGCGCTGCGCCTGGACGGCACGGAGCGAGCCCATCTGACCCACCTCGCCAAGCCGAAGGCCCGCCGCAAGCGGACCAGCAGCCGGCCCGAGCAGGTGCGGCCCGGACTGCTGGCACTGCTGCACGCCATGGACGGCGTACCGGCGTACGTCGTGGGGCGTCGCCTGGACGTGATCGGCTGGAACCGGATGGCGCGGGCCGTGTTCGGGGACTTCGCGGCGATGCCCGCCGAACAGCGCAACCTCGCCCGGCTGGTGTTCCTCGATCCGGGCACGATCGACCTGTACGCGGACTGGGAGTGCCGGGCGTGCGAGGTCGTGAGCAATCTGCGGCTCTACGCGGGCTGCCACCCGGACGATCCGCAGCTGTCCGCACTGGTGGGCGAACTGTCCGTGAAGAACGAGGAGTTCAGGACACTGTGGGCGGCACACACGGTGGCGGACAAGGCACATGGCGTTAAACGGTTGCGTCACCCCCTGGTCGGTGAGATCTCCTTGTCCTTCGAAACACTGAAACTGCCCGACAATGCCGAGCAGTCGCTGGTCGCCTTCCACGCCGAACCGGGCTCGCCCTCGGCGGACGCGCTGCGCCTGCTGGCCTCGTGGGGCGTCGACACGGAGGCCGCCAGCCTATGAGCTTCACCCTCAGCACCGCCCGCGAGCAGGACGCCGCCGAACTGGCCGACGTCTGGCTGCGGTCGTACGACGCGGCGCTTGCGACCGTGCGGCGGGCGCACACCGACGACGAGGTGCGCGGCTGGTTCCGGTACGTCATCGTGCCCTCGGGCCGCGCCTGGATCGCCCGCGACGCCCAGGGGGCCGCGGCGGGGATGATGGTGCTGGAGGACGGGGTGATCGAGCAGCTGTACCTGGCGCCGGAGCGGCGCGGGCAGGGGCTGGGCGATCAGTTCGTGGCACTGGCGAAGGCGGAGTCGCCGGACGGGCTGGAGCTGTGGACCTTCCAGGTCAACGAGCCCGCGCACCGGTTCTACGAGCGGCACGGCTTCCTCGAGGCGGAGCGGACGGACGGCGCCACGAACGAGGAGCGGGAGCCGGACGTCCGCTACGTCTGGAAGCCGTAGCCGTAGCCGACGTCCGGCGGGTCGTCAGAGCGTGAGCTGGAAGTAGCCGCAGGCCCGCTCGTGCCGGTAGCCGAGCTGCTCGTTCACGGTGCGCATGGGGCCGTTCTCGTCGGCGACGGTCGTGGCGATCTGCCGTACGCCCGGGTGGAGTTCGCGCAGCTCGGCGAGCATGCGCAGCTTCACCGCGCGGCCGAGGCCGCGGCCGCGGTGGGCGGGGACGACCACGGTGTCGTACTGGACGGCCCGCTCGGTGGCGGGATCGGGCAGGACGACCTCGGTGTACGCGGCGACGTCGCCCGCCGCGTCGAGCGCGGCCACGGTGTGGATGCGGCCTCCGCGGTCGAGGACGAGGCGTTCGGCGGCGCGCAGTTTTTCGGCGTCCCACTGCACGGTCGACTCGTCCAGCTCGCCGCTGGGGGCGTCTTCCATGGCTCCGTGGGCGACCGCGGCCGCCGTGGCGTGCTCGTCGGGGACGATGCCGGGCCAGCTGACGAAGCGGTAGCCGGGGGCGAGTCCGGGCTCCCCGTCGGCCCCGGCTGCCGCCGCCTCGTCGACTCGCTGGACGTACCAGGCCATCGGCAGGACGTTCTCGAAGCCGAGGGAGCGGGCAAAGGCCTCGCCGGGGCCGCCGAGGTCGACGACGGTGGCGACGGAGGTCCGCTTGTCGGCCGTCAGCTCCTCGCGCACCCGCTCCCACAGGGCGGTTCCCATGCCCTGCCGCCGGGCCTGCGGCCGGACGGCCAGCAGGTCGAGGAAGGCGGTGTGGAGGTTCCCGGGGTCGGAGAAGAGCAGCAGGGCCGCCACCGCGTCGTACGCCGGGCCTGCGCCGTCCGTGCCGCTGCCCGGTGCCTGCGCCGCGAGACAGACGGCCCGTCCGCGCGCCGGGGGCGTCTGGAGCCGGCCGCCCGTCTCGGTGCGGGTGGGTCCGGGCACTCCGGGCAGGTCGTGGGCGTGGGCCGCGGTGAGGACGCCCAGCCACGCGTCCACGTCGGCATCGGAGGGCGGGGCGGCGAGCGCGCTGATCTGCGGGTGAGTCATACGGGCGACCCTACGCACGCCGCCCGCCCCGGCGCCTCCCGCTTTTCCCCGGGCCCAAACGCGCCGACGGCGGGGTCCCGGGTGGGACCCCGCCGTCGGCGTGCGGTGCGGAGCTCAGGAGCAGGGCGTACGGCGGATCAGACCGCCGAGCCGGCCTTCCACTCGGACCAGTCCATGTTCCAGCCGTTGAGGCCGTTGTCCGGCTTGATCTGCTTGTCCGGGGAGTTCTGGACCGTCACGACGTCGCCGATGAGGGAGTTGTTGTAGAACCAGGCGGCTTCGGTGTTGGGGTCGTTGGCGCCCTGGGTGTCGTTCAGGCCGACGCAGCCGTGGCTGGTGTTGACCGAGCCGAAGATCGAGTCGGAGCCCCAGTAGTTGCCGTGGATGAACGTGCCGGAGGTCGACAGCCGCATGGCGTGGGGGACGTCCTTGATGTCGTACTCGCCCTTGCCTTCCTTGTCCTTGAAGCCGACGGTGGCGCCGTTCATCCGGGTCTCCTTGAACTTCTCGGAGATCACCATCTGGCCGTTGTACGTCGGGTTCGCGGGCGCGCCGGCGGAGATCGGGATGGTCTTGACGACCGCGCCGTCCCGCTTGACCGTCATCTGCTTGGTCTTGGCGTCGACGATGGAGACCTGGTTGCGGCCGATGCTGAAGGTCGCGGTGCGCTCCTGCACGCCGTAGATGCCGGGGGCGCCCTCGACGCCGTCCAGGGACATCTTCAGCGTGACCGTGGAGTTGGCCTTCCAGTACTCCTCGGGGCGGAAGTCGAGGCGCTGGGAGTTGAACCAGTGCCCCACGACCTCCTGGCCGCCGGTGGAGTTCACGGAGATCGCGGACTGGACGGCCTTGCGGTCCTTGATCGGCTTGTCGAAGGTGATCGAGACCGGCATGCCGACGCCGACCTTCGAACCGTCCTCCGGCGTGAAGGTGCCGATGAAGCTGTTGTCCGGCGAGACGGTGGTGAAGGAGGCGTTTTCGTGGGCCTCGCGGCCCTCGGCGTCCTTCGCGGTGGCCGACAGCGTGTACTTGGTGGCGCGCTTGAGCTTGGCGTCCGGCTTCCAGCTCTTGCCGTCCGAGGAGATCTTGCCCTCGACGGCCGTGCCGTCGGCGGACTTCATCTCCACCTGGGTCAGGGTGCCCTCGCTGACCGTGACCTTGGTGGAGTTGTTGATCCCGACGTTCGTCTTGCCGTCCACGGGCGTGACTTCTATTCGGGCCGCCGAGGCGTCCTTGGCCGCCGCCGCGTCGGCATCGGCCTGGGCCTTGTTCGTCGGCTCGCCGCTGCCCTTGGCGTCGCCGTCGCTGCACGCCGTCAGCACCAGTGCGCCGCCGAGCAGAGCGGACGCTGCCGCCAGGACCCTGCGCCGCCGCTTGCTGTCCGTCCTCACACGCTTCTCCATCGTTGCCGAAACCCCGGGATCCCCGGGCAGGGGGGTCGAAAGACCTCCCTGCCTCGTTGTGACAACGCGTGCAGAGGCGAGAACGGTTCCACGTCCGGTGCGATTGTGGGCCAGCCCACGGCCGCCCTGCGACTACCGCACCCTTTCCGGACCGTCGTCTGCTTCGTCTACGTCGTCTTCGTCTACGTCTACGTCTACGTCGTCTTCGTCTGCGTCGTCTGCGTTGCCTTCGAAGCGACCATCTTCCCCGTCGAGGTCCCACTCCACGGACTCGGGGTCGTATTCGACCGGCTCCGTGCTCCAGGAGGCCTGCGCCAGCTCCACTCCCGGGACCCCGGAGACCAGGTCGAAGGGGTCGACCAGGTAGGCCAGGGCTTCCGCTTCGTCTTCCTGTACGGCCGATTCCGCGTGCCCGCGCTCCTCGTCGGGCATGAACTCGTCGGCCGCGATGTGCTCCAGCGCGGCCCCGGTGAGGGCCTCGGGCTCGGCCACCTCCAGCACCAAATCCACCCGAAGCCGTACGTACCGTGATGACTCAGAAGTGCTCATGCGACGGAGCGTAATCCTGGAGGCCCCCCGACTTTCCCACGACCCGCCCCTTTCATTAGCATCGGCGCACACGGCCAATTCGCTGCTGCCACAAGGGGGATCGCTCCGTGTCCGCACGTCGCCCGCTGCTCACCGCCATCGGAGCGGGAACTCTCCTCACCGCTCTGTGGTTCGTCCCCTCGGCGAACGCCACCACCGAACACACCGCCATGGCCGCCCCGGCGTCCTCCGGGGCGCCCGCTCGGTCCGCAGGCGTCGCGGACGAGCCGTCCGCGCAGCTCACGCTGGCCGCCACCGGCAGTACGGACACCACGCCGTACCTGCTCGGGGGCACCCTGTGCCTGGGCATCGGCGCCGGGTGCGTGGCCTTCTCGGTCCGCCGCTCGCGGGCCTGGTAGACCACGACGGCAGGGGCCGCCACCGGTGTTCCGGTGGCGGCCCCTGCTGTTTCCGCGTGGTCCGGCGGCGTTCCGCTCGTGTTCCGGTTAGGCCAGCGGGCCGGTGACCGGCTCGACGGCCGCGACCAGGCCACCCGAGCGGACGAACGCATCGGCGGCGGCCAGGTCCGGAGCGAGGAAGCGGTCCGGGCCGGGACCCTCGACGCCCGCGGCGCGGACGGCCGCGATGGCCGCCTGGCTGGCGGGGGCGGGGGTCAGCCCGCGGCGCAGCTCGATCGCGCGCGTGGCGGCGTACAGCTCCACGGCGACGATCCGGGACAGGTTGTCGATCGCGGTGCGCAGCTTGCGCGCCGCCGACCAGCCCATCGAGACGTGGTCCTCCTGCATCGCGGAGGACGGGATGGAGTCGGCGGAGGCCGGTACGGCGAGCCGCTTCATCTCGCTGACCAGCGCGGCCTGCGTGTACTGGGCGATCATCAGGCCCGAGTCGACGCCGGCGTCGTCGGCGAGGAAGGGCGGCAGGCCGTGCGAGCGGTTCTTGTCCAGCAGCCGGTCGGTGCGGCGCTCCGTGATGGAGCCCAGGTCGGCGGCGGCGATGGCGAGGAAGTCCAGGACGTACGCGACCGGGGCGCCGTGGAAGTTGCCGTTGGACTCGACGCGGCCGTCGGGGAGGACGACCGGGTTGTCGACGGCGGAGGCCAGTTCGCGCGAGGCCACGAGGGCCGCGTGCGCCAGGGTGTCCCGGCCGGCGCCCGCGACCTGCGGGGCGCAGCGCACCGAGTAGGCGTCCTGGACGCGCGGGGCCGCTTCCTCCTGGAAGTGCCCGGTGAGCCCGGAGCCCTTGAGCACGGCGGCCATGTTGGCGGCGGACGCTCCTTGGCCGGGGTGCGGGCGGATGGCGTGCAGCTCGGGCGCGAGGACCTTCTCGGTGCCGAGGAGGGCCTCCAGCGAGAGCGCGGCGGTGATGTCGGCGCTGGTGTAGAGCTTGTGCAGGTCGGCGATGGCCATGACGAGCATGCCGAGCATGCCGTCGGTGCCGTTGAGGAGGGCCAGGCCCTCCTTCTCGCGGAGCTCCACGGGGGCGATGCCGGCCTCGGCGAGCAGTTCGCCGGCGGGGCGCACGGTCCCGTCCGGGCCCTCGGCGTCGCCTTCGCCCATGAGGGTGAGGGCGCAGTGCGAGAGCGGTGCGAGGTCGCCGGAGCAGCCGAGGGAGCCGTACTCGTGCACGACGGGGGTGATCCCGGCGTTGAGCACGTCGGCCATGGTCTGGGCGACCTGGGGCCGTACGCCGGTGTGGCCGGAGGCGACCGTCTTGAGCCGCAGGAACATCAGGGCGCGTACGACCTCGCGCTCGACGCGCGGGCCCATGCCGGCGGCGTGGCTGCGGACGATGTTGCGCTGGAGCTGCGCGCGGAGCTCCTGGCTGATGTGGCGGGTGGCGAGGGCGCCGAATCCGGTCGACACCCCGTAGACGGGTTCGGGCTTGGCGGCCAGGGCGTCCACGATCTCGCGGGCGCGGGCGAGCGCGTCCAGGGCCTCGGCGGACAGCTCGATCCGAGCGTTGCCGCGGGCCACGGCGATCACGTCCTCGGCGGTGGTGCCGGACGTCCCCACCACGACAGTGTGCATATCCATATTCAGCACCCTACGGACTGAATCCCTTCATGTCACTAGCAACTTCCGAGGGCGGCCCTTACCCGGTCGGCGGCCCCCGCCACCGGCCCCGCCGGCAGCGGCTCACTCCCGACCTCGGAAGCGGCGGCGCTCGCCGGTGCCGGGCTGCGGGCTGTCGGCGAGCTGCACCACGGCGTGGTCGCGCCCGGCGACGACCGGCTCGGCCGAGCGGGCGGCCTTGGCCTTGTACTGGGCCGCGTCCGCGAGGCGGAACAGCCGCCGGGAGGACCGCACCTGCCCGATCGGGTCGCCGGTGGAGGCGATGCCGCAGGCCACGCCCTCGCCCAGTTCGAGGCCGGCGGCGCGCGCGCACAGCTCTCCCGCGACGGCGACCACGGCGTCCGCGGAGGGCCCGACCGACACGAGGCAGAACTCGTCGCCGCCGAGCCGGGCGGCGAGGGCCCCGGGCAGCTTGGCCCCGCAGAGGCTGAGCACCGAGCCGAACCGTTCCAGCAGCCGGTCGCCGGTCGCGTGCCCGAGGGTGTCGTTGACCCGTTTGAGCCCGTTGAGGTCGCAGACGACGAGGCTGACGACGGCGCCTTCGGTGCGGTGCCGCTCCAGGGCCTCGTCGAGGCTGACGTCGACGGCGCGGCGGTTGGCCAGGCCGGTCAGGGGGTCGGTGAAGGCGAGCCTGCGGGCTTCTTCCAGGCGTTCGTTCTGGGCGAGCCCGGCGGCGATCACGGCGGCGAGCACGGTGGCGAACTCCGCGTCGTCCGCGTCGAAGCCCGCCGCACCCGCCTCGCGCGCCACGTACAGCTCGCCCCAGGCCCGGCCGTGCAGCACGATCGGGGCGACCACGCAGCTGCCGCGGCCGCGGCGCCGGAGCGAGGCCGCCCGGTGCCCGTCACCGGCCGCGGCCTCCACCCAGGCGTGCGGCCCGCCGCCGCCCGCCCAGCGCTCGTGCAGGAACTCCGCGATCTCGGGGAAGTCGTGCACGGGGTACGACTCGTCGACGGGGAACTCCTCCTCGTCGGCCCGCCGCTCGCCCTCGTTCACCAGCACCCTGAGCCGGCCGCGCTCGCGCTCCCAGGCGGAGATGGCGGCGAAGGAGCCGCCCATCGCCACGCGCGCGCCGCTCGCGGCCGCCCGCACGCTCTCCCGCGGCGTGTGCGCCGCAGCCATGGCCTGCGCGAGGCCCACCACGGCTCGCAGCCGCCCGTCAACTCCCATCACCCAAGGTTACGCATTTTTGTCCGATTTGGTGATACTTCCTGCGACATTCAGTCGCAGAGCCGTCACGTTTCGTGACAGCGCAGCTGCATTTGGGGTACGCGGGCGCGGGCCCGCGCACCAGCGCACGGGCCCGCGCGGGCGCGAGGGGCTACTCGCCCGGCCAGTTGGGCCGGCGCTTCTCGTTGAAGGCGGCCACACCCTCCGCGCGGTCGCCCGAGAAGGCCACCGACCGCCAGGCCGCGTCCTCGACCTCCAGGCCCGCCCGCAGGTCGAGCCCGTGCCCCAGCCGCAGGGCCCGCTTCGCCGCCCGCAGGCCCACCGGGGAGTTGCCCGCGATCGTGCCCGCCAGTTCCAGCGCCGCCGCGCGCGCCTCGCCCGGTGCCACCAGCGAGTCCACCAGGCCCAGTGCCAGCGCCTCGGCGGCCTCCACCCGGCGGGCCGTGAAGATCAGCTCGGCGGCCCGCGCCGCCCCCACCCGGCGCGGCAGCAGCTGCGTACCGCCGCCGCCGGGGATGACGCCCACGGACACCTCGGGCAGGCCCACGAGGGCCGTCCCGTCCGCCACGATCAGGTCGCAGGACAGGGCGAGCTCGAAGCCGCCGCCCAGCGCGAAGCCCCCGACCGCCGCGATCGACGGCACGGGGAGCTCCAGGACGCCCGTGTACGCGGCGCGCGCGGTCGGGCGCTGGCGGACCAGCTCCGCGTCCGTCATCGCGTTGCGCTCCTTGAGGTCCGCGCCCACGCAGAACGCCCGCTCGTGCGTGGAGGTCAGGACCACCACGCGCGCGGACGCGTCCGCGGACAGGGCGTCGCAGGCCGCCGCGATCGAGCGCGCCATCTCCGACGAGACGGCGTTCATGGCCTTCGGCCGGTCGAGCACGAGCTCGGCGACATGACCGCCGTCCCCGTGACGGCGTACCTCCACGAACTCGCCGAAGCGCCGACCCTGCTCGGACGTCATGACAGACCCTCCCGGTTAACGAGCGTTACCCGGGGAGCTTAGGGGCTCTCCGCGTGAGCAGCCAGGGTTCCACCACACCGAGCCCGCGGACCGGCCGCTGCCACATCGGCTGGAGCGCGAAGCGATACGGCCGGGCCGGCTCGGCGCCCTCCAGCTCGGCCGACTTCTCCGAGACCGGGGCGTCGCCCGTGCGGCCCAGCTCCTCCGCCAGCGCGCCGTCCACCAGCACGGCGTTCTTGGGCGCTATCGACGTCAGCCTGCTGGCGAGGTTCACCGTGGTGCCGAAGACGTCGCCCATCCGCGTGGTGACCGTGCCGAAGGCGATGCCGACGCGCAGCTCGGGCATCGACTCGTCGCTCTCCATGGTCTCGATGAGCCGCAGGGCGATCTCGGCCGCCGTCCCCGCGTCGTCCGCGGCGTAGAGGACCTCGTCGCCGAGGGTCTTGATGAGCCGGCCGCCGTGCGCGGCCACCAGGTCCGCTGCCGTGGTCTCGAAGGTCTCGACCAGCTCGCCGAGTTCCTCCTCCTCCAGCCGCCGGGTCAGCCGGGTGAAGCCGACGAGGTCCGCGAAGCCCACCGCGAGCCGCCGGTCCACCATCTCCTCGTCGTCCGCGGCCTGCACCACCCGGCCGGTGGCCGCGGCCAGCTGCCGCCGCCACACGTAGACGAGGAACTCCTCCAGCTCCGGCAGCAGCAGCTCGACCAGCGGGTACGTGACCTCCGTGCGGGTCATGCCGGGCTCGGGGGGCTCGGTGAGCCCCTCCAGGAAGGAGTCGATCTGCCATTCCGCCAGACGTGCCGTGGTCTGACCGGTGGACCGCGCCACCTGCACGGCCATCGGCTCGCTCAGCAGCCCCGCCTCCACCAGGCCGGCCAGCCGCCGCAGCGCCAGTACGTCCGCCTCCGTCAGCGCCTTGGCCTGGCCGATGTCCGCGAAGCCCATCGCCCGCCAGAAGCGGGACGCGAGCTCCATGGAGACACCGGCGCTGCGGGCGGCCTGGAAGGGGGTGTACCGGCGCTCGGCGCCGAGGATCAGCTGCTCCAGCCGGATGGCGAGCGGATCCGCGGTCGGTTCGGCCGTGTGGTCGACCTCGTGCAGCGGTGTGTGCTGGTCCCGCCCGATCGGCGTGGCGGGGCCGGTTCCTGCTGCTCCCGCGGATCCGGACGGGCCGGACGAGCCGGTGGGTCCGTTGGGTCCGGGCGCGCTGGAACCAGTGTCGTCGACGGTCAAGGGCCGCCTCCTGTCCATTCCGCGCGCACTGCCCTGCCGATCCAGGTGATCACCGATGGGACCGGCGATCGCCTAAACCATACGGCAGGTGTGCCGTAGCTCACTCCCCACCGGCCGCACCTACTGACCGGCGCGCAGATGAACCACGTCGCCCGCGCTCACCCGCTCGCGTTCCCCGTCCGCCGTACGGACCACCAGCCGCCCGTCGGCGTCCACCGCCTCGGCCGTGCCGGTCAGCTCCCGGCCGCCCGGCAGCTCCGCCCGCACGTGCCGCCCGAGCGTCGCACAGCCGGCCGCGTACGTCTCCTGGAGCCCGCTCTCCGAGGGGTCCCCGCCGGCCTCGGTCCAGCGCCCGTACCAGTCCTCCAGCGAGCGCAGCACGGCCTTCAGGAGCGAGTCGCGGTCCGTGACGGCGGCCTTGGCCAGCGCCAGCGAGCCCGCGCCAGGCACCGGCAGCTCCTCCTCGGTCAGGGTGACGTTCAGCCCGATGCCGATCACGATCCCCCCGTCCGGCCCGGCCGCGCGCTCGGCGAGGATCCCGCCGGTCTTGCGCTCGTGGCCGTCGATGGTCACCAGCAGGTCGTTGGGCCACTTGAGTGCCGTGTCCACGCCCGCCGACCGCGACAGCGCGGTCGCGGCGGCCACCCCGGCCAGCAGGGTGAGCCACCCCCACCGCTCCTCGGGCACCCGCGCCGGGTCCGGCTTGAGCAGGACGGAGAAGAACAGCCCGGACCGGGCGGGCGCCGTCCAGGTCCGGTCGAGCCGGCCGCGGCCCTGGGTCTGCTCCTCGGCGACGAGCACGGCCCCTTCGTGCAGTTCCGCCGCCCGGGCGGCGAGGTCGGTGTTGGTGGAGCCGGTGCTCGCGACCAGTTCCACGGAGGTCCACAGGCCGTCCGGGGTGACCAGCGACCGCTGCAGCGACGAGAGCACGAGCGGCGGCCGGTCCAGGCTGGTCCAGCGGCCGGACGAAGCGGGAGATGAGGCATCCGATGGCGTCATGCAAGCCACATTAGGTGTGGGGAACGCCGCACTGCCGAGCGCCATGCGCGCCGATACGCTACGTGCCAGTAGCCATCAGTAGTCATTAGGTTGACCAGGCAGGGAGCCGCGACCCCGATGTCACAACCCTCAGAGTCGTCAGTGCCGACGCAGATCGACATCCACACCACCGCGGGGAAGATCGCGGACCTCAAGCGCCGTACCGAAGAGGCGACGCATGCGGGTTCCGAGCGGGCCGTGGAGAAGCAGCACGCCAAGGGCAAGCTGACGGCCCGTGAGCGGGTCGACCTGCTGCTGGACGAGGGCTCGTTCGTCGAGCTGGACGAGTTCGCACGGCACCGTTCGACGAACTTCGGCATCGAGAAGAACCGCCCGTACGGCGACGGAGTCGTCACCGGCTACGGCACCGTCGACGGCCGCCCCGTGTGCGTGTACTCCCAGGACTTCACCATCTTCGGCGGCTCGCTCGGCGAGGTGTACGGCGAGAAGATCGTCAAGGTCATGGACTTCGCGCTGAAGACCGGCTGCCCGGTCATCGGCATCAGTGACGGCGGCGGCGCGCGCATCCAGGAGGGCGTGGTCGCCCTCGGCCTCTTCGCCGAGATCTTCCGGCGCAACGTCCACGCGTCCGGCGTGGTCCCGCAGATCTCGCTGATCGTCGGCCCGTGCGCCGGCGGCGCGGTCTACTCGCCCGCCATCACCGACTTCACCGTGATGGTCGACCAGACCTCGCACATGTTCATCACCGGCCCGGACGTCATCAAGACCGTCACCGGCGAGGACGTGGGCTTCGAGGAGCTGGGCGGCGCCCGCACGCACAACACCGTCTCGGGCGTGGCGCACCACATGGCCGGCGACGAGAAGGACGCGATCGAGTACGTCAAGTCGCTGCTCTCGTACCTCCCTTCGAACAACCTGTCGGAGCCGCCGGCGTTCCCGGAGGAGGCCGACCTGGAGGTCTCGGAGTCCGACCTGGACCTCGACACCCTCATCCCGGACAGCGCCAACCAGCCGTACGACATGCACACGGCCATCGAGCACGTGCTCGACGACGGCGAGTTCCTGGAGACCCAGGCGATGTTCGCGCCGAACATCGTCACCGGCTTCGGCCGCGTCGAGGGCCACCCGGTCGGCGTGGTCGCCAACCAGCCGATGCAGTTCGCCGGCTGCCTGGACATCAACGCCTCGGAGAAGGCCGCCCGCTTCGTGCGCACGTGCGACGCCTTCAACGTGCCGGTGCTGACCTTCGTGGACGTCCCGGGCTTCCTCCCGGGCACGGACCAGGAGTACAACGGAATCATCCGGCGCGGCGCCAAGCTGATCTACGCGTACGCCGAGGCGACCGTCCCCCTGATCACCGTCATCACCCGCAAGGCCTTCGGCGGCGCGTACGACGTCATGGGCTCCAAGCACCTCGGCGCGGACCTCAACCTCGCCTGGCCGACCGCGCAGATCGCCGTCATGGGCGCGCAGGGCGCGGTCAACATCCTGCACCGCCGCACGATCGCCGCGGCCCCCGACGACGAGACCCGTGAGGCCACCCGTGCCGAACTGATCGCCGACTACGAGGACACCCTGCTCAACCCGTACATCGCGGCCGAGCGCGGGTACGTCGACGCGGTGATCCTGCCGTCCGAGACCCGTGCCCACATCGTGAAGGGGCTGCGCCAGCTCCGCACCAAGCGCGAGTCCCTGCCGCCGAAGAAGCACGGCAACATCCCGCTGTAGCAGAAGGGCTGTTCGCATGATCAAGGTCGTCAAGGGCAACCCGACCCCGGAGGAGCTCGCCGCCGCCCTGGCGGTGGTCCAAGCCCGCGCGGCGGCGCTCGCCTCGGCGCCGTCGGGCGCGGCGGCACCGGTGCCGGACGAGTGGTCCCACCCGGCACGGGTGGCGCGCCACCGGCTGCCGCAGCCGGGGCCGCGCGCGTGGGGCCGCACGTACTGGCCCGGCTAGCAGAAGATGATCCCGTTGGACGGTGGCGCCTGAGTACCCGTACTCAGGCGCCACCGGCGTCCCGGGACCAGGATCGGTACATGCTGTGGTCCGACCCGAAGAACGAGCCGCCCGAGGACATGCGCGAAGCCCAGGCGATGATCCGCCGGCTGACCGTCGTCCTGGTGATCGCGATGCTGGTGGTCGTCTACGTGCTCGGGATCTGACGCCGGCTCCGCCGGTCCCTACGATGGGCCGCATGACTGACCAGCCTTCGCCGCGCTCCCTGGTGCTCGCCTCCGCCTCCCCCGCCCGCCTCAACCTGCTCCGGCAGGCCGGCCTCGCCCCGCACGTGATCGTGAGCGGGGTCGACGAGGACGCGCTCAGCGCGGACTCGCCGGCCGAGCTGGCCCTCGTGCTCGCCGAGGCCAAGGCGGCCGTGGTGGCCGCTCTGGACGAGGCCGCGGGCGCGCTCGTGATCGGCTGCGACTCGGTCCTGGAACTGGACGGCGAGGCGCTCGGCAAGCCCGCGGACGCCGAGGAGGCCACGGCCCGCTGGAAGGCCATGCGGGGCCGCAGCGGCGTCCTGCGCACCGGCCACTGCGTGATCGACACCGCGAGCGGCCGCCAGGTCTCCGCAACGGCGTCCACGACGGTCCGCTTCGGCGAGCCGACCGACGCCGAGGTCGCGGCGTACGTGGCGAGCGGCGAACCGCTGCACGTGGCGGGCGCGTTCACCCTGGACGGCCTGTCGTCGCCGTTCATCGACGGGATCGACGGCGATCACGGCAACGTCATCGGCATCTCCATGCCGCTGCTGCGCTCGCTCCTGGGCGAACTGGGCGTGTCCGTCACCGACCTCTGGGCCTGAGCCCGGCGCCCCCGCGGCGGGCGCTGTGCCGCGGCCGGCGGGCGCTGTGCCGCGGCCGGCGGGCGCTACGCGGTGGCGGGCGGCGGGAGTTTGTCCGGCACCGCGTCCCCGGGGGCGCCCGCGGACGCGGACGAGACCTTCGCGTACATCGTCAGGCCCAGGACGACCAGGGCGAGGACCAGCACCATGAAGGCGAAGCCGTGCCAGCCGACCAGGCCGACCGCGAGGGCGCCGAGCACCGTGTGGGTGACGGCGCAGGTGATGAGGAGTACGCGGGCGAAGCCGCCCGGCGCGCGGTCGCGGAGCGCGGCGCGCAGCAGGACGGTGCCGCAGCAGGCGAGGTAGCCGCCCATGGCGGCACCGAGCACGTAGGTCGTCGTGACCATGACATCCGGATCGACGCCCGCGATCGACATCGACTGGCGCCTGGTGACCGTGCCCAGCACGTGGTTGACGAGCACGAAGCCGAGGGCTTCGAGGAAGAGCAGGGCCGCGGCCACCCCGGCCACGAGTCTTCGCGCCACAACGCCCCCGTCTCCGCCGCAAGCACGTCCGAAGTGTTCGACCCCCGGAGGCTACTAACGAGTAAACCCAGGGACAAGAGGTGCGGGCGGCTTCGTTACGACCACCCCCGCAGGGCAAAGAAACATTCGCCCATTCGTAGGGACTCGACAAAGAAACCCGGTGGGCCGATGAGCCCGTGGACAGAGACCTTGGACACAGGACGGGGTTACTGTGCAGTCGGGGATTCCCCTGGTCCACGGCGCCACAAGGGTTTTCGGGTCTGGTGCACGACGCGCATCACGCTCTGTGTGGGCAAGGTCACCTCCGGGGACGGGTCGAAAGGCCGTGTCGGCAGTCCCTAAACTCAGCTTGTTTCAAGGAGGGAGCCATCGTGCGCAAGGTGCTCATCGCCAACCGTGGCGAAATCGCTGTCCGCGTTGCCCGGGCCTGCCGGGATGCCGGGATCGCGAGCGTAGCCGTCTACGCAGACCCGGACCGGGACGCTCTGCACGTCCGCGCGGCAGACGAGGCGTTCGCCCTGGGCGGTGACACTCCGGCCGCCAGCTACCTGGACATCTCCAAGGTCCTCCAGGCAGCTGCCGACTCCGGTGCCGACGCCATCCACCCCGGGTACGGCTTCCTGTCGGAGAACGCCGACTTCGCCCAGGCCGTCATCGACGCAGGACTGACCTGGATCGGCCCGCCGCCGCAGGCCATCCGCGATCTCGGCGACAAGGTGGCGGCCCGTCACATCGCCCAGCGCGCAGGTGCCCCGCTCGTCGCGGGCACTCCCGACCCCGTATCCGGAGCCGACGAAGTCGTCGCCTTCGCCCGGGAACACGGCCTGCCCATCGCCATCAAGGCGGCCTTCGGCGGCGGCGGCCGCGGCCTCAAGGTCGCCCGCACCCTCGAAGAAGTCCCCGAGCTCTACGACTCCGCGGTCCGCGAGGCCGTCGCCGCCTTCGGCCGCGGCGAGTGCTTCGTCGAGCGCTACCTCGACAAGCCCCGGCACGTCGAGACCCAGTGCCTCGCCGACAGCCACGGCAACGTCGTCGTCGTCTCCACCCGCGACTGCTCCCTGCAGCGCCGCCACCAGAAGCTGGTGGAGGAGGCCCCGGCGCCGTTCCTCTCCGAGGAGCAGAACGCCGAGCTGTACGCCGCCTCCAAGGCCATCCTCAAGGAAGCCGGCTACGTCGGCGCCGGCACCGTCGAGTTCCTCGTCGGCACCGACGGCACCATCTCCTTCCTCGAGGTCAACACCCGCCTCCAGGTCGAGCACCCGGTCACCGAAGAGGTCACCGGCATCGACCTCGTCCGCGAGATGTTCCGCATCGCCGACGGCGAAGCCCTCGGCTACGACGACCCGGTCCTGCGCGGACACTCCTTCGAGTTCCGCATCAACGGCGAGGACCCCGGCCGCGGCTTCCTGCCCGCGCCCGGCACCGTCACGCTCTTCAGCCCGCCCACCGGCCCCGGCGTCCGCCTCGACGCGGGCGTCGAGACCGGCTCGGTCATCGGCCCGGCCTGGGACTCCCTCCTCGCCAAGCTGATCGTCACCGGCGCCACGCGCGAACAGGCCCTCCAGCGCGCCGCCCGCGCGCTCGCCGAGTTCACGGTCGAGGGCATGGCCACCGCCATCCCCTTCCACCGCGCCGTGGTCGCCGACCCCGCCTTCGCACCCACCGACGGCACCCCGTTCAAGGTCCACACCCGCTGGATCGAGACCGAGTTCGTCAACGACATCCCCGCCTTCGCGGCCCCCGCGACCGAGGACATCGAGGACGAGCCCGGCCGCGAGACCGTGGTCGTCGAGGTCGGCGGCAAGCGCCTGGAAGTCTCGCTGCCGTCCTCGCTCGGCATGACGCTGGCCCGTACCGCCGCCGCCGGCGGCGCCAAGCCCAAGCGCCGCGCCGCCAAGAAGTCCGGCCCCGCCGCGTCCGGCGACACCCTGGCCTCTCCCATGCAGGGCACGATCGTCAAGATCGCCGTCGAGGAGGGCCAGCAGGTCGAGGAGGGCGACCTCGTCGTCGTCCTCGAGGCCATGAAGATGGAGCAGCCGCTCAACGCCCACCGTTCCGGCACCATCGTGGGCCTGAACGCCGAGGTCGGCGCCTCCATCACCTCCGGCGCCACCATCTGCGAAATCAAGGACAACTGACCTCCGCAGACACGGCACGCAGCACGCGAAGGCCCCGCCCGGTCGTTCTTCCGGGCGGGGCCTTCGCGTTCACGGCTGCCGTGGTGCCTGTTAACGCCGTCACCGCCGCCTCATGTCGGCCACCCGGGCCCGCTCGCCCTGGTCCACCAGTGCGGCGGCCCGCAGCTGGGAAGCCGTACCGGCACGGCGCTGTACGGGCAGCGGGGACTCCCGCCGCGGGGGCCTGCGCCCGCCGTTCAGCCCGTCACCGCCGGCGCCCGGCATTCCCGAGCTCGCCACGGTGATCTGCACCCCCTGGTCGGCGAGCGCCTGGAGCTCGGTCTGCGAGCGGTCGTCGTGCGGTGGCGGCTCGTCGGTGACCAGGCGGGTGATCACGTCCGTCGGCACGGTCTGGAACATGGTGTCGGTGCCGAGCTTGGTGTGGTCCGCGAGGACCACCACCTCGGCGGCCGCCTGCACCAGGGCCCGGTCCACGCTCGCCGAGAGCATGTTGGACGTGGACAGCCCGCGCTCCGCGGTCAGGCCGCTGCCGGACAGGAACGCCCGGGAGACCCGCAGTCCCTGGAGGGACTGCTCGGCCCCGCTGCCGACGAGTGCGTAGTTCGAACCGCGTAGAGTGCCGCCCGTCATCACCACTTCGACGCGGTTGGCGTGGGCCAGCGCCTGGGCAACCAGCAGGGAGTTGGTGACGACGGTCAGTCCGGGCACCCGGGCGAGCCGGCGGGCCAGCTCCTGGGTCGTGGTGCCCGCGCCGACGACGACGGCCTCGCCTTCTTCGACGAGGCCGGCCGCGACATCGGCAATGGCGGTCTTCTCCGCCGTCGCGAGATGGGACTTTTGCGGAAAGCCGGACTCCCGCGTGAAACCGCCCGGCAAGACCGCACCGCCATGCCGGCGGTCGAGGAGTCCTTCTGCCTCCAGTGCCCGCACGTCCCGCCGTACGGTCACTTCGGAGGTCTGGACGACGCGGGCGAGCTCACGGAGCGAAACCGCTCCGTTGGCCCGCACCATTTCGAGAATCAATTGGCGACGTTCTGCAGCGAACACGAAACTGACAGTAACCCCAACGACCGTCTTCTTTCAGCTCCATGCGCTGATATTCCGAAGTTGTTCGCATGGTGGGGCGAGTAGTGGTATACGCGCCGTCCGGGCCCCGCGGTTGCCCCGCAGGTGCCCGGTACCCCGCCCCAATGCCCTTCCGGTCAGAGGCGGTTAGCGACCGTCAGGCCTCGCCCGACGACTTTCGGGTGTGCAGCTGACGTGCAACTTCCGCGATCGAACCGGACAAAGAGGGGTACACCGTGAACGCGTTTGCGATCTGCTCGACGGTCAGGTTGTTGTCGACCGCGATCGAGATGGGGTGGATCAGCTCGCTGGCGCGCGGCGAGACGACCACGCCGCCGACCACGATGCCGGTACCGGGGCGGCAGAACAGCTTCACGAAGCCGTCCCGGATGCCCTGCATCTTGGCGCGCGGGTTGCGCAGCAGCGGGAGCTTCACGACCCGGGCGTCGATCTTGCCCGCGTCCACGTCCGCCTGCGTGTAGCCGACGGTCGCGATCTCGGGGTCCGTGAAGACGTTGGACGAGACGGTCTTCAGGTTCAGCGGAGTCACCGCGTCGCCGAGGAAGTGGTACATCGCGATGCGGCCCTGCATGGCGGCGACCGAGGCGAGCGCGAAGATGCCCGTCACGTCGCCGGCCGCGTACACGCCGGGCGCGGAGGTGCGGGAGACCTTGTCCGTCCAGATGTGGCCGGAGTCCTTCAGCCGGACCCCGGACTCCTCCAGGTTCATGTTCGCGGTGTTCGGGATCGCGCCGACCGCCATCAGGCAGTGCGTACCGGAGATGACCCGGCCGTCCGCGAGCGTGACCTCGACCCGGTCGCCGACGCGCTTGGCGGACTCGGCACGGGCCCGGGAGATGACGTTCATGCCGCGGCGGCGGAAGACGTCCTCCAGGACGGCCGCCGCGTCGGGGTCCTCGCCCGGAAGGACGCGGTCGCGGGAGGACACCAGGGTCACCCGGGAGCCCAGGGCCTGGTAGGCGCCGGCGAACTCCGCACCGGTCACACCGGAGCCGACCACGATGAGCTCCTCGGGGAGCTCCTCCAGGTCGTAGACCTGGGTCCAGTTCAGGATCCGCTCGCCGTCGGGCTGGGCGTCGGGGATCTCGCGGGGGTGACCGCCGGTCGCGATCAGCACCGCCTCCGCGGTCAGGATCGTCTCGGTGCCGTCGGCGGCCGTGACGATGACGTCGCGCGTGCCGTCGATGCCCTGCGGGCCGCCGAGCTTGCCGCGGCCGCGCATGACGCGGGCGCCGGCGCGGGTCACGGACGCGGTGATGTCGTGCGACTGGGCGAGCGCGAGGCGCTTCACCCGTCGGTTGACCTTGCCGAGGTCCACGCCGACGACCCGGGCGGCCTGCTCCAGGTGAGGGGTGTCGTCCGCGACGATGATGCCCAGTTCCTCGTACGAACTGTCGAAGTTGGTCATCACCTCGGCCGTCGCGATGAGGGTCTTCGACGGTACGCAGTCGGTCAGCACCGACGCTCCGCCCAGACCGTCGCAGTCGACGACGGTCACCTCCGCGCCGAGCTGGGCCCCCACGAGGGCCGCCTCATACCCGCCGGGTCCGCCGCCGATGATCACGATCCGGGTCACGAAAAGTCCGCCTCACGTCTACCCGGCCGGCTGCCGCCCCGGCCGGTGGTCCGGGGGGTGTCCCCGGGGGATGCATTCCGTACGCCATTGTCCCGCACGCGCCAAGGTGCTCCACTCCAGGCCCGCCGATCCGGTAGGACCACCACGCCCGACCCTCCCGTACCCTCGATCCCATGTCGCTCTACGCCGCGTACGCCGGCAACCTCGACCCGCGGCTGATGACGCGCCGCGCCCCGCATTCCCCGCTGCGCGGCACCGGCTGGATCAACGACTGGCGGCTGACCTTCGGCGGCGAGCAGATGGGCTGGGAGGGCGCCCTCTCCACGATCGTGGAAGCCCCCCGCTCCCAGGTCTTCGTCGCCCTCTACGACATCGCTCCGCTGGACGAGGACTCCATGGACCGGTGGGAGGGCGTGGGCCTGGACATCTACCGCCGGATGCGGATCAGGGTGCACACGCTGGACGGCGAGGAGGCGGCCTGGTGCTACGTCCTCAACGGCTACGAGGGCGGTCTGCCCTCGGCCCGCTACCTGGGCGAGCTCGCCGACGCGGCCGAGTCCGCCGGCGCCCCGCACGACTACGTGATGGAACTGCGCAAGCGCCCCTGCTGAGCTGCGCCCCGGCGGGTCCCGCGAGGCCCCTTCCGCACCCCGCCGGGACATTTCGTCGGAAACGACAAGGCAACGATCCGAACACCGTGAGCTGTGCCATCTACGCGCGTAGGACTTGAGCGGTTACCCTCGTCCGCGTGAACGCATCTGCTACCGACCCCCACGCCTCCGCCGCTGCCGCCGCGGACCGCCTGCGTGAGCTCACCGGCGCCGAAACCCACGACGTCGCCCTCGTGATGGGCTCCGGCTGGGCCCCCGCCGCCGAAGCCCTCGGCGCCCCCGAGGCCGAGTTCCTCATCACCGAGCTCCCCGGCTTCCCGCCCGCCGCCGTCCAGGGCCACGGCGGCAAGGTCCGCTCGTACAAGATCGGC
This sequence comes from Streptomyces sp. NPDC037401, assembly GCF_055602345.1. Classification (NCBI taxonomy): domain Bacteria; kingdom Bacillati; phylum Actinomycetota; class Actinomycetes; order Kitasatosporales; family Streptomycetaceae; genus Streptomyces; species Streptomyces sp. NPDC037401. Next base: position 62,481 of record NZ_JBVJWO010000024.1, read on the forward strand.
GAGAAGCGCGCGCTGGTCTTCCTCGGCCGGACCCACTACTACGAGGGCCGCGGCGTCGCCGCCGTCGCCCACGGTGTCCGCACCGCCGTCGCGGCTGGCTGCAAGACCGTCGTCCTCACCAACGGCTGCGGCGGTCTGCGCGAGGGCATGCGCCCCGGCCAGCCGGTCCTGATCAGCGACCACATCAACCTCACCGCCACCTCGCCCATCATCGGCGCGAACTTCGTGGACCTCACCGACCTGTACTCGCCGCGCCTGCGCGCGATGTGCAAGGAGATCGACGAGACCCTCGAAGAGGGCGTGTACGTGCAGTTCCCCGGCCCCCACTACGAGACCCCCGCCGAGATCAACATGATCCGCGTCATGGGCGCCGACCTGGTGGGCATGTCCACGGTCCTGGAGGCCATCGCGGCCCGTGAGGCCGGTGCCGAGGTCCTGGGCATCTCCCTGGTCACCAACCTGGCCGCGGGCCTGTCCGGCGAGCCGCTGAACCACGAGGAGGTCCTCCAGGCGGGCCGCGACTCGGCCGCCCGCATGGGCGAGCTGCTGACCCGGGTCCTCGCCCGGATCTGAGCCGGACCACTCGTACGGAAAGGGAACCAGTGCAGGACGACCTGATCGCACGCGCCCGGGCCTGGCAGGCCGAGGACCCGGACCCGGAGACGGCCGCCGAGCTCGGCCGGCTCGTCGACGCCGCGGAGGCCGCCGACTCCGGGGCCGCCACCGAGCTGGCGGACCGGTTCGCCGGCACCCTGCAGTTCGGCACCGCCGGACTCCGCGGTGAGCTCGGCGCCGGCCCGATGCGGATGAACCGCTCCGTGGTCATCCGCGCCGCCGCCGGCCTCGCGGCCTACCTGAAGGCCAAGGGCCACGACGGCGGGCTCGTCGTCGTCGGGTACGACGCCCGCTACAAGTCCGCGGACTTCGCCCGCGACACGGCCGCCGTGATGACGGGTGCCGGACTGCGCGCCGCCGTCCTGCCCCGACCGCTGCCCACCCCGGTGCTCGCCTACGCGATAAGGCACCTCGGTGCCGTCGCGGGCGTGGAGGTCACGGCCAGCCACAACCCGCCGCGGGACAACGGCTACAAGGTCTACCTGGGCGACGGCTCGCAGATCGTCTCCCCGGCGGACGCGGAGATCGCGGCCGAGATCGCGTCGATCGGCGCGCTCGCGGACGTACCCCGCCCCGCCGAAGGCTGGGAGGACCTCGGCGACGAGGTCCTGGAGGCGTACCTGGCCCGTACGGACGCCGTCCTGACCCCGGGCTCCCCGCGCGGCGTGCGGACCGTCTACACGGCCATGCACGGCGTCGGCAAGGACGTCGTCCTGGCGGCCTTCGCACGCGCCGGCTTCCCGGCGCCCGTGCTGGTGGCGGAACAGGCCGAGCCGGACCCCGCCTTCCCGACGGTGGCCTTCCCCAACCCGGAGGAGCCGGGGGCCATGGACCTGGCCTTCGCGACCGCCGCCGCCGCGGGGCCGGACATCGTCATCGCCAACGACCCCGACGCCGACCGCTGCGCGGTGGCCGTCCCGGACGACTCCCTGGCGGGCGGCTGGCGGATGCTGCGCGGCGACGAGGTGGGTGCGCTGCTGGCCGCCCACCTGGTCCACAAGGGCGTCTCGGGCGTCTTCGCCGAGTCGATCGTGTCCTCGTCCCTCCTCGGCCGCATCGCCGAGGCCGCGGGCCTGGGCTACGAGGAAACCCTGACGGGCTTCAAGTGGATCTCCCGCGTGGAGGGCCTGCGGTACGGCTACGAGGAAGCGCTCGGCTACTGCGTCGACCCCGAGGGCGTCCGCGACAAGGACGGCATCACGGCGGCGCTGCTGGTCGCCGAGCTGGCCTCCGTGCTCAAGGAGCAGGGCCGTACGCTCTCCGACCTGCTGGACGACCTGGCGATGGCCCACGGCCTGCACGCCACCGACCAGCTGTCGGTCCGGGTCCAGGACCTGTCGGTCATCGCCGACGCGATGCGGGCGCTGCGCGAGCAGCCCCCGGTCACGCTGGCGGGGCTGCGCGTGGTCTCGGCGGAGGACCTCTCCGAGGGCACCGAGGCGCTGCCGCCCACCGACGGCCTGCGCTACTACCTGGACGGCGACTACAAGGCCCGGGTGATCGTCCGCCCGAGCGGCACCGAGCCCAAGCTCAAGTGCTACCTGGAAGTCGTGGTCCCGGTGGCCGACGCCTCGGACCTCGCCCCGGCCCGGGTCCGCGGCCAGGAAGTCCTCGACGCGGTGAAGAAGGACCTGGCGGCCGCCGCCGGAATCTGACGTTCCCGCCTGCGGCACCGCGCAACACGGGAAGGGCCCCCGGACCGAGTGGTCCGGGGGCCCTTCCCGTGTTGTGCTCGTAAGGGGACACACAGGGACGGAGGCAGAACCATGACCAAGAACCTGCGGGCCAGGGACATGATGACCGCCGGAGTGCAGTGCGTGGGCGAGCACCAGTCGCTGCTGGAGGCCTCGCGCATGATGCGGGACCTCAACGTCGGCTGTCTGCCCATCTGCGGGGACGACGAACGCCTCAAGGGCATGATCACCGACCGCGACATCGTGGTGAAGTGCTGCGCCGAGGGACTCAACCCGGCCGACATGGAAGCCGGTTCGCTGGGCGGCGCCCTGCACTGGGTGGACGCGGAAGCCGATGCGAACGAAGCGGTCGACACGATGGAGGTCCACCAGATCAAGCGTCTGCCCGTGATCGACGTCGTCAACGGCCACCGCCTCGTCGGCATGATCACCGAGGCGAACCTCGCCAAGAACCTGAGCGACGAGGAGATCGCCGAGTTCGCCGTACGCGTCTACGCGGCGAACTGACACCGGCTAGCCCTGCGGGGGCTCCGGCTTGAGGATCGCGAAGGCCGCTCCGAACGGGTCGGCGAGCAGCGCCATCCGCCCCACGCCCTCCATGGAGGCGGCGGGCATGACCACCGACCCGCCGGCGCCCTCCGTCTTCGCGACGGCCGCGTCGGCGTCGGCCACGGCGAAGTACGGGATCCAGCGGTGCACCGGCTGTCCGCCGCCCATCTCCGCCGGAGCCACCCCGCCGAAGGAGGCGTCCTCCTGGTCGCCCCCGGCCGTGGACAGCACGGTGTACGACATCCCGCCACCGGGCACCGGCATGTCCGCGGCCCGCCAGCCGAACAGACCGCTGTAGAAGGCCGTCGAGGCCGCGGGATCCGCGGCCATCAGCTCCACCCACACGAGCGTGTCGTCCTGCGAGGTCCGCCCCAGGCCCTTGGTGCGGCCGGGCTCCCAGACCGCGAACTCCGCGCCGTCCGGGTCGGTGTACGCCGCGAGCCTGCCCTCCCCCATGACGTCCATGGGCTCCATCCGGACCCGCCCGCCGCCGTCGCGCACGCCCTGCGTGGTCGCGTCCGCGTCCCCGGTGCAGAAGTACACGGTCCAGGCGGACTGCGCGCCCTCCTCGGTCAGCGGGCCCAGCGCGGCGACGGTCTCGCCGCTCTGCCGGAAGAACGCGTACCCGCCGGCCTCGGGCCCGGCGGACTCCAGCTCCCAGCCGAAGACCGCGCGGTAGAACGCGGCCGCGGCGGCGGTGTCCGGGGTGCCGAGGTCGATCCAGTTCGGGGATCCGGTCACGAAGTCGGTGCTGAGCATGTGCGGGGCCCTTGTCTGTGCGCAGGTGGTGCGGCGGGCGGCAACCCGTACGAACAGCAGGCCCCGCGTTCCGCCTCGGCGCCCACCTTGGCGGATCGCCCCGGGCGGAGTCCCGCAGCCGCGCCGCCGTACGGCCGCGATTTCGGCCGGGCAGCGCCCGCGCCCTGCGCTCAGGAGGACGACGGGGAGGGGGAGCGGGTGACCCGGACGATCTCGCCGAGCGTCGGCACCGCCTCGGGCCGCGCCCGTACCGCCTCCGTGCACTCCCAGGCGCGCGGCGGGTCGGCGTCCGGACCGCCCAGCACCACGGGTCCCGTCGCGGGCGCCGCGGCGCTGCCCGCCAGGGTGCACACGATCTGCGCGAGGGCCAGCGGCGGCAGGTCCTCCGGCTTGCGGCTCAGCCGGAGCGTCCCGGCCGGGTCCCCGGCCCGCGGCGCCGACACGCCCAGCCCGGCGGGCACGCCGGTGGAGAAGCCCGCGTCGCGCTCGGCCGCCGAAGGCTGCCGCTCCAGCTCGCCGATCAGCGCCTGCGCCACCGGCACCTGCGCAGTGTCCGCGGGCCGCTTCTCCGATACGTGGATCACCCGCTGCACGCCGACGAGCTGCGATCCGCAGACCATCTCCACGTCGGCCCTGAAGCCGTCCACGGGGTCCACCGACGACTGCGCGGGGGTGTCGCAGGACACCCGCGACGGGGCCGCGCCCACGTCCACGGGCACGGTGGTCGCCCGGATCCCGCACCCGGTGGACAGCGCCACCGGCAGGAGGAGGGCGGCGGCCGCCCAGTGCGTTCTGATCATGCGCCCGCCTCCTCCGCGGTGAGGTCCGTCGGCAGGCTCAGCGTGAACAGGGCGCCGCCCTCGGGGGAGTTCTCCGCGGTGATGTCGCCGCCGTGGATGTGCGCGTTCTCCATGGCGATGGACAGGCCCAGCCCGCTGCCGTCCGAACGCGGCCGCGAGGCGCTCGCCTTGTAGAACCGGTCGAACACGTGCGGCAGTACGTCCTCCGGGATGCCGGGCCCGTTGTCCTTGACCGCGATCACCAGGGTTCCGTCCTCCGTGCGCACCGACACCCGTACCGGCGAGCCGCCGTGCTTGAGGGCGTTGCCGATCAGGTTGGCGAGGATGACGTCCAGGCGGCGCGGGTCCAGGCGCGCCACGATGCCGCGCTCGGCGTCCAGTTCGACGGCGTCGAGCCAGGCGCGCGCGTCGATGCAGGCGGTGACCTGGTCGGCGACGTCCACGTCGTCCAGCACCAGCCGGGCGGTGCCCGCGTCGAAGCGGGTGACCTCCATCAGGTTCTCGACGAGGATGTTGAGCCGTCGGGTCTCGCTGACGACCAGCTCCACGGCGGGGGCGATCATCGGGTCGAGTCCGTCGACCTCCTCCTCCAGCACCTCGGTGACCGCGGTCAGCGCGGTCAGCGGGGTCCGCAGCTCGTGCGACATGTCCGCGACGAACCGCCTGCTGGACTCCTCGCGGGCGCTCATGTCCGCGACCTTCTTCTCCAGCGCCTCGGCGGTCCGGTTGAACGTGCGCGAGAGGTCGGCGAGTTCGTCGGTGCCGGAGACGTCGAGCCGGGTGTCGAGCTCGCCCTCGCCGAGCCGGCGGGCCGCGTCGCCGAGGCGCTGGACGGGCTTGAGCACGGTGGTCGCCGCCGCCTGGGCGAGCAGCGCCGAGCCGAGCAGGGCGAGCGCCGTCGCGATGCACAGCGACCAGCCCAGCGCGTTGAGGTCCTCGCGCTCGGTCGCCAGGGACTTGTACATGTAGCCGGTCGGCCCGCCGCCCACGATCCGCGTCCCGCCCACCAGGTACGGGTTCCCGTCGGGCTTCGTCCGCTGCCAGTACATGTGGTACTCGGAGTCGTTGGCCGCGGTGACCTTCTGCCGGTCGTTCACGGCGTCCTGGAGGGACTTGGGCACGTCGGAGAGGCGGAAGGCGCCCTGTCCCGACGAGCCGAAGACCTTCCGGCCGTCCTTCTTCTCGTCCACGAGCAGCACGCTGTACCCGGGGCTGCTGCCGGCCATCAGCTCGGCCGTGCGCTGGAGCTCGTCCGGGGTGGGGTCGGCGGGCAGGGCGGCGGCCCGGTCCTGCATCTCCCGGCGGAAGTCCCCGAGCGCCGCGTCCTGGGTACGGCTGAGCACGGCCTCGCGGTTGAGCCAGTACGCGATGCCCGAGGCGGAGACCGCGGCGGTCAGCGCGACCAGCCCGAAGACGACTATGAGCCGCAGGCGCAGGCTGGTCCAGCGCCTGCCCGCGGGCCTGGAACGCTTCACTGCGGCGAGTCCAGGCGGTAGCCGACCCCGCGTACCGTACGGATCAGCGTCGGCGAGGACGGCACGTCCTCGACCTTCGCGCGCAGCCGCTGCACGCAGGCGTCCACGAGGCGCGAGTCGCCGAGGTAGTCGTGCTCCCACACCAGGCGCAGCAGCTGCTGCCGCGAGAGCGCCTGGCCGGGCCGGCGGCTCAGTTCCAGCAGCAGGCGCAGCTCGGTCGGGGTGAGCTGGAGGTCCTCGCCGTTCTTGGTGACCGTCATCGCGGAGCGGTCGATCACCAGCGAGCCGAAAGCGGCGGAGTCGCTGGCCTCGCGCTCGCCGCGGCGCAGCACGGCCCGGATCCGGGCGTCGAGCACCCGGCCCTGGACGGGCTTGACCACGTAGTCGTCGGCCCCGGACTCCAGGCCCACCACCACGTCGATGTCGTCGTTGCGCGCGGTCAGCAGGATGATCGGCAGCTGGTCGGTGCGGCGGATCCGGCGGCACACCTCGAAGCCGTCGATCCCGGGCAGCATCACGTCCAGCACGATCAGGTCCGGCCGCTGCTCCTTGAGCAGCTTGAGCCCGTCCTCGCCCGTCGCCGCGGTGGCCACACGGTGGCCCTGACGGGACAGGGAGAGTTCGAGCGCCGTGCGGATGGCGTCGTCGTCCTCGATCAGCAACAGGAAAGGCACGCGCACATTCTGTCCCATGGCCGCCCCGGCGGGGGCAGGGGCGGCCATGTCCGTGACCCCAGGTGGCTGTGACAGGGCTGTGACAGTCGGCGGACACCCCGGTTAAGTCCGGCGGGCAGTCTTCTCCACATCGGAAACAACGGACCGAGCCAGACTCCACGACGGGGGGCGCGAGATGAACACGCTGCACAGCACCAGCACCAGCGCGGTTGTCACGCGGCTGCACGATGTGAACCGCCGGGCGGGTGTCCGTAACGTTCCGGTCGCCCGGCCGCGTGCGGCACACGTGGTGGCCATCGACGCCAACGCGTACGGCGTGCCCGCACAGCGGACGCCGTCCTCCTCCTCGGAGGCGGAGTTCACGGCGTACGTCCAGGAGCGCCGCGCCGCCCTCTTCGCGACGGCGTACCACCTGACCGGAGACCGGTTCGAGGCCGAGGACCTGCTGCAGAGCGCGCTGTTCTCGACGTACCGCGCCTGGGACCGGATCAGCGACAAGGCGGCCGTCGGCGGCTACCTGCGCCGGACCATGACCAACCTGCACATCAGCGCCTGGCGTCGGCGCAAGCTGAACGAGTACCCGACCGAGGAGCTGCCGGAGACGGTCGGCGAGACGGACGCGATGCGCGGCACGGAGCTGCGCGCGGTGCTGTGGCAGGCGCTGGCGAAGCTGCCCGAGCCGCAGCGCACGATGCTGGTGCTGCGCTACTACGAGGGCCGTACCGACCCTGAGATCGCCGAGATCCTGGACATCAGCGTCGGCACCGTGAAGTCGAGCATCTGGCGCTCGCTGCGCCGCCTGCGCGACGACGAGGCGCTGAGCTTCGGCGAGACCGAGGCGGAGTCGTTCGGGGAGCTGGTCGCCTGACGGCGGCCCAACCAGCCACGCGGCCGCGGGGGCCCGTCTTGCGGGGGTGAGACGGGGGCCATGGGGAGGGGAGGGCGGGACCGAAGCGGCCGGGGGGTCCGCGACGGTCCCGCCTTCTCGCGTGTCCGGGTCCGCGTGTCCGAGTCCGCGTCAGGCGGCTGCGCCGGCCTTGGCGGTGCGGTAGCGGCCCGCTGCGGCGGCGGCCAGCCGTCCCAGTGCCTCGTCGCGGCCGCAGGCGTACGCGCCCAGGGCGGTGTGGCGGGCCACGATGCCGCGCTCGGCGCGCATCAGGCGCCAGCCGCGGCGCAGCAGGAACAGGACGGACTTGCGGCCCTCGCGCAGATCGCGGGCGAGGCGGCGCCGGAAGGTCGTCGACGGGCGGCCGCGCAGGCAGATCGCGTCGGCGAGCAGGCCGAGTTCCTGGCAGCGGGCGGCGATGTCCGCGGCGAAGATGCCCTCGGCGATGAACAGCGGGGTGCGGGAGATGTCGAGGGTCTCCGTGCCCGTCCGGGAGCTGGTCGCGATGTCGTACACGGGCACTTCGGTGCGTCCGGTGCGGCAGAGTGCGGCGACGGCCGCGACGGCGGTGTCGGCGTCCCAGGACAGCGGGGAGTCCCAGTCGGTGTCGGAGCTGCCCTCGACCCGTGGCAGGGAGGGGTCGTCGCCCTCCTTGTAGAAGTCGTCGAGACGCAGCACGGGCAGGCCGCTGCGGGCGGCCAGCGAGGACTTACCGGAGCCCGAGGGGCCCGTCAGCAGGACGACGCGCGTGGGAAGAGGAGATGAACAGCTCACGGAACACCAGTGTGAGGCATTCCCCCGCGCAGGGGACCCACTGAAGGCCCCGTTGGTATTCAGGATCACATCTCAACTACGCTGCGTGTGCATTCGGTTACCGGCTAGCGACCCAGGCGGGATCCCATGGCACGTCATTCACTCCCCGGCAGCACCCGGCGCACCCTGCGCAACGCGGGCCTGACGCTCTCGATGGCGGGTGCCGCCCTGGCGGCGGCCGCCGGCGGCGCGCACGCGGGCGACATCTCCGTCCCGCACGCGCTCGGGGGCGCGCTCGGCCCGGTGGCGAACCTCCAGGTCGACCCGCTGGCCAACACCGGCGTCGACCCGCTGGACAACGGCCTCGGCACGAAGGTCGCGGACTTCCCGGCGATCAGCACCACCGCCGTGACGGACACCGTCACGAAGGGCGCGAAGGTCGGGGAGCTGCCCGGGGTGGCGCTGGTCGCCCCGCTGCTGCCGCGCCTGCCCGAGTAGGCGGGCGCACGGGAAAGCCCCCGGCCGTGTGCGGGACGGCCGGGGACTTCTGCGCGGCTCGGACCGGTCGGTCCGGGCCGGTCGGGTCGCCTGGGGTCAGTAGGACGAGCCCGACGCGCCCAGCGAGCCCGTGGGGTGCCAGACGGTCTTGGTCTCCAGGAACGCCGTCATGCGGTGCGTGCCCGGGTCGGCGCTCCAGTCGTCCACAGGCTGTGGACGCAGGACGCGCTTCAGGTTGTCGGCCGCGGCGATCTCCAGCTCCTTGGCCAGCTGCGCGTCCGCGCCGGCCAGGTCGATCGCGTTGACGTCCTGGTGGGCCGCGAGGTGCGGGCCCATCTCGCCGGCCTTGCCGGACAGGATGTTGACCACGCCGCCGGGCAGGTCGGAGGTGGCGAGCACCTCGCCCAGGGAGAGGGCCGGCAGCGGCGCCTGCTCGCTGGCGATGACCACGGCGGTGTTGCCGGTGGCGATCACCGGGGCGATCACCGAGACCAGGCCGAGGAACGACGACTCCTGCGGGGCGACGACGGCGACGACACCGGTCGGCTCCGGGGTGGAGAGGTTGAAGAACGGGCCCGCGACCGGGTTGGCCCCGCCCACGATCTGGCCGATCTTGTCGGTCCAGCCGGCGTACCAGACCCAGCGGTCGATCGCGGCGTCGACCACGGCCGCCGCCTTGGACTTGGACAGGCCCTCGGCCTCGCCGACCTCGCGGACGAACTGCTCCCGGCGGCCCTCCAGCATCTCGGCGATGCGGTAGAGGATCTGGCCGCGGTTGTACGCGGTCGCGCCCGACCAGCCGCCGAAGGCCTTGCGGGCCGCGACGACCGCGTCACGCGCGTCCTTGCGGGACGACAGGGGGGCGTTGGCCAGCCACTTGCCCTTGCCCGCCGCGCCAGCGGCTGATGTCTTCGCCGTCACCTCGTACACCCGGCCGCTCTCGGATCGCGGGAACTTGCCCCCGACGTACAGCTTGTAGGTCTTAAAGACGCTCAGTCGCTGCTCGGACTTCTCAGACATCGAGGTAAGCCTCCAGACCGTGGCGGCCGCCCTCGCGGCCGAAGCCCGACTCCTTGTAGCCGCCGAACGGCGAGGTCGGGTCGAACTTGTTGAACGTGTTGGCCCAGACGACACCCGCGCGGAGCTTGGACGCGACCGCGAGGATGCGCGAGCCCTTCTCGGTCCAGATGCCCGCCGACAGGCCGTACTGGCTGTTGTTGGCCTTGGCGACGGCCTCGTCCGGGGTACGGAACGTCAGCACGGACAGCACCGGGCCGAAGATCTCGTCGCGGGCGATGGTGTGCGCCTGGGTGACGTTCGTGAAGAGCGTCGGGGCGAACCAGTAGCCGGCGGACGGGATCTCACAGGCCGGCGACCAGCGCTCGGCACCCTCGGCCTCGCCCTGCGCGGCGAGCGTGGTGATCCGGGACAGCTGCTCGGCGGAGTTGATCGCGCCGATGTCGGTGTTCTTGTCCAGCGGGTCGCCCAGCCGCAGGGTGGACAGGCGGCGCTTGAGGGAGTCCAGCAGCTCGTCGTGGATCGACTCCTGGACCAGCAGGCGCGAGCCCGCGCAGCAGACCTGGCCCTGGTTGAAGAAGATGCCGGTGACGATGCCCTCGACGGCCTGGTCGATCGGGGCGTCGTCGAAGACGATGTTGGCGCCCTTGCCGCCCAGCTCCAGGGTGACCTTCTTGTCGGTCCCGGCGATCTGGCGGGCGATGGCCTTGCCGACCGCGGTCGAGCCGGTGAAGGCGACCTTGTTGACGTCCGGGTGCTCGACGAGCGCGGCACCCGTGTCGCCGTAGCCGGGGATGATGTTGACGACGCCCTTGGGCAGGCCGGCCTGGCGGCAGATGTCCGCGAAGAAGAGCGCGCTCAGCGGGGTGGTCTCCGCAGGCTTGAGGACCACGGTGTTGCCCGCGGCGAGGGCCGGGGCGATCTTCCAGGCCAGCATCAGCAGCGGGAAGTTCCACGGGATGACCTGGCCGGCGACACCGAGGGGCCGCGGGTTCGCGCCGTAGCCGGCGTGGTCGAGCTTGTCGGCCCAGCCCGCGTAGTAGAAGAAGTGCGCGGCGACCAGCGGGAGGTCCGCGTCACGGGTCTCCTTGATCGGCTTGCCGTTGTCCAGGGTCTCCAGGACGGCCAGCTCGCGGCTGCGCTCCTGGATGATCCGCGCGATGCGGAAGAGGTACTTGGCGCGCTCGGAGCCGGGCAGCGCGGACCACTTCTCGAACGCCTTGCGGGCGGCCTTGACGGCACGGTCGACGTCCGCGGCGCCCGCCTGGGCGACCTCGGCGAGGACCTCCTCGGAGGACGGCGAGACGGTCTTGAAGACCCGGCCGTCCGCGGCGTCGGTGAACTCGCCGTCGATGAACAGGCCGTAGGACGGCGCGATGTCGACGACCGAGCGGGACTCGGGAGCCGGTGCGTACTCGAATACGGATGCCATGATGATCAGTCCACCGTCACGTAGTCGGGACCGGAGTAACGCCCGGTGCTCAGCTTCTGGCGCTGCATGAGCAGGTCGTTCAGCAGGCTGGAGGCGCCGAACCGGAACCATTCGTTGGTCAGCCAGTCCTCGCCCGCGGTCTCGTTGACCAGGACCAGGAACTTGATCGCGTCCTTGGTGGTCCGGATGCCGCCGGCCGGCTTCACACCGATCTGGATTCCAGTCTGCGCCTTGAAGTCGCGGACGGCTTCGAGCATGAGCAGGGTGTTCGCGGGGGTCGCGTTGACACCCACCTTGCCGGTGGACGTCTTGATGAAGTCGGCGCCCGCGAGCATGCCGATCCAGGAGGCGCGGCGGATGTTGTCGTACGTCGACAGCTCGCCGGTCTCGAAGATGACCTTGAGGCGGGCGGCCGTGCCGTCTTCGCGGACGCAGGCCTCCTTCACGCTCTTGATCAGCTCGTACGTGTCCAGGTAGCGGCCGGCGAGGAAGGCGCCACGGTCGATGACCATGTCGATCTCGTCGGCGCCCGCGGCCACGGCGTCACGGGTGTCGGCCAGCTTGACCGGCAGCGCGGCGCGGCCGGCCGGGAAGGCGGTGGCGACCGAGGCGACCTTGACGTCGGCGCCGTTCAGGGCGGCCTTGGCCGTGGCCACCATGTCCGGGTAGACACAGACGGCGGCGGTCATCGGGGTCGTGCGGTCGGTCGGGTCGGGATTGACGGCCTTGGCGGCGAGCGCCCGGACCTTGCCCGGGGTGTCCGCGCCTTCCAGCGTCGTCAGGTCGATCATCGAGATGGCCAGGTCGATGGCGTAGGCCTTGGCCGTGGTCTTGATCGAGCGAGTGCCGAGCGCAGCCGCGCGAGCCTCCAGGCCGACGGCGTCGACGCCGGGCAGCCCGTGGAGGAAGCGGCGCAGTGCGCTGTCGGACGTCGTCACGTCAGCGAATGCGGGGGATGTGGTGGGCATGGTCACCAGATGAGCATATCTACGCGCGTAGCGACCTGTCACCCCCCACCGCTCGACCGAGCTGGACGTGACACATCTGTGACGGGAAGCGGATCAACCGGTCGTACAAGATCAATAGATTCGTTTCAGCAGCCCCGCCACCCTCACCGGATGAAAGCCCGACAGAGACCAACGCGGCATGCGGCTCTCCCACCCCTACCGAGACAATGCTCCAAGGAGTCGTTATGCGTACCGCCGTCCGTTCCTCGCTCGTCACCGCCGCCCTGGCCGGCGCCCTGCTGGCCCCCGCGGCCGGCGCGGTGTTCGCCGCCGCGCCGCAGACGGGCCCGGTCGCGCACGCCACGGTCTCGGTGGCCGCCGCCGGCGCCTCCGCCAAGGCGGACGACAGCCGCTACCTGGGCCAGGCCGTGGCGATCGGCAACGGAATCGTCGCGGTGCTGCGCAACAACGACGAGAGCGGACCGGAAGTCTGGCTGCGCTACGTCGGCCTGGACTGGACCCCCGGTGACACCTACATGGTGCACGTGGAGGGCCTGCTCGACTCCCGCCACCAGGCCAAGCGCCTGCACGGCATGAAGACGGCCCTCGTCAAGCTGCACTCCGCCCGGCCCGAGCTCAAGGTCACCAAGGACGGCAGCACCGAGGTCGCCACCTACAAGCTCCCGGTCCGCAACTCCGACCTGGGCCGCGGCTGCGTCTCGCAGATCGCCCGCAAGGACATCGGCGCGGGCATGTTCGCCGACCTCACCACCTCCCCCAAGGGCCCGCAGGCCGTGCTGCGCGAGTGGGCCACCCCCACGAAGGCCTTCGCGACGCTGAACCGCGCCCGCACCTCGCTGCCCGCCTCGTCCGGGATCACCGTCCGCATCCTGAAGGCGGACACGGCCAAGCCGGTCCTGGAGTGGAAGACGCAGGGCGGTGCCATGCCGTTCGGCCACGCGGGCTTCCCCAAGCTCCCCCAGGGCTGCACCCCCGCCGCGCGCTGATCCGCTCCCCCTCCCCACCTGTCCGATCCGTGGCGGGGGGGGGGGGGGGGGGGGGGGGGAGGGGGGGGGGGGGGGGGGGGGTGGGTGGGGTGGGGGGGGGGGGGGGGGGGCCGGCGCGGTGGCTTCCCCAGGTTGTGGACCCGCGCCAACGTCTCCTGGCCGCGGTAGT